>NZ_JAFRNB010000073.1 GCF_017430385.1 Treponema sp.
CATGCTGCCGCTGAATCAGAAAATCCAGAGGAAAACACAGAGCCTGCCCCAAGTGCAGAAGACTTCCTCAAAGCCGAAAAATCCGCACTCAAAGCAATCGAAGAAAGCAAAAAGCCTGGTTGTGACTGCACCCCAGAAGGTATGTCAACAATTTACTACTGGCTTTCCCGAGTTTACGCCTCAAAAAATCCTGTGAACCCAGTCTACGATGAAGAAAAAGCCCGATACTGGGAAGGGAAATATTCAAAAGTGGAGAAATAACTGGTTGCTAGGCGATTGAAAGTTGCGAAAAAGATACAAAGCCTGAGAAACGAACCCGCAAAGTGAAAATCTTCGACTTTCAGAGCCCCGATATAATCGGTAAAAGTACAGTCCGAATTCTGAGTAATATTCTGGAAGAATACTGCGTTTCTATCACAAAATATTTTGAGAATGACTTGGAAATTCCTGCTATGTCAGAAATCAAGTTTGAGGATACCCCAGCTTTTCTACCTTACGGCGAAAATTATTGTGAGATGGGGGCGATGACTCAATAGTTGAGCTTGAGCAAAAATGGTACGAACAAGTCTTTGTCTACAAGAACGATAGACTTCCATTTGTATAACGACGGACTTTTTTCCCTTTTTGTGCTATAATATTTTTATGAGCGAAAAACGAAACCTGCCGATTGGCATTCAGACATTTGAAAAAATTCGTGAGAACGGTTGTATTTATGTTGATAAAACCCAGTTCATATCAAAACTTACGGCATATAACTGTCCTTATTTTTTGAGCAGGCCGCGAAGATTCGGAAAGTCGCTTTTTCTTTCAACTTTGCGTAGCTATTTTGAAGGACGCAAGGATTTATTTGAGGGGCTTTCAATCTCCAAGACCGAAACTGAATGGAAGAAATATCCTGTCATTTATCTTGATTTCACCGGAAAAAATTACAAAACTTATGATGATTTGCTTTTGCAGATGGACGACATGCTTTCTGGTTATGAAGAGCTTTATGGCAAGCGCACTGAGTCAAAGGATATCGCAATCCGATTCAGAAATCTGATGAAAGCGGCTTTTGAAAAAACTGGCAATCAGGTTGTTGTTCTTGTTGATGAATATGACAAGCCTCTTTTGCAGAATGTTACAAATACTGAGCTTGAAGGAGAGATTCGGGATGCACTCAAAGGTTTTTACGGAAATCTAAAAAGCGAAGACCAGTTCATTAGATTCGTTTTCATAACAGGTGTAACGCGTTTTGACAAAGTAAGCATCTTCTCGGATTTGAACAATTTGCGTGATATTTCTCTTTCTGAAGATTTTGGCGCGATTTGTGGAGTTTCTCAAATAGAACTCGAAGAAAACTTCAGTCCAGAAATAAATCAAATGGCTCAAAATAACGATTTGACAGAAGAACAGTGCCTTGCAGAGCTTAAAAAGAATTATGACGGCTACCATTTTTGTCAGGATGTGCTTACTGATGTTTATAATCCTTTTAGTCTTCTGAGTGCTTTTGCAGATTTACATTTTGGTAACTATTGGTTTTCCACTGGTACGCCGACATTCCTCACAAAAATGATGCTGGATATTGATTTTGATTACATGTCTTTGGAAGAAGGTATAGATGTTGATTCCCGCTCACTTGAAGAATATCGCCTGAATTCAAGTGAACCAGTTCCAATGCTTTATCAGACAGGTTATCTTACAATCAAAAATTATGAAAAAGAATTCCGAAGTTTTACGCTCGCTCTTCCAAACGAGGAAGTTAAATACGGAATGTACAAAAGGCTTTTGCCTCTCTATGCCGGTTTTTCAGAGGATGACAAGAAAATCGAAATCGTAAACTTCTTGAAAGAACTCCGTGCTGGTAAAGTAGAAGAATTTATGCAGCGTATAAACAATATTTTTGCGTCCGCACCAAAAGCTACGAATCAAAAAAAATATGAGCTAAACTGTCAGGCATTCGTATGGCTCATCTTCAAACTGATGGGCGAATTTGTTTTGTGTGAAGTGCAAAACGGAAAGGGTAGAAGTGATGCCGTTGTCTGGGAAAAAAATACGATTTACATCTTTGAGTTCAAAATGGACAAGACTGCAAAAGAAGCGATGGAGCAGATTAACAGCAACTCTTATCCAATTGCATATCAGAACGAAGCTCTAAATGGCCGTAAAATCGTAAAAATTGCCGCAAATTATTCTAGTGCAGAAGAACAGCTAAACGAATGGATTATTGAGTAAAAAAATTTAACGATTTCAAAATCCTCCTCTATGTTATTAGTGTAAATAATTAAATATCAACACTAATGGCAATTGGAGGAAATCATGGCGAAAAAGCACACTGTAATAATCGACGACATAAACGACGGCGAATCAAAAGAACTTATCGAAAAAGTCAAAACTCGCTTTGACGCGGCGAATCAAAAAACGTTCGATTTAATAGGAGATTTTATCGCGGGCGGATACGAAGAAAATCTTGCCCGGCTTCTGGTTTATCTTCCAAATGAGCGCAGGGCGGCGGCACTTCAAAAACTGCCCGAAAGCGTGCGTGAAAAAGTTTCTTCCATATTGAATACTTTTAGCGAAAAAAAGAATTCCGACCCCGATGTTATGAGCGCGGTTGGAACTGTCCTCAAAAACGCTTGCTTTTACGGCGAAAAGGCTGCCCGCGAAATTATTCAGAACGGTGACATTTATTTCCTTTCGGCGGTTGAGAGCGAGAACAAAAATCTTTTTGAAGTGAATCCGCTTCTTTCGATGAACGTTGAGTATTATCTTGTGAACATGAATGTTCTCGTTGAAATTGACGACAGGAGCATCCAAAAATGGCTCCGCGAAGTCGAGACTCAGGATTTGGCAAAGGCTCTCAAAGGAACGGATGCGGCCGTTCAGGAGAAAATTTTCCGAAACATGAGCCAGCGTGCGGCGGAAATGCTCAGGGAAGACATGGAATTTATGGGGCCGGTCAGAAAAAGCGATGTGCTTGAAACGCAGAAAAAACTCATCGGGATTTTGAAAAGGCTGAATGAAGAGGGCGAAATCGTGATTTCAAAAAGTTTTTGCGGCTGTATCGGCGACGAGCTTGTTTAGTACATCGAATATCAATTATTTGTCATTCCGAACGCTACGCCACTTTGCACGCACCTGCTACAAAGTGTGTTTCGGAATCTCTAAACACAGATGCTGAAATAAATTCAGCATGACAGTTATTCGATACACCAGTGACTTTTGGAGGATTTTATGATGGAAAAGATTTATTTTTATAGAAAACTTGGTACTGCTGATTTCGTTCAGAGCAAAAATGAAAAGAAAATAATTCCTGTACGGTTCAAAAATCAATTTATTCGAGATACGGTTGTTTTTGACTGGTCGAAAAATCTCTGGGAAAAAGCGGACTCAATTCCAGAAGAAAGTGAAGAAATTCTTCCGGCTGAATTCGTGGAATTTCCTATTAAGCCTGCAAAGCCTAATTTTACCGGAAACGGCGTTCTTGCTGCCGAGCGAGGCATTGCAATCGAAGACCTTTCTCCGTGTGAGATGGCAGATTATTGTGCATGGCGAAAGGAAGAAAGCCGGTATTTTTTTAATTCGCGGAATTTCAAGGACTCGAACAACACCCAGAAAGATTATTTTGCGGCAGAGATTTGCGTTGATGAAGAAAATCTTACGCTCAATTTGGCTTTCAAAAGATTCGCGCGAAAAGAGATTGAAGGAAGAGATTACTTGAACAGACATGTTGAGTCAAAATTTCCTGTGTATTCTTCGGTGGCGATTGAAAGTCCTGCTTTTACTACGGAAACAATTTCTTTTGACATGAAGAACGGCAAGATTTCCTTTTCTTTTGATTCCGGCAAGCCTTCTGAGAAAAAAGAAGATTTTGAACCGTGGCGGCTGAACCAGAACAGCAAGAGAGAGTTTTTGCCTTTTGAGCGGCATCAAAAAATCCTTCAGTTTCTCGGAAATCTGGAATTCTATTTTTATCCAGAGAGCGTGCTTTGCGAAGCGTACAAAAAACTTTCTGCTCTTGCAAGAAAATTTACGGGGCTTTCAGAAACTCCAACTACGAGCAGATATTTGAGCGAAGAGAATGAGAAGCCTTGTTATCTTTCTGAAATGTATGTGCTTACGATGCTTCCCTGTGAGCCGAATCTTTACGCAGTTCTTATGAACAAGGAGCTGCATGAGTTGAAATTCAACTTCAGCTACGACCGTTCAGATACCAAAGTTCTGGCAAAATTCTTAAAAAAGGCTCAAATCAGTGACCATCGGGTTTTGCGAAAAATTTATGCCGAGCATCCGACGATTCTTCTTTTGTGTATGCGGCTTCATGATTCAGGCTTCCGCGACATCAATTTATACAACCGCGTAATCGAAAGCGAAGAAAATCGGGAAGAAATCAGGTATCTTGACCGAAAAGCCCTTGTTTTCTTCTCACAATACAGCATAAAAAAGCGGGGCGAGCTTGCGACGATGAACACGCTTCTCAGAAAAAGCGAGGAAGCAGATCCTTACATGAAGGACGATGCTCTCTGCATGTTTCAGGAATATTTTCGCCATGTGCCGGAAGAATTGCGAAAGGATATTCTGGAAGACGGATTCACTCGCTTCAATCACGATGCCCTTGCAAAAATTTCTTACAGCGTGGAGAATCGCAACATCACTTTTAAATACACTGGCGAGCAGAAAAATCTTGAGGACGACATAGACGGCTATTCTTTCCGCCTTCCCAAAACAAATATGCAGATGTGCGAAATCGGAACGGCTCTTCATAACTGCGTGGCAAGCTATGCAGAAAGTGTTGATGAAAAGGAATGCACGATTGTCTATGCGGAAAAAGACGGGGAGTATAAAATCTGCATTGAGGTGCGGGGAAAAGAAGTTTGTCAGGAGAGAATTGACCGAAACGACTACCCGGCAGGCGAAGAAAAATCTGTCCTAAAAAAATGGCACGAGCGGCACGGACTGAACTTTTCTTAGAAAGAAAGTATGTTATAGATGTAGAAGGTGAAAAATGAACGGAGAAAATGCAGTAAAAAAAATTATTTACGGAGTTGCTATTGGAGATGCGGCCGGATGTCCAGTGCAATTTTTTAAACGCGGGGACGTAAAAAAGCTGAACATCATCGATATGGTGGGCCACGGTACATACAACAAACCTGCAGGCACATGGACTGACGACACAAGCATGACGCTTGCACTTGCGGACAGCCTTGCAGATACAATGGCTCTCGGAAAAGATGTTGACTATACGGACATTATGAAACGCTTTGAGTCCTGGCTTTTTAATAACGAATATACGACGGAAAAACGAGCCTTTGACATGGGACAGACATGCTCTATGGCCATCTTCAGCTTTAGGAAAGGAATTCCTGCCATTGAATGTGGCGGAAAAAAATCAACCAAAACGGAAACGGCTCCCTTATGCGAATCAGTCCGATCGTATTTTACCTTCAAAAAAAGTTCGGGCTGAATCTGCTGGAAAATGAAGAGAGCGTGGACGCGGCGTTTGAGGTAATTCAAAATGTTTCAAGCCTGACCCATGCGCATCCTGTCGCGAAACTTGGCTGCTGCATCTACTGTACCTTTCTTCTTGAAATATTAAATGGAAGACAAAAATCTGATTTACGGGGATCCGTCGCGAAAACAGTCAGAAAATACATTTTACGCAACAAAGAATTTACGGATGCCGCAACATATTGGGAAAGACCTTTTGCTCCTGGTTTTCCTGACACCGACGAAGAATCTATAAAATCTTCCGGCTATGTTGTGGATACTCTTGAAGCCGCAATCTGGTGTTTCTTCAATACGGAGAACTACCGCGACTGTATAATAAAAGGGGTGAATCTTGGGAATGATGCTGATACTGTTTGTGCAGTTGCTGGAGGGCTTGCAGGCCTTTATTACGGAGAGTTCCCGGAAGACTGGATTGAAAAACTCCGCGGAAAAGAAATGCTTGGCCAGATTGCAGAAAAACTTGATGCGGCTCTGAAAGTTTGAGCACGATGTGTCACGGACTTTATTCCTGACAAAAACTTGCATTGAAAGTCAAAGGCATTTATGATAATAGAAACAAAAGGAATTTATTTTAATGGAAAAAGAATTGTTTGTTGCTCCAGAAGGGCTTGGTGCGTTCTTTAAGGATGCCCTTTGCGATTTGAATAATGTTTTTGTCTTTTCAACTGATGTCGTAAAAAATTCCTGGGCAGAATGGTGTGTCAGTCACCCCGATGAAAGCGGCGTTGATGTCGTTCTGATGGAAAGGTTCATCGCATGGGACAAATTCAAGGGCGAGGTCGTCCGTGGCAGGGATGCTGACAAGGCGAGCATTCCTTCGATTTTGCGGAAATTTTTTGTAAGTTCGCTGATTTCAGAGAATGCCGCTTCTCCAGACGGAAATACAATTTTCAAGAAAATCATAAATCCTATCTTCCGTAAAGATTCGGCTTCATTCGCTGACTGGATTTCGGACACTTTGCGCTCGCTCAAACTCTGGAATGATACGGTATCTTCTCTTCCTGATTATAAATTTGATGATGAGGACGAAGATTATCTTGAGCTTTACAAACGCTATTCTGATTTTTTGAATGCGAACAATTTTTTTGAGCCTAGCTGGGTAGAGCCTGATTTTTCTGCGACAGGAAGG
>NZ_JAFRNB010000009.1 GCF_017430385.1 Treponema sp.
CGATATGGAAAAATCTGCGCTGGAAGAATACGACAAAAGCCAGTGGCACTTAATCTGGAAACAAGAATACGGCCGGTTCATCGACACAAAAACGATTTTTGACTACGACGACACCAAACCGCTGAAACGAAAATGACCAATTGAAAAAGGGGACTGTCCTAGAAGTAAGTGCCATGCTGAACTTGTTTCAGCATCTACGCTATCTACAGCTGTGTCATTCCGAAACGAGTTCGGAATGACACAGCTAACTGAACTTTTTAGGCAGCCCCTTTTTTTCGGCTTTAAGCCAGCCAAATGAACATCTTTATTTTATCGAATCGATAACTTTCTGCTCATATTTTGTCCAGTACTCGTCGTCGCAAGTGAAATTGCTTAATGAATCCACCGTGAACAAATTCTGGCCGTCCGCATTTTCGCCGAGAACTTTGGCAGGCTTCACAATGTTCTTTCCGAGAGCAGGAATCTGAGACTTGATTGCCTTCGCCATTTCTCCGGCAAGAACGAACCCGCCGAGCTTGTTGTTGTGCGTGCTGTCGCCCGGGAACATGAGCTTTCTTGCAAGAGAATCATTTCCAGATGCCTTGTAAGCATCTTCATAAAATTTCTTCGTGATTTCAAACCCATCAATAAGAATCACTTTTTCTTCTTTTGCAAGCTGCCGAACTGCCTCACAGTACGCATTGTTTTCCGTGAGCACGGCTCCTTCGCTTTCAGTCTCCTTTGCCGTCGAGTCGTGGTGCGGTCTGATTGTACCATCCTCGTTGTAGTACAAGCGGCTTACAGGAGTAACCAAAACAGGAATTGCGCCAGCATTCTTGGCAACGTCAATGTACTGCTTCAAGTACCACTTGTATGTGCCACCCTTCCAACCGTAGAACTCAGCACCATATTTTGAAACATAGGAGCTTGGGGTAGGAACTTTCTTTCCAGCAGTCACAGGATAAATCCCCTTTGAATCTGCTTTTCCAAGAGGAACATAGCGGTCTTCAAGGTAGCCCGCCTCGTTGTGGCAGTCGTTGTGACCAAACTGAATGAACAGATAGTCGCCTTTTCCAATCTTGTCAGCGATTTTCTGCAATGAGCCTTCGTTGATGAAGTTTCTCGTAGAACGTCCGCCCTCTGCATAGTTCTGGACGGCAACAGAATTGTTGAAGAAATTCTGCAAGTATTCGCCCCATGCTCCTTCGCTTCTTGTCTTTCCGCCCATCCAGATTCCATTCGAGCTGTAATCCTTGACTGTGGAATCGCCAGCCAAGAACACGTTCACAGCCCCGGCAGTCCGCGGTCTGTCAGCGGCAGCCTTCGACGGAGCCGCATAGCCTTCCTTGATTTTCGCCTCAAGCTTGATTTCCTTTGGCTCGCCCGCATTGTTGAATCTGCGCTTGGGAGTGACAACAGCCTTGATGAACGAATCCTGGTCGTCTTTCTTAATCAGATATGTCTTGTCGGCAAATCCTTTCGACTGCTTCATGAGGAACTCTGTTCCGTCCTCTGTGACGCTGTACCAGCTGATTTCGGAAACATCCTCGTTGTCGTACTGTCCAAGAGAATAATGGAGAGTGATTGTGTGTCCTGGGTACGGCGTGTTGATGTCGTCGTCCGTAGTAAAGCTCGGTTTTTTTGCGAATGATGTGTCTGATGATTTTGAGAACAAGCCCTTGAGCCACTGGAAGAACCGTGCAAAAATCGATTTTGGCTTTACTGTCTGCGCCGCAAAATAAGCAGGTGTCCAATCACCAAAAAAGTCTTTTGGTGCATAGCCATCCTCGCCGGTCAACGTGGTTCCGCCCACGCGATAATCAAAATCAGCAGCAGCGCCATCTTCAATCGTGCCGAATTCCTTGAAATTCGCATCCTCCGGCTTGTTTCCGCTCATCTGCGTCCAACCAAGCGGATTGATGATTCCAGACGTTCCCACGAGGGACTTGATGAACGCAACACGCGCCTCTTTTCCCCACGGGCGGCCAAGATAGCCCTGATTCACGAAATAATTCTGGTTTGCGCTCAACACGCAATCATAGAACAAATATCCTTTTTTGCTCGTAGTCCGAGCTGCGGTCAAATATCCGCCCGCAACACCTTCCGTCGTATATCCGGCAAAGCTAATCTCACAGTTCTCAAAAACAACGTCTCCGTCACCAAAGATGAAGTCGGTGTTTCCTTCGACAAAACAATTTCTGAAATATGCCCGAAGCGGCTCATTCTTGTACGGACTATTTTCCGCTTTCTGCGCCTCAGAATTGTAGCCCGTATAGAGCGTGTCCTGGCTTCCCAAGAATTTGCAGTTGAAGAACTCGGCGCGAACTGCCTCAATGAGAATTGCAGCCGAGCGTTCAGTCAATGCTTTTGAGCGCACGTCAGAATTGATTTTGCGCTCTGGAACACTTCCGTCAGATGCAACTCCATCCGAAAGTTCATCATCGGTCATGTACTTGTTGAACGAAGTCTCGAAGGTGATTCCCTCGGCACGGAACGCGGTTGCATACGGCTTAATGTATGTTGCGCCGCCCCATTTTGCCACTGGATGCTTTACGAATTTGTCATATGCCAAATCTTCGTCGTACCAGCCCTTTTCATCAGCCGAATAATAATTGTAGCCAATTCCGTAGTACCAAGTGAGTTTTACTTCCTGGGACGGCGTGTCATTTTTCAGCGTGATGTATGGCACATCGATAAGGATTTGCTCGCGGTACGTTCCCGGCGCAATATGAATCGTGATTCGGTCTTTTTCCGACTTAGGTCCCATTGCACTTGCCGCTTTCACTGCAGCACTCACCGTCTTGAACTCGGCTTTCGGACCGACTTTCAAATCTTTCTTGAGCTTGAGCGGTGCAAGAGTCTTGTCTTTCAAAGACATCTTAATATCTTTTGAAACTGCTTTTCCAGCCACGACAATGTGGTTGATTGTCTTAGCCTTGTCTGTTTCACATGAAACTTCATATGAGCCATCGCGAAGTTTCACAGAGTACGAATCCTTTGAAACAACACCATCGTACACATATCCATCTTCCATGTTCTTAAAAGAAATTTTTGTCGGAAGAGGAGATGTTTCGCCGAAGAATTTTCCGTTCGTCTCATACGTGGGCTTGAGTCCAACAACAATATCCTGAGCCACATCGTTTGAAAGCTGAATGCTTTTGCCAGCCGTGATTTCATAATCGTTCGCCCCAACAATCTGGGCCGTGTATGGAACCATCGGCTCAAGCTTTCCTTCGTATGAAAAAGAGCCGTTCGAGCCGGAAACAGCCATCTCAACGCTCTGATACACTCCGCCCGCAGGAGGATTCATCACGACAGAAAGTTTTGATGTGTCGTAGTTCGCGTCGATTCCTGTTATGCGTCCCGATGCTTTGTACAAAATCGCCTCGCCCACAACAAGATTAATGTTCTTTGCAGAACCGGCTTTTGCATCCGACAAATCGACAATCCGAGTCTCCGGGCTGATTCCGTAGCCCGCAATGCCTGAAAGCACCGCCGTAAATGTATGCTGTGGCGGAAGATTCACCCGGTATGAGTTTCCAGAAACTTTCGCATCCAACTCTTTGTTCAATCCGGCGATGACAAATTTGAGAGTCCCGTTTCCGTTCAAGTTTTCAAGTTTGCCGCTCACCTCAACGGCGGGAGTTCTTACTACACGATAGTATACTGGTTTTCCTGCTTTCTTGTCAGTCCAAATTCGATATGTTCCAGAAGTAAGGGCGACATAGGAATATCGTTTTGATTCAGCCTTTATCGGTGCAACCTCATCTTGCTCGGCAGTCACTTTTCCGTCGGCATCAACCGTTGAAAAGTGGATGTCCGTGTCGGCAGCAGCAGAAAGACGCGCATAAAACGTTATTATGTCACCGGCTTTTACGTTCTTTATCGTCAAGCAGCGGCGATTGTTTCCGCCAGTACCGTTGCAATAGTAGATACCGTTGGATGAATATCCATCGTCAAAAGTAACTGCCGCATATCCCTGCGTACCATAGTTTTTCTTTCCGTCATAGTACGCACGGTCATTCGCGACAACGTTCACCGTCAAATCGCCAAATGCAGGCAAGTCGCCGGCTTCAAGATATTTTCCACCGGCAGGAAGATTGGTGAGCGCATCAATATCAGCAATCGATATATGATTGTTCGCACCAGCCTCCTGCACGCCGCCAAAGTCCCAAACATCGACCTTTCGATTTTGGGCAGAAAGCGCAGATACGGCAATACATGCTGCAACTGCGCATAACACTTTATGAATCAACTTTTTCATAAAAACCTCTGCTTATATTGTATACAATAAAAAGCAAAGATTACTAGGGGCGTGACCAGTTGCTTCCCAAGCAATGGAACTGAATGGTTTTTGTTGCGCTTAAACGACAGCGCGGGGAAATGCAAAAATTTGGGCAAATTCTTTTGTGGGGGCATTGAAAAAATCAACAAGGATATTGGTATCCACAAGAATCATATAATGCTTTCCCCTCGCAAATCTTCGACTGCATTTTTGTCAAAAGAAATTTTCCCAATTGCGTTGAAAAAAGCACTCTTCTCTTTTGGAATTTCTATTTCTTCAAAAACAGATTTTTGCTCGTTCTTCTTTGCCAGAAGCATTTTCACTTTCTCAAAAATCGCCGTAAGAGTCGGAACGTCGAAATTATCAAGTTCATTAAAATACGCTAATGCCGTATCGCCCATAAGTTCACTTCCTTCTCTCCTATTCTATCACACTTTGCGCTTAAGTTCAGCTAGCCGTGTCATTCCGAACTCGTTTCGGAATCTCAACGCTGCAGATTGCGTAGATGCTGAAACAAGATGCCATGATATGAAAGTCTGGGAAAAGGTGGTACTCTGATTTGACGGAATCAGAGAGTCGGCGGAAGGTTCTGCCGAACTGTGAAGAAGGCACTGCAAAAACAGCCCCTTACTTCGAAAACAAGATTAACCAAAACCGACCGCCGTAAGACATAATGCGGAACGGGGACGTTTCCCCGTTACCGCGGATAGGAGTACGGTGTTCCACCACCAGACCTTCACTCCTGATTCCATTTTACTGAACGGAGGCATATTATGAAAGACTGCGAAGGAAGAAATGTGGGAATCGACCTGGGCAAAAGAACTCATGAGACTAAAATCATCTGGAAGGACGGAAAAGTGACCGGAACCAACGGAAAGACAAGTCCTGAGGGCAGAAAGAAACTTTATGCCTTGCTGAGAGCCAGTGACAGGGTGGCGATTGAAGTATGCTCGCTGGGAATGGTGATGGCAAAGGAAATAAAGGAACAGGTCGGTTGTGACGTAGTGCTTTTGAATCCGAGTCAAGTCGCGTTGATTTACCGCTCAGTAAAAAAGAATGACAAGGAAGATGCTCTGAAACTCGCACGCCTCGTGCAGAAATACACTGACGACGAGCTTCCGACCGTCGAGCTTCCGACGGAGCATGAGGAAAGCATCAGACAGATTCTGACAGAACTGAGACAGTTGAAGAACGACAGGACGAAGGAAATCAACAGGCTTCATGCCGTGTTCCTGGAGTGCGGAATAACTGAAATAAAACGCAAGGATCTGGCCACAAATGAAAACCGGGACAGGAGCATAAAGATTCTGAAAGGATTCGCGCTGAAGCAGGCGGAAAGAAGCCTCAGACGAATCGGGCAGATTGAGGAACAGATTGATGAAGTCGAGACGGAGCTTGATAAAGAAATAGAGGGGGACAAAAACGTTGAAGCCCTGATGGGCATTCCCGGAGTCGGGAAACAGCTGGCAGCTTCCTATATTGCATTCATCGGGGACGGCTCGCGCTACCGCAACGTTTCAACGGTTGGAGCTGCGGTCGGACTGGTCCCGAAACTTGACATGTCCAGCACAAAACTCCGGCTCGGACATATCACAAAGTGCGGGAATTCCAATTTGAGGTCCCTGCTGATTCTGGCCGCATGGTCGCATGTCAGGTCAAAAAAAGGCGGGGCAATAAAAGATAAGTTCCTATATATGACAGGAACTCAAAGCAAGTCGAAGAAAATCGCAATCGTTGCGACGGCAAGGAAACTTGCAGAATTGATGTACACGTTGTTAAAAACTGGTACATCTTATGAAAAGAGAGCTTCTGCAGCAGTGGACAAACTTGCAGACGAAGCTCTCTGTTTAGCTAGTTAATTATTGGAGTCAGGAACTTCATGGTATTGACAAATATCATAGGAGTTCAGCATGACA
>NZ_JAFRNB010000074.1 GCF_017430385.1 Treponema sp.
AGCAGTCTGCGTAAGCAGACCGGCCGTAGGCAAGCCGCGGAACAGCCGACCGCCACTTGTGGCGGTAACGCCCGATTATTTCATCTATTCCTTCTGTTCTGAAGGATCGAGCATTTTAATAATTTTTGCAGGCACTCCACCGACTACCGCAAAATCCGGAACATCTTTTGTAACTACAGCTCCTGCCGCAACTACTGCATATTCGCCGATTGTAACGCCGGGACAAACTGTAACGTTCATGCCAAGCCAGGCATTCTTTTTGATTGTGACTTTGCCGTAAGTGTATTTTGTATGACGCTCATTAAAGTCGTGATTGATTGAAGCAATGCGAAGTCCGGGAGCGATGCAAACCCCGTCGCCAAACTCAATTCCACCCGAAGCCGACAAAATGGCAGAATGATTGATGAAGACATTTTTTCCGAACTTTACACGGTTTCCAAAGTCGCAGATAAAAGGGGTGAGGATGCGCACGTCATCCAGTTTGCGGCCAAAAAGTTCTTCCAGGACAGAAACATAGCTTTTGTCATCGGGCATCTTTGCATTTGCAATTGCGCAGAGTTTTCTCGCTCTCATACTCGCTTCGCTCGTTTGCATGAGAGGAAATTATATAAATCGTCGCTCACGCGACTTGCGCATCATCTCGCTAACGGCTTCCTTAAAATAAGGCTCACGAACATCTGTCGGTCCACCTTTTTCCATAAGTTCATAAACATAGCCTGGGGTGTAGTCCATTTTGTCCTCCAAAAAATTATTCGGGCGTTTGTCGTTCGCTTAGTTTGTTAACAAACATGCTCACTTCACGAGTTTTCTTTTGCTCACCAAAGGGTTCGCATTTTGATTCGCAAAAACAAGAAAACTCGCGACGTCGGGCTTTCCGCACTTCCGCTATCGCTCCATACCGCTTGCGCGGTACGCCTTAGGCGGTGCTACAATCCCTAACGCTCATCTGCATTATAAGCGACAACTGTCTATTTATTAAGGACAAGTTGTGGTATAATGTTGTTTAAACGACAGATATTGCAAAAATGCTTATTAAATAGGTTTTCTGGAGGTAAAAATGGCTGAAGAAAAAACACAAATCAGGCTTTTTGAAGAACAGAAAGTTCGCACAATATGGAATGCCGAAGAAGAAGAATGGTATTTTTCAGTTGTGGATGTAGTTGCAGTATTAACGAATAGTGCAAATCCAAATAATTATTGGAAAGTCCTAAAAAACCGCCTGAAAAAAGAAGGAAGTCAGTTGGTTACAAATTGTAACCAACTGAAATTACCGGCTGCCGATGGAAAAAATTACAAAACAGACTGTCTTGATACAGAAGGAATTTTCCGTCTGATTCAGTCAATTCCTTCTCCAAAAGCAGAACCCTTCAAATTATGGATGGCTCAAGTTGCAAAAGAGCGGTTGGATGAAATGCAGGATCCTGAGCAGGGAATCCATAGGGCTTTGGCAGAATACAAGGCATTGGGATATTCTGACAACTGGATTAATCAGCGCCTTAAATCAATAGAAATCCGCAAAGATCTCACTGATGAATGGAAAAAGCACGGGCTTAAAGAAGGCGTTCAATTTGCAACTCTTACGGACATTATCTATAAAACCTGGGCAGGAAAAACTGCAAAACAATATAAAGAATATAAGGGGCTCAAAAAAGAAAACCTCCGCGACAACATGACGAATCAGGAACTGGTTTTGAACATGCTTGCAGAAATGGCTACAACTGATATTTCAAAAGCTCGTAATCCTCAAAATTTTACGGAACACGCAGACACAGCCCGCCGAGGTGGAAATATCGCAAAAGAAGCTCGCGAAAAACTGGAATTGGAAACAGGTAAGAAAATTGTATCTCCGCTAAACGCAAAAGATTATTTTGAGCAGCAGCAGATTGAAGACAAAGGCGATAAAAGGGAGTAGAACTATGACCGAGGAAAAACTCGACCCGCGTATTATCCGCACAAAGGAAGCAATTCAGAGTGTTTTTAAGCAGATGGTCTGCGAGATGCCTTACGAAAAAATCACAGTAAAGGCAATTACCGAGGCAGCAAGAATCAACCGTAATACTTTTTATCTTCATTATAACTGCGTGGATGATGTGCTTGCGGAGATTCAGGCAAAACATTCAAGCGAATACTCTGCCATAGTTTCGGGATTTGACCAGCTTAAGGATACGGACAAACTGGTGAGGTCCTTTTTTGAATACATGGAAGCCCAGGATGATTTTTTCAAACGTGTCACCTGTGATAGCCGTTTTGACTATATCCGAGAAAGAATGCAGAACCGTGTTACAAAGCAGGCTGCGGAATCCCATCCGCTAAAGGGGCTGGACCAGAGTGTGCGCAATATCCTTTTGACTTTTAATAACTGCATTGTCCTGCTTTACCGCCAGTGGGTCGCCGATGGCCGGAAGATTCCAATGGAAGAAATGATTGAGCTTGCAACGACGCTTCTGGAAAATGGGATGAAAGGCTTTAGGAATAAATAGAAATATAAAACTAGTTAATACAGGTATAATGAAGATACCCGTCGTTGATTTTTTTCATCAGATTATATAATATGATGTTGCTCACGCGGAGGGCGTGTCATTCAAATGGAAATGACAGGCTGGATAAGGTGCAGGTTGAAATACCTGAATTTTATCCAGCCTTTTTTGTTTTTGGAGAACTTATGTCTGAGACAACTTTGTTTACTTCCGGGAGAATTGCTCCCCGGCTTCTTCGTTTTGCGCTTCCAGTTCTTGGGGCTTTGTTTTTACAGTCTTTTTACGGTGCTGTTGATTTACTCATTGTAGGTCAGTTTGGAAATGCAGCTGATGTTTCTGCGGTTGCAACCGGAACTATGATGATGCAGACTATCACTTTTATAATCGTTGGTCTTGCTATGGGCACGACCATTCAGATGGGGCAGGCTCTGGGGGCCGATAAAAAAGAACTGGCTGCAGATATTGTCGGAACAAGCGTAATCTTCTTTGCTTTGCTTGCTCTTATTGTTACTGTTCTGATGATTTTTCTCACCCGCCCTTTTGCTCTTCTTATGCAGACTCCAAAGGAAGCCTTTGATAAAACCTGTATGTATGTTCATATCTGTTCGGCAGGAACTGTTTTTATAACTGCCTACAATATGATGGGCGGTGTCTTCCGTGGAATGGGAGATTCAAAAACCCCGCTTCTTACAGTTTTTGTTGCCTGCATAATTAACATTTTTGGTGATCTTATTTTTGTAGCCGTTTTTCACATGGCAGCAAGCGGGGCAGCTTTGGCTACTGTTATTGCACAGGCTTTGAGTGTTCTATTTTGTCTGATTATTGCAAAAAAACGAGGGCTTCCATTTACTTTCTCAAAAAAGAATATCCGCTGGAAGGGAAATCTTGTGACTCTGGTCTGCAAAACTGGTGCACCAATTTCTTTACAGGACGGACTTGTTACTGTATCTTTCCTTGTGATAGCGGCAATCATCAACCGGCTTGGCTTGATTGCATCTGCTGGTGTAGGAGTAGCAGAACGTGTCTGCGGATTTATTATGCTTGTTCCTTCTGCATTTTCTCAGTCTTTGAGCGCCTTTGTAGCCCAGAATATTGGAGCCGAAAAATATGACCGAGCAAAAAAAGCATTGCTGTATTCTATTGCGGCCTCTCTGGCTTGTGGTGTGATTATGGGCTATTTCGCCTTCTTCCACGGAAATCTTTTGGCTGCCATTTTCTCTAAAGACAAGGAAGTAATTTCAGCTGCCCATTCTTATCTTAAGGCTTACGCCATCGACACACTTTTTGTTTCATTTCTCTTTTGCTTTATCGGATATTTTAATGGATGTGGAAAAACTTCCTTTGTTATGATTCAGGGAATCGTGGGTGCTTTTGGCGTACGAATTCCTATTTCATATTTGATGAGCCGCACGGTGAATCCAACACTTTTCAGAATCGGTCTTGCAACACCGTCTTCAACTTTTGTGCAGATTACCTTGTGCGGGATTGTGTTTTTGGTGTTGGAAAGGAAAAGAAAGAAATGAATCATATAAATGAAACTATTTAAAGAACTGACTGGCCATGGACACTTTTTAATCCTGAAGAAAAAAAACAAAAGACACGAAACGGTTTTTCCTGAAGAATGCAAAAAGGTCTTTGAGCTGGGAAAGAGTATTTTTCAGTAATACTTATCAATATTGCGCCTACGACTCATTCACCAGCTTACCGGTCATGTGCTCAATTTCAAGCTCAAGGCACTGAACGCGGGGAAGGGCATTTTTGAGTTCATGTTCAAGATATTCCTGGTCATCTGTAAACTTTTGAACCAGCTTTGTGCAGATTTTTCGGGTAAGCTCCGGATCAGTTACCAGGCGGATTTTTCCAAAGACAATTACACTGTTGATGTTCAGCGCCCATTCGCCTTCCTTGCGGTAGCCTGAATCGTAAACGCAGAAGCTTGCCTTGTCGTAATTTTTGATGGCATCTATTTTGTGGCCTTCCTTTGCGCCGTGAAAATAAATCTTGTTGTCTTCTTCGCTGTAAAGGTGGGAAAGAGGAAGCCCGTAAGGATATCCGTCATCACCCAGCAGAGAAAGAACTCCGCGCTTTTCATTTTTCAAAATCTCTTTACATTCAGCGTCTGAAATCTGCTGCTTAAATCTTCTCATTGGTCGGAACATAATGACACTCCTTACTTTCTATATTACAATTCCCAGAGCGATTGTGGCTCAGTTGTTGTGGACATATGCTGATTATAGCGGAAATAGTTTTTAAACATCAACTTCTGATAAATGACTTGTCCTGCTCTGGTATTTTATCGTCTGAAACAAAACGTTCGATTGTCATATGCAGGTCGTATTTTTCGCGGAGCTCGGCAATTGTTTTCATCATTGGAGTGGCATGGTGCAAATCAATTGCTTCCTGATTTTCCCAGGAGTCGATTAAGAGGATTGTTTCGCTTGTGTCATCGCCGACTTTTTCTTCACCAAAGGGCAAGTAATATTCATAGCGGAGGTTTCCTTTTTCTGCGCGAATTTTTTCGACGGTGCCGCTTGAAATCATTTCGCGGGCAAAAGCCTGAGCCGCACCTTTTTTTCCGGTGTAACGAAGATTTACTGTAATTGCCATTTTATTTCTCCTGATATTTTATTCTTTGCAGATAATTTGCGTTTTTGATTTATCGCAGATTTCTTCTTCCAGAATTATCTGGCCGATTGAGTCTGCCGTGATTTTTCCTGCAAGAGGATTTTTTATGCTGTCGATTTTTCCGCTGACTTCTACATCTATGGTGCTGCGTTCGAAAGCAAGATCGCACTCTTCCATAGTGCAGTTTTTGAGCACGAGATTTTTGCAGTAGCAGAAAGGCTGAGTTCCAATAATGCGGCAGTTTATGAGAGTGAGATTTTCTGAATACCAGCCAAGGTATTCGCTTTTTACAGTTGAGTTTTTTACTGTCACGTTTTTTGTGTGCCAGAAGGCATCTTTTGTGTTCAGCTCTGAATCTGTAATTTCGATGTTTTCATTATACTGAAAAGAATATTTTCCCTTCATTTTTAAGCCAGTAATTTTTGCATCACGGATTTCAAAAAAAGGATATTCAGATTCTTCGATTGTGACATTTTCAATTGTCAGCTTTTGACTTTTCCAGGCAAACTCTGGAGAATTAACGCTGCAGTTTTTCAGGCTGATATTTTCGCATTCACGAATTGCCTTAATTCCGCCGAGTCTGCTGTTTTCAATCAAAATATCTTTATCATACCAGAGTGCAGCCCGGCAGTTTTCTGTAAAGTTTGTATCGGTGATTTTTGCTTTTTCAACATGCCAGAAGGGATAGCGGAGATTCATAAAGCAGCCGGTCACGTCGATGTTGCGGCATTCTTTAAAAGCGGATTCACCGTCAGCAGGACCATCAAAGCAGCAGTTTTTTACTGTAAGATCTTTAAGACCGTACAAAGCTCTCTCTTCGTCAAAAGTTTGATTTTCAATAATCACAAAAATACCTCAGAATTACAGTTTACCTTTTTTCAGACTCTTTGCCAAAAGGTGCGAGAGTGTGGCAAACAAAATGATAATGGAAATATAATCAATAGCAAAAAGAATGTAGCCGCATTCCAGATCAAAGAAGAAAAACTGCTGGCGAAGAATCAGATACTTCCAGACTCCGCGGGCGATGAAAGCGTAAATGCCATAAGCGCAGACCAGGGCGAGAAGGATTTTGCGAAGTTTGTCATGCCGAACTTGTTTCGGCATCTCTTCTGCATGAGATCCTGAAACAAGTTCAGGATGACAGTTGATGGGGGCAGGATGACACATTTTATTTGTAATCATCCCCACATGCAGTCCGATATGCAGCGACATAAAAAGATAATACCAGTGGCTGGCAAGCAGATGCGCAATGCGGGCAAAGCCAAGACCACCCTGAATGTTCAAAAATGTGAAGATATGATTTGAAAGAATGATTCCGCTTATCATCAAAAAAATTGTGCAAATCAAAATGCAGCAGTTGATGACGGTTTGCATCACGCGATATGGGTTATAATTTCCACGGAAGATTGCTCCGTACCAGCGTCGGTTTAAAGCGATGTGAACGCCCCATAAGACAAAAAGCCCTACGCCTAAGATTTCGTGCACGATGTCTGCCGGGAACAAATAGTTTCCGCCCATGAGGATGATAGAGAGGATTGTCATTGTAATGTCGATTGTCATTCTTAAGCGCTGGGGTTTTGTCATTATTCTGCTCCTGTGTTATTCTATTTTACTCCGCATTTTTTAAGCCATTTTTCTACATCTTTTGAAAGAGAAGAGCCGCCAGAATAATGAACTGAAAGACCTGCGGTCAGCGTTGCCTTTGGAGCAAGCTTTGAAATTGCTGTAAGGCTCTGGCCGAATCTTCCGCCTCCATGAGAGCAGAATGGCATAATTGTTTTTCCCGAAAAATCGTAGCTTTCTAGAAGGGTTGCAATTGGCATTGGAATGCTGGCCCACCAGTTAGGATAGCCTAAGATTATTGTATCATATTCTTTCCATTTTTTGCTGTCTATTTTTGTTTTGATGGCAGGGCGGGCCTGCTTGTGCTGATCGCTCTGTGCCTGATCTAAAACTGTGTTGTAGTCTGTGGAATATGGTTTTACCAGTTCAAGCTCAATGCTGTCAAAGCCGGTCTGGCTGGCAATTTCACGGGCAACTCCGCGGGTGTTTCCGCTCCAGGAATAAAAGATGATAAGGGTTTTGCCGTTGCCAGCTGATTTTTTTGCGCCGGGATTGGCTTCTTCGCGTGTTGCGATTGTACCTTTTACGCTGTCATCTGCATTGCAGACAAGACGAAGACCTACATTGTAAGCACTGTTGTTTTGCGGAAGGGCTGCACGGTAGGCAGAACGGAGATTTTTTCCAAAGTCGTTCCAGCCGCCGCCACGGTAAACACGACGGGTTCCTTCGCTTGCGCCTGTTGGATTTGTCACCCCTGAGGTTCCAGCGTTCCCTGAGCTTGTCGAAGGGACCGAATGGTAGTCCCCATAATAATCAAAGCACCATTCGCCAACATTTCCGTAAATGTCGTAAAGTCCGTTTGGATTAGCCTTAAAGCTTCCCACATCCAGAGTTTTTCCGCGGTAAACACCGGGGCGGGTTTCCAGAACCTCGTCATTAAAATAATTCTGCTCAATCTGGTATGGATAGTGGCCGTAAAAGTTTACATCCTCGGCACCGGGAACCCTGCGGGAATAGAAAGGTGTTGTGCTTCCGGCTCGGGCTGCATATTCCCATTCGGCTTCGGTTGGAAGGCGGTAGCCGTCGGCGCTTCTGTTCCAGGTGACTGTATTGCCACCATCTGTAATTGTGTAAACAGGAGTGCGTCCATCGCGCTTACTCAAGGCATTGCAAAACTCAATTGCTTCCAGCCAGGTTATGCTTTCTACAGGCAGCTTGTCTCCCGTAAAGTTAGAAGGATTTTTACCTGTAATTTCGCGCCACTCTTTTTGAGTAACTTCAAACTTTGACATGTAAAAAGAAGCAAGTGTAACACGATGTTGAGTCTTATCATTGCTGCGCCAGTCCTCGCTTTCAGGACTTCCCATTGTAAAGGAGCCGCCTTTTATAAGAACAAAGTCGGAAGATGGGACAGGGTAGTTACTTGCGTTTAACATTGTGATTAGTCCTAATGTAATTAATATGGAAGAAAATAGTTTTTTCATTCGTTTCCTCCAGTTTTGATATTAACGGCGGAACTTAAAAAAGTACAATGCTATTTTTTTATGCGACCATACGCGGGAGGCATAGTAAAAGAGCCAAAAACAAAACAAAGTCACTTTCTTTATCTTTTTTGAAGCTTATGCTAGAGTTATTTCAAATGGAAAACATGACAGAAAATCAGCGTGCTTCAAATCTTTCTCAATTCACCTATTCCTTAAAATGGCAGATTCCCCTTGGCCTTATTTTTGCCGCTTTGAATATTGGGGTAAACTATCTTCAGAAGTTTAATCCTCTTCCACTTTACATGGACACAATTTTTACGATTACGGCTTCATTTTTTGGGGGTGTGTGCGGTGCCATAAGCGCACTTTTGTATCACATTACCACGACTTTTATTTATGAAAAAGTTCCCCTGTGGTCGCTGGTCTGGATAATCTGCAGCCTGACCATTGTGATTATTATCAGAATCTATATCAAAATCCGAAAGAAGATTGAGATTCCTGACCTTTTCCTTCTTGTGTTTTTGATTTCCCTTATTGTCAGCCTTGAAGGTGCCACAATTTTTACGCTTCTCAATGTTTTTACCGGCTACAATGAAGATTCTCAGGTGAAATTCATGTATGCACTTTTAAGCAGCAACAGCATCTCGGCATTCATTTCCGCCCTGCTGCCACGAGTTCCGGTGAATATCCTGGACAAGGCAATCAGCGTGAGCATCGGGTGGGCCTGCTACAAAGGAATCGGAAAACTTATTTCACCGGCAAAAAAAGCTTGACCTGCGTTCCGGTTTCTTCATCGCTTTTAATTTCAAACTTTGCGCCCAAGAGTGCAGCACGGCTTTTCATTCCTTTTATGCCCAGGCGGGTACTTTGGGAAATTATGTCTTGGCTCTCTTCTTGAATCGGGGAAAATCCGATTCCGTCATCGCTAATCATAAATAAAAGTCCCTGGCTCTTTGCGTCTGTGCTGTCATTTTCTTTTCGGACAATTACGCTTACTTCGCTTGCCTTTGCGTGTTTTATGGCGTTGTTAATGCTTTCCTGAATGATTCTGAAAATATGCAGCTTCTGCTCCGTGGTGATTTTTGACAGGAGTTCAGTTTCCTCTGCGTAAAACTTGCACGCAATTCCGCTCCTTTCTGATGTGTTCTCACAAAGTTCTGAAAGCAGCCGTGTGATGGAGGCGCTTTCTATTTCGCTTGGAGTAAGATTCCTGATGATGTTGCGGATATTTTTGAGATTTTCTTCTTCGATTTTCTGAATCTTCTGCAAAAGGCTTTTCTCGTCTTCCGAAAGATTTTTTGATTCGCCCAGCTTGTGAGCGTAGAGCAGGGCAGTGCGGATGTCCTGAGTTACCGTGTCGTGCAAATCACGGCTGATGCGGCTCCTCTCGTTTTCCTGCACCTGGGTGATTGTCTCGGTAACAAGACGCTCCTTCCTGTTCTGCTCCTCAAGGTTTCTGTTCTTTTCCCTGCTCTTGATGTATGAAAGAAGAAAAAGGATAAAGGCAAGGCATAAAATAGAGATGATGGAAAGAAGCTCTATAAACTGAAAGACTGCAAGGTTTGTTTCTGCGGGATTCATAGAGCCCCCTGCAAAAAGTCAAACAAATCAAGAGTAATGATTCCGTTTTCATCTACTCCAGGCTTTAAGCCGTTTTTTGTTACGATGATTTTTTTAAATGAATCGTCAATATGGTTCAGGGAGCGTTTTTCCTGAATCTGCTTTTCGGGAGAATCCATATTCAAGGCGGACTGAACATAGATTTTCTGGCTTCCAAGACTTGCTATAAAATCCACTTCAAGTGATTTTTGCACATATATGCTTTTACCTTTTGAGTCTATGCGGTCTGTTTTTTCGCTTACATTTACTTCGCCCACATCAACAGAAAATCCCCTGTAACGCAATTCGTTGTAGATGATGTTTTCCATAATGTGTGTTTCCTCAATCTGTCTGAAATTGAGTCTGGCATTTCGCACGCCTATATCCTCAAAATAA
>NZ_JAFRNB010000010.1 GCF_017430385.1 Treponema sp.
TATTTCAACAAGGCCAGGGATTTTCCCTTTGAGGGCTTCAAGACCTTGCTTGATTGCCTTTTTGACTTCAGTCTTTTCTGAATCCGGCATATCTTTGAGAGTCCAGAGAATAATGTGCTTTACCATTTTTGATTCCTTTTACGACATTACGAGCGTTGTCGTACCGATAGTGATTTTATCGCCAGGGTTGAGTTTTACATATTTATCAGGAGGCACGCGGTGCCCGTTAAGGAATGTACCATTTGTGCTTTTTTCATCCTTAATAAAATACGCATCACGAATTTTCTGAATCGTAGCGTGCTGCCGGCTTGCCAGTTTGTTGTCAATAACAATCGAACACTCAACAGAGCGCCCAAGCGTCATTTTAGCTACAAGATTGATTTTTTTCTGGTTGAACATGAGATAAGAGACAGGAGCTCCCTCTGAAACTTTTTCCAAATGCTGCCCGATGGGGCTGGTTGTTGCAATAGTTGTATCATTTGCCATAATAGCTAGATTATAACACGAAAAGAAAAGAATGGCAAAAACAATCAATTATTTTGCTGAAATAAAAATATGCTCTCGGTGAGAACCTGCCACAAAAGTCGCGGTGAACAAGTTCAAGCGACTTTTTGTCAGAACCTCACCTACGCATATTTTTTACTTTAGTCAGAATATAAAGAATTATATTTCAACGCCGTTTTACTCTAGCGTAAGATCACCTTCCTTAATACGGCGGACAAGCCGCCGTTTGCCTATTGGAAGCTATTGACGTTTGCGCCTTCGGCGCATGGGCATCCAACCTACCCCTCTAAAAGCAAATCGTTTTCTTTTATCCAGCCTAATTTCCGTAGTGCGAGACCGAATGCCCAGCTCAAAACGCCTGGCAAAACAAAGCATACAAGGACAAGGCCAATCCAGTCAAATGCTGTCGGAGAAATCGCAGCAGCCCCATGCTTGACTGAAGCTTCACTTGGTGCGAACCAGCCTGAAATCACTCCAATCTGACCAACAAGACCGCATGTTCCCATGCCAGAAGAGACTGCCGCACCGTTCATTTCCATTTTGAAAAGGCAGGTTGCGATTGGACCTGTGATTGCCGAAGCAAGCGTTGGCGGAATCCAGATTTTTGGATTTTTAACGATGTTCGGCATCTGAAGCATGCTCGTTCCCAAGCCCTGTGAAAGAATACCGCCCCAGCCGTTCTCACGGAAGGAAAGAACTGCGAATCCAACCATCTGAGCAGAACAACCAGCTACAGCTGCCCCACCCGCAAGGCCTACAAGACCAAGAGCCGCACAAATTGCCGCAGAAGAAATCGGCAAAGTGAGGACAATGCCAACAATCACAGAAATGATGATTCCCATTACAAACGGATGAAGTTTTGTCGCCCAGACGATGATGTTTCCAATGGAAGAAGCCGCGAGTCCGATGTAGCGGGCAAAAAGAACAGTAAGAAGCGCACCGGAAAGAATTGTTACAAGAGGAGTTACGATAATATCAACCTTTGTTTTTCGGCTGACAAGGTTTCCAAGCTCGGCTGCAATCACCGCAATGACAAGAACTGCCAGAGGGCCGCCCGCCCCACCTGTTACATTGGCCGCACTTCCTACGGCAACGAGAGAGAACAAAACAAGGGCAGGAAGTTTCATCGCAAAGCCAATACCAACAGCCATAGCTGCTCCAACCACATGAGCATCGCCGGCAAAGCTTCCCGCGTCTACTAAAAACTGAAATACTGGATTGGTTCCAAGACGCAAAAGCTGCTGTCCCAGAGTCTTAATAATCGTTCCAATCAACAGGGATGCAAAAAGTCCCTGAGCCATACCGCTGAGAGCGTCAATAAGATAACGCTTTACAAACTTGTTCATAAGAACACTCCTGAAAGAGAAAAGATAAGTTTTCCGTTGAGTACATATTGATGTAGACTTAGGAGCGTTCTTGAACTCGTTAGACAGTACGCAAGATATTTTATATATTGAGCGAGTCTGTCATCAGTCATCAAAACCGTAGCATCTGTTTTTATATGTCAGAAAATGTAACAGAAAAATAAAAAATGTGCTACTATGTTTTTTATGAAAAAAGGAAAATTTTACGCTGTGAGCACAGGTGCCGGAAGCACAGAACTTCTCACTCTAAAGGCAATCAGAATCCTAAAGGGGTGTGAAATAATTTTTTACCCGGAAAGCGAGCGGAACACAATCGCGCTTGATTCTATTTTCCATGACACTGGAATCGACTTCCATCAAAAAACACTTGTTCCATGCCATTTTTCAATGTCCGGGAATCCGGAAAAAACAATTCTGGAATATGAACATATTGCCAGCAAATGTGAAGAATACATGAATATCGGGAAAGATGTCGCCATGCTTTCAATCGGGGATGTCACGCTTTACTCCACGGCCGCACGCACTGCAAGCCTGATTAAAAAGCACGGCTTTGACATAGAATTTTCTGCAGGGGTAAACTCATTTTCTCAGGCAGCCTGCTCCGCCTCGCTCTCACTTTGCGAAACTGATGAAAAACTCACAGTGATTCCAGGAGACAGCTATTATACAAACGGAAAAATTAAAGCCGCACTCACCGACGAAGGAACAAAAATCCTGATGAAAATGGGGCGGCATTTAAAGGAAATAATTTCAATTCTTGATGAGACGGGGCTAATCCAGAATGCCACCCTTGTGCAAAAAGCGAGCCTGCCCGAAGAAAAGATTTTTTGCGGCGAGGAACTTTTACACCTGAGCGAAAAAGATTTTGAATCAGCCTATCTGTCAATAATAATTGTAATTAACAAGGCTGATTAACAGACCTAATTGTATTTTCTGAGCGCGCTTTCTTCGGAAAAGGCGAAGTCACCGAGCATGAAGTCAGGATTGATTGCCTCCATGTTGAGACGGACTTCCCAGTGAAGGTGCGGGCCTGTCGCAAGTCCTGTCGCGCCTGAAAGGCCTATCAAGTCACCCTGATTGACGATTTTTCCGACCTCAACATTCAGCTTGTCCATGTGATAATAAAGGGAATAAAGGCCTGGAAGATGCTCGATACAAACACTCCAGCCTGTTGAGATGCGGTTTTCAGCCATGACGACCTTACCACGACCGCACGATCGGACTTTATTTCCAGTGGGGATGCCATAATCAATTCCGTAATGAAGGCTTTCAGAGCTTTTTCCGTTAGTGTATTTGTAAACCCGTCTGTCACCGAAATTTGAAGTTATTCTTTTTGCAGGATTCGGAACCGTAAACCTGTGAGTCTCGTAAACTGCCGAAAGATGTTTTGCGCCGAGGATTTTATTGAGACGGTCAATCTGCTTTTTGCGCTCGTCAGATGAATCAGTTTTTATTGCTGTGTTCGTAGAATCAAGTTCAAGGGTCTCAGAGACAAAATCCTTTGCGAAAATCTTGACAGGAACTGTTACAGTGGACTCGCCCTTATCAAAGACCGAGTAAGTGATTTTTGCGACACATTCACCCGCTTTTTCGTAAGTAGAAAGAGGAACGCCGACAAAAAGAACTGAATTTATGCTTTCTTTTGTTACATGACGCTCAAGCTTATAAAATTTAGCCTTTGCGAGCGGTTTCTCAGGAAGATTTCCATCATCAAGTTTTTTGAAAAGCTCAAGAGAGGCTGTTTCATTTTTTTTGCCCTGACTTTCCAAATCCTGAACAACCCGTGCGCTGCCAAGGTCACATTCCAGGCGGATAAAAACCGCATCACCCGGCTGCACATATTCCGGATAAAAAACTTTGACAGAATAGTCGTTATAAACGATTTTCTTCGACACTGCAAAAACAGAAGTTGAAGCCACAAATAAAAAAAGCGTTACAATTATAGATGATAAATATTTTTTCATACCATAATTATAACACTTTTTATAAAAAATCACTTAGCTTTTTAGGAAAATTTCAAGGAAATTCTTGTTACAAGAAAAGTGCTAAAAATTCGTCCTCATTGATAATCGGAATTCCGAATTTGGCGGCCTTCTGATTTTTTGAAGAGCCGGATGAAGTGTCGTTCGTGACAAGATAGCTCAAATCCTTTGTAACGCTTGATTTACAGCTTCCGCCCGCTTTTTTGACCATTGCCTCGGCATCAGCCCGCTTCATTGTGCGCAATTCACCTGTAAAGCAGAACGATTTTCCTTCCAAGGCTCCGCCCCCGATTTCTTCAAGCTGGATTGTTCCGCTCTGGGTAAGAGAAAGCATTTCTTCTTTATTCTCAGCCAAACCTTCTGCCAGAATTTTTGCGGTAATTTCAGCAAAGCCATAGACCGAAGCAATCTGTTCCTGAGTTGCGGAAAGAAGCTTTTCGAGCGAGTTAAAGCCCGCATCAATCAGCTTCTGAACCATTGTCTCACCGATTCCCTCGATGTCGAAACCGCCGATAAAGACGGAAAGTGCCATTTTCCGATGATTCTGGATGCTCTCATAGACTTTTTTTGCGCCCAGAGAATCTTTCTGGCTTTCGATTGATTCCTCATTCAGGAAATACGGAACGAGTCGTTCTGCGGTGAGTTTATAAATGTCCGAAATTGAAGTGACTTCCTTGTTTATGAAAAGCTCGCGGAGCAAAGTGTCGCCGAAATCGCGGATATCAACCACTGAAATCCACTTCTGAAGCTGATGAAGCACCCTTTTATCGCAATTTTTGTTCGGGCAGTAAAGTCGGCTTCCTTCATCAATAAGTTCCGAGCCACAAACAGCACATTTTTTTGGGAAAACAATCGCGCTTGTTACCTGGTCAGGCTCTTCATTCAGAACGCTTTCAATCTTCGGGATAATCTCGCCGCGCTTTACGACGACAACCCGGCTTCCGATTTTGACTCCGAGAGCGCGCATTGTGTCCGGGTTTGCCAGGCTTGCGCGCTGAACTGTGGTTCCGTTGAGCTGAACTTCATCAAAAATAGCGACCGGCGTGTAAGTGGCTCCAGATTCGCTCCATTCAACATCACGCAAAGTCGTTACGGCTTCTTCGAGAGAGAATTTAAAAGCAATCTGACGGTCAGGCCTAGCCCGGCTCGCATCCGCCAAGTCAATCCGCCTCTCTTTAATTACAAGGCCGTCGATATCATAGTCCAGAGATTTTCGGATTTCCATGACTTCGGCACGGTACTCAATTACTTCATCAGGATTTTTGCAGATTTTTAGCGGCGAAGTTTTGAATCCGCATGATTTAAGCCAGTTGATTTTGCCTTCTTCGTCTTTGAACGGACTTTCGCCCTGGGTTGCAAGCGCATCGTAAGTCATGAGACAGAGATTTTCGCTGCCGGTTCCGTCCTTTCGCTTCATTAGACCGTTTGCGGCATTGCGGCAGTTGGCTTTATCAGCGTAAAATTTCTGATGAACTGTGTGAGTCATGATGACTTCGCCACGGACAGCACCTGTGAAATCAATTTTATTGTTTGACTCATCAAACAGAGCGATTTTTACGCCCTGCATTTTTCGCGCATTTGCAGTGATGTCGTCTCCGATTGTTCCGTCTCCGCGAGTAACGGCACGCACAAGCTCTCCATGAGAATATTGAAGCTCCAGAGAAGCACCATCAAGCTTGTATTCAACAAGATATTCGTCGTAAGCATGAGTTTTTGCCCAGGCAAGGAATTGCTCCGGGTTTGCGGCCTTTTCCTGGCTTCCCATCGGCATGATATGGCGGATTTTCGCAAAATTGCCAGAGTCCGCACCGACACGCTGCAAAACAGGATTCTGCGGGTCAAGAGATTTTAACTCATCCCAAAGTTTGTCAAACTCAGCGTCGGAGATTTCACCTTCGCCGTTGTAATAAGAGTCCTGATATTTTTTTATGAGTGTCGCAAGCTCGCTGATTCTAGCACTTTCGTCAATGTCAAATAAATCTGCCATAATTAAATTTTCTCAAACATCATTTCGTTGATTACGCGGTTGGCGTCAATGCCTTTCTGCTCGAATCTGGTTTCTGGTCGCCATTCCTGATGCGGAGCATAGCCTTCGTAGCGGTTTTTGAGTCCTTCGGTGGCCGTAAGCTGCTCCAGGCCAAATTCGGCATAAGGAAGCCAGTCGGTTACGAAGTACAAATATCCGCCTTTGATGAGTTTTTGAACCATTAAGTCCGTCCTCGGGCGTTGAACAAGCCGGCGCTTGAAGTGGCGTTTTTTCTGCCACGGATCCGGGAAGAAGATATGGAAAGCCGAAACGGAGCCGTCTACAAGCTGATTTTTGAGAACTTCCATCGCATCATGCTCGATAATGCGGAGATTTTTTAGCCCGCGGTCACGGATTTCGCCGAGCAATTTGCCAACGCCAGGTTTGTGAACTTCGATTCCGATGTAATTAATCTGGGGGTTGTTCTCGGCGATGATAGCCGTAGCTTTTCCCATTCCAAAACCAATTTCGACCACAACAGGATTTTTGTTCCCGAAGATTTTCTCATAATCAAGCAGGCTCTCTGAATAAGGAACACAGAATTCATCGTGCATTTCCTCATAAGCCTTGCGCTCGCTGGCCGTAAAATGCCCCTGCCGGAGCACAAAAGTATGAATTTCCCGGTGACTTCCGTCCGATTTCCGAGAATCGGGGCGTTGAGGGGTGCGTGCGCAACAAGTTGCTTCGAGACTCGCTAAAAACTCACCTCGTGAGTTTTTGCCCTGCGTTGCAGTGCCGCTCCCTACCCAGCTAGAAGGGGTAGCGGAAGACGCTTCTGCGGCTGTAGCGAGGGGAAGGCTTTCCCCTTCCACATTGATGTTTGTTTTCTCAATCATTTCTTCTTTCATCTTTCCACTTTCCATTTTCAGTTTTCCGCTTTCAGTTTTTCTTCTGGCATCATGCAAATAACTGTGTTACCGGGAGTTACATAACAAATCCGCTTTGTTTGTGCAAGTTTGTAATCCTTGAGGATGTCTTCATTTGTCTTCCACGAGGACTTTGCCTTTCCCATGAAAAGAAGTTCACCAGAATCAGAATAAATGGCAATGTTCTCGACGGCCGACGGAAGCAGTTCCTTTACTTCGGAAGATTTTGCTGAAACCAGTGCCTCGTTGTAAGAGACTGAAAAATCAAATTGGTCTTCTTTGCCGGCAGCATCATAATATTTGACCGAATATGGGCCGACCGCAATGTTTTCACCGCTTGGCGGACTTAAATTTACGGAATAGGCATAGCTTTTATTCATGGCCGTGAAAACCGATGGATTTGAAACCGTCCAGTAATAGCCGGAGCCATTGCTTGAAACGGTAAAACTTTCGGTCCTCTGAACTTCATTTGCGACCTGAAAAAAAACTGCGAGCCTTGTTGCAGGTACGGACTCTTCATCGCTGAAATCAAAAACTGCGGTTGCGTTTGCCGCTATGACATCAGCCTCGCTGTCAGAACATGAGAAAAAGAAAGATGAAACAAAAATTGCCAGAAAGCAGGAAAAAAAACGCCGCATTTAGAAATTGAAAATGAGGTTGATGACTGTCAAATCCTGATTTGCGAACTGGTTGACGATTGACTCAAATTTTACATTGAGCTTTTTGCAGGCATCATCAAGATAAGAAAGATAGTACAAGCCCAAATCAGTGCTGCCCTGCCCGTCCGGGATTTCGCGGTAGAAATCAATGAGGGAACGCTTGTTTGTGTCGGCAGCCATTTTGTCCTCGATATTTGCCTTTGTTTCCTGATTCTCGTCATTTTTGTTGAGAACCATGATTTGAAGACGGCCCTGCTTACCGATAGCCGTTGAGCCGCCGCCAAGCTTCCATGAGAGAGAAACAAGCTCATGCTTGCGTTTTAGCTCGGCGATGATTTTCGAGCGGACTTCCGGGTCAAAAAGGAGCGCGTCCAAATCCTCGACACCGCTGTAAAGAACTTTTGCCTCTTTTTTGAGGTTCTGGTTTTCGGCGTTAAGGGCAAGCTCCATGAGGAGGATTGAGATGTATTCTGCTACGCGTGACTTTTCCATGTAAATTTGGAGAAGATGGCGGATTGCGATGTTAATCTGAGAGAAGCCTTCTTTGTCCTTGAAGAACTTGAGGATGATGTACCAGTTCATGAGAGAGAGCCGGTTGAGGAATTTTTCAGTCATGAGGAGATAGATATTGCGCTCCTCAAGGGAATATTCCTTGTTCTCCATGATTGACTTCCAGATTGGGTCAAGGATTTCTTTTTTGGCCTGACGAATCACGACTTCTTTTTTGGAAATCATTGCACGGAGCTGCTTGTCTTCGATTTTTGTTCGCTCATCGATAAGCTCGCTCGGATTGGTGCGGTTGTGCTTGCGAACACAGTCACATTTGATTACATCGGCGAAAACCTGACGGTCAAACTGCTTGTACAGGATTGAATATACAACGACCTTTGCCAAATCCATGACTTCCTGACGGACAGAGACGAATTCGGACATGGAGATTTCGATTTTGGAAATGTAGTCCACCATAATCATATTTTGAATTGATTGTGGTGAGAATGGATTGAGAGAGATGCCGTATTCTTCGAGATTATCAGCCAGCCTGATACGGAGAAGCTTTTTTTTGTTGCTTATGAAATGCGAGGTGCCTTCCTCAGTCAAAATTACTTTTAGTGGCAAGTTCAAGACAAATTTTTTTTCAGCTGGCATAGCATCTCCTGTTTTTAAATGCAACGGTATAATTATACACTATGGCATTTGAATTGTAAACTAACAATTTTTAAGGAAACGATGATTTGCACACAAGGATTTGCGCTCGATTGAACAAATCAGAATTTCCTTATATTCTTATTAAAATGCTTTTTCGTAAAATTATAATTACGGCTCTTCTTATATTTTCGGCACATTTTGCACTTTTCCCGCAGAAATATATAGAAGAAAAATTTCTTTTTGGAAATAATCTTTCCACGGCCGTAGACAAAGCAATTTCAAAAAAAGGATTCTCACCGGTCAAGCAGGAACTTTCATCAACCGGGCAGGACAAATTCGCATATAACATTCTTTTGGATTTTCCGCCGACAAAAGCATCTGAAAATCAGGATGAATCAGAAAACCCAGGCTCCCAAATCAGGCGGAACGAAGTCATTTTTTGCTTTCAGCAGGAAGATTTTCAGAACCATGAGAGCGAGATTTTTGATTTTCTCACCTTCTTGCAGGGAATGGAACGCGACTGGTCGGCAACGATTCTTTTTTCGGCCCTGGACAACTGTGAATTCAAGGATTTAGGCTCAATCAGAGGCACACAAGTATTCGCTTCGTCTGTCGAGGACTCGGATTCATGCTGCGCGCTCGCAATCAGCTTCAATTCTTATGAAAGCACTTCGATTTACACTGGCGGAAGCAAATTCTCCACCCCGCTCTGGCTCACAAAAAGGATTACGGACACTTTCTTTGACACCCAGACAAATTTCTCATTCAAGAACCAGCTCGCGTCAATCTACAGGCTCGGATTGCTCAAGGGCACGGACAGGCTTTCTTTCTTCTTCGATAATAACATTCCGGCAATCGAATTAAGTTTTCCGGGCAGCCAGGAATTTTCATCACTAAAAAAATTCGCGGAAACCTACCAAAGCGACGGCACCGGCGAATGGGACATGCACTATATCTACATAAACCGTGGAAACATGTTCAAGGCGGTTTTCATCAACGAGCGCACAATCATCATCAGCTGTCTTTCGGTCGGAATTCTCACAATCCTAATTCTGTGCATTTTCTCATTTCTGGGTGAACATGGCGAACGGCATAAATACGACTTCATCAAATCAAGCTACATGATTCCTTTCACTATCGGAATTGCTTTCCTGTCGCTTCTTTTCGGCCAGCATTTTGTCGCCTTCATTTCCGCTTTTTTTCCGCTGAATCCAATCTTCCAGTACGGAATCAAAATTGTTTTCTCCATGATTTTCATCTCGATTCTTTTTGTCGTGCAGGGCCTCTTCAAATTTTCGGCGACGGCGTTCATCTACGGCTATTTGCTTATGGTCGTTGCGATTTTCAATATTTTCCTGTTCTCAACAAGGGATTTGACTCTCTTCGTAATTTTTGTCGCTGAGTACATAATTATTTATATTTCCCGTATTGCCAAGAATCTTCCTGCGCTGTGCGTATTTTTTATCCTGATGCTCATTCCTTTCGTTCCTTACGGATATATCATAATAAGAAGCGCGGACGACTTTGATCTTACGAACGCTGTCTTTACTTCCGCCAGAGACAATCTTCTTCTTTCGCTCGCAATTTTCCCGTTCCAGATTACATGGCTTCGGATTCTGGTATTCCTTAATATCCGCGCGGGAATCAAGGGCTGGACGATGAAAAAGATGATTCTGAACGGTATTTTCTCCACGATTGCGATTCTTACATTCACTTTCGCACTTATATTCGCAATCTCCCATTTCGTTTACAGGCCGGATTTCAGGGAATCCCAGAGAATCGAAACAAAAATTTTCCGCGAAGAAAAATTCACGATTTCTGCAAAACTGAGCAAAGATGAATTCTCCGGGATGACCACAAACCACATCAAGCTTATTTCCGAAGAGGATGCGCTCCGCTACAAAGTAGTTCTCAACGGAAATGAGGGAACTCACCCGATTTATGACTCAATCTACGATTACACGATTATCACGAATCATGACGGCACTGACTCATACTCTTTCGTCATCCCGGAATATCCTCCGAAAAACATCACGATTGACTACGCTGCCCCGGAAAAAACTCCTGCAACAATCGAAGTCACTGCTTATTACAAAACTGATGACCAGCACACATTCCGAATCGAAAAAAGGGAGCTTAATGTCGAGTGAACAAAGTCTTTCTTCATGTTGATTTAGACGCATTTTTCGCCTCAGTTGAGCAGCTCGACCATCCCGAATACCGCGGAAAACCTGTGATTGTCGGGGGATTGCCCGGTGACAGAAGGAGCGTCGTTTCCACGGCAAGCTACGAGGCAAGGAAATTCGGCGTGCACTCAGCGATGCCAACTTTTCAGGCGGTAAAACTCTGTCCGCAAGGAATTTTTGTGCGCGGGAGAATGAAACGCTATCACGAGAAATCCGAGGAGGTCATGGCAATTTTCAAAAATTATTCGCCTGACATCCAGCAGATTTCGGTTGATGAAGCATTCATCGATTTGACAGGAACAGAAAAACTTTTCGGAGATCCCGTTGAGACCGCAAAGAAACTTAAGGCTGAAGTCCTTGAAAAAACAGGTCTTACGGTCTCGGTGGGGCTTGCTTCCACTAAATACTGCGCAAAAATCGCTTCGGGGCTGAAAAAACCTGACGGGCTTACGGTCGTGCCTTTTGGCGGTGAAACTGAGTTCATGCTTTCCCTTCCGATTACGAAAGTCTGGGGTGCCGGAAACAAAACTCTTGCAAAGCTCGAAAATTACGGAATCAGAACGACGCGTGACATTTACAACCGAAGCGAAAAACTCCTGCAAAGCCTTTTCGGAAACGCGGCCGGAACTTTTCTGTACAATTCGGTGCGCGGAAACGCCGGGGCGGACTTTCGTGCTGAGCCAAAAAGCCGTTCAATCAGCGCGGAAAACACTTACGAATACGATTTGACAAACCCGGAGATTATCGAGACCGCACTTCTCTCTCTCTGCCACACGGTAATGTTCCGAAGCCTCCGAGAAAAAGTCCGAAGCTGCTCGGTCGCGCTTAAAATCCGCTACGAAGATTTTTCGACGGTGAACGTTCAGTCTACGAGCGAAAGATATGTTTCTAGCGTAGATGATTTATTTGAGCGGGCAAAGGCTTTGCTTGAAAAAAAACGCAACTCAAATTTGGGAATCAGGCTTCTGGGCGTGGGAATGTACAATCTCGAAGACGAAAAAACGCCGCACCAGCAGGAACTTTTTGATTTCGGCGAAGAAAAAAAACGCAGGCTTGAGAACGCGATTTTAAAGGCTCAGGAAAAAGATCCGTCACTAAAAATCACTAAAGCGCGTCTTTTGGGCGGCTCGGCTCTGGCGTTGGCAATGATTTTTCTTCCAATTCAGGAAGCGAGGGCTGATACGCAAAAAGAAGCTGATGGTGCGGCAGGAATCGTCTTTGACACTTCCCGACTTCCTCTTTCTGATTCGAGCAAGTTCGTCTCGATTTTTAACAAGGATTTTGGCAAAGATGGCGATCAGAATGTCGAATTTTTTGCTTCTGGTTACTGGAAAAGCACCGTTACTGGCGGAGCGACCTATTCTTTCGGTTTTGGGAACACGCCTGTTCTTACGACTACCACGCCAGTCTTCGCGCAGAATGTTGATTTGTCGCTCTATTTCATGCTGAATCATCACTGGTACTTTGAGGCGGCTTTTGCGGACGAATTCAACAAAAACACGGTTGCGGCAGGCTACATCGGTGAGGGATATTTAAAATCTGCAAGAATCTCAAACCGAAAAATCATCTTTCCTTCTATATATTCAGTCGATGATGTGAACCGTGGAATCGGTGGTGGCGAAAATCAGGCTCCTGGAATATCTTTCAACTGGAAAGGCTTAAACTGGCAGGCAGACGCGGCCATGCGCTACGATTTGATCAAAGCTCACGAAAAGACCTGGTACGGAAAGAATTCTGTGAGCATAAATGAAATCTCCCTCTCAAATTACAACACGGGAAGCCAGTACATCTTGCCAGGTGCAAATCTTATCCAGAATGTAAAGGCCGTTTATGTTGAAAGTTCTTCGGGAAGTTACCGCGATTCAAAAGGGCGGAAATTCAAAAAACTCGACGGAACACAGTATCTTCTCCTTGCGAATCAGAATCAGATTTTACTCTCAAAGGATGCAAAGGCTTCTCGTCAGAACGGAGTTTTGCCGGCAGTTGCGGTGACTTTTTATTCCCCGGTCAGCCAGAGTGATTTTGAGGCGTTTTTTGACAAGTTGGATGAGTGGTTCTTTCAAGTGGAAAACGGAAAACGGAAAGTGGAAAGCTATTTTTACCCGATGTTTGTTCGTGATGGGCGGGAAAGAGCTTCTTCGGGGAAGGCTGTTGGGGAACTGATTTATTCCATTGACGGTGAGGATTGTCTTTTCTTGCAGCATCCGGGGGGATTCTCGCCTTTTATGGTTGCAAGCAGATACGATTGCGGCTCTAGCAAGGCTAGTGATGCCCAGATTGCGGACTCTGAGACTTCCACGGCGGATTCAGGCTACACGGTCGTGATTGACGAGGATAATCTTCGGTTCTCACAGCAGGATTTTTTCTATTCAAATCATTTGTACGCTGATGTTTCTTTGAGCGAAGATGACGCTTCCGATTCTTTGGAAAAGCTCGTTCATGAAACTTTTCCACTGGCACGGCTCAATCCGCAGATTTATCTTGGCGGCGGAAAAGAAGCAGAAAAAGTCCTTCAGGTCAGGAGTTTTTCTCCAGTGAACAGGCTTGAAATCGGAACGAAGGCAGTTTCAGGAACAGTTACGGTCTACAAGAACGGCGTGATTGATGGCTCCGCAAAATATGACAGTGAGGCAGGCACAATTACGCTGAGTTCAGCAGTAGCGGCAAGCGACCACATTGTTGCCCGCTGGTACGAGGAAAGCGAAGACTCAGAATCGGGAACATTTTCGCTGGCTGGCGGATTCAAATATGACTTTACGGACGAAGTTTCGGCGGACATCTCAACCTCCGGCCGGTGGGGATATTCGCCGGAGCGGGAATTTGCAGACTCAAGCTATTCTTCACAGGGATTTCTGACACTCGCAAGCAAAGTTAGCTACAACGGAGAAAGATTTTCCGCAAAAAACACGGCCGCATTCACTTACGAAAACCAGAACACCACAGGAAACTACCGCATTTTAGGAAACAGCGACAAAGAAAGCGATACTTATTACCTTCCCAAAAAAGCAGGAATCAATTTGCCGGACGGATTCGAGCCAGTCTTGAACGAAAAAACTTCCGGCAAAACCATGCAGATTGAGTTAAAATCCTCAAAAAATTCTTCAGTTAAAGCGACAGAAGGCAAAACAGACTCGGCAATTTCCGGCTACGCAATTCCGCTCGAATGGGATTTTTCCGGGAAAACGGCCGGGAGCGGAAGTGATACCGCATGGAGCGCAGTCAGCCTTTACACGACAGGGCTTTCGGGCAATCTTGGAAACGCAAGCAATTTCTCAATCGCGCTAAAAAATCCGAATCCAAATGAAACTTATGACCCAACAAAATGCTCTCTTTATTTACAGCTTGGTGTTTCGAGTGAAGATGATTTTTCCGTCGAGGAAGCAGAAAGAATACCGACATGGAAGATTTCTGATTCAAAAGCAGAACAAGTCCGTCAGGCATTCGACTTTTCAAAATCCGGCTGGCAAATTGTAAAAGTAACTCTTTCGGACGAGGACAGAAGCATCATCTCGTCTTTGCAGAACTTTAACGCCCGCCTTATTCTCACGACAAACGACATTTCAGCAGCCCCCAAAAACGGCACGATCTACGCAGGCCCCTACGAGGCAGGAGAACTTGTCTTTAATGTGAAAACTGAAGCCGAAGTCAGGACAGAAAATTATCAGGCTGGCGACCAGAGCTTGTCTTCATCAAAAATCAAAAAATTCAATAGGAATTCAACCAACAAAGTTCAGGTCTTTGAATGGAAATTCGACAAAGCGCAAGCTGAGCAACAGGAAATTATTTTCTCACGGAATTTCAAGGAAATCGACCTGTCTGACTACAAAAAACTGAGTTTTTACCTTAAATTCAAAACTGACGCGGAAGATTCTGATTCATCAGTCAAAATCAAACTGACCAGCCCAAAAACTGGCGAAAAATCAGAAGAAGCCGTCATCTACACTATTCCCCGCAAAAATCTTTCGGAAATCTGGCATGAATACGAGATAGATTTGACAGGCGCACAAGATTCAAATCTCACAAAACTCGACACGGACATTGTTCCGGTCAAGCTTGAAATCATCGTCACGGCAAAAGAAAACGGCTCGCTTTCATTCGACGAGCTTTATCTGAGCGAAAACACGCCGTTCGTCGTGGCACAGGACAAAATCGAAGCAAGTTATAAAATCGACGGAACGATTCTTGAAACAGAAAACCATGAAATCCTAAAAGACTTGAAAATTTCAGCAACAGGCGACGGCTCAACTTCAATTGAAACCGAAAAATACACAGCAAGGGAAAAGAACCTCACTTCAACCACCTCGCTTGGCTTTACGCTCACAAATCTCAAAATCGGAACCCAAATCGCGCTCTCAAACGCCTACAAAAATGCAAAGTCCGACCAAACCGAGCAGAAAAATGCCCTTTCCTCGGCCAGCCATTCGCTTGAAACAGAAAAACCAATCCTCGACATCCTCTCATTCTCAGAAAACTACTCGTTCAGCGCGGCGGACACAAGCCTTGAAAAAGCAAACGGAGCAAAAATCGACTTCACGAAATATTCCGTTCCGCTTGCAATCGAAGGGAACACAAAGGCAAGTTCAGATTCCTGGTCACTTTCGCAGAACGCAGGGGCAAAAATCTCTTTTGTGCCGGGAAAATTAGCTTTCAGCACGGAATCAAAAATCTCGCAAAAAATCCCGACAACTTCCGCAAAAAAAGACAGCTCACAGGGAACAGAAAAATTCTCAACCGAAAATTACGGCACTTCATGGAAAAAAATCACGGAATTCAGCTTTGACACAGGCGACGAAAAGGCACAGAAACGCACGGTCGGCGGAAAATCTTCGCTCTCCTACTCGTTCGACACGCTAAAATTAAAGCCTGAGATTTTCTTTGATACGGAAGGAAATTACAAATCATCCGCAAAAGTAACATTTTCGGACACGACAAAATCAGGATTCAACATTCCGTTCTCGCTTTCAAAAAACAATTTCGAATTCTCATGGAAAAAATCTACAGGAAGCACGAATCCAGCCGAAAAAGACGGCTCTTACAATCAAGACACCCAGAACCTTCAAAAATCGCTCGGCGAAAAAAGCTATTATTTTGCGGCAATGCCTGTTTACGACCTTGCAAGCTCTTCTTTGGCAACAAAAGTGCAGGAAACTGACAGGGAATCAAATTTCTACCAGGGAAATTACTCATTCAGCTGGCGGCGCGCTTTCTATGCGAACAAATACGACTTTTTCATCCCGATTTCGGCAAAACTTGAGGCCACTCGTGACATCAGGACAGGCGATAACCTGACCGACTTTTACCAGATTAAAAACACAGTGAACAACGCTGCCCTGAACATTTTCGGAAGGAACGGCTCGATTCCGCTTTTTTCATTGTTCTCAAACGATGAGTACAATTCAAGCCTCAGCGCGGCGGTCAAAATTCCCCGCAACGAACCAGGCCAATATTCTTATCTTGTGAACGGATATTTTCAGGCGACATTCTATTTTTCTGAAAAAAATTACCTCAAAAACGGAATTGAAGGCAGCCTCGAAGGAAAAGATGGCTGGAAAGGGAAATATACCATTGTCTGGAAACGGGATGCAGAATCCTCGCTCGCAAAAGGCATCGTCTCGATTTTCAGCGAAAAAATAGCAGAAGGCACGAAACGAATCATCAAAACCGACAGCCTCAACCTCGCAGCAAGCAAGGCTTCAAGCACGACGAAAATCACGAAGAAGTACAGCATAGACTACATGCACGCAACAGAGACACAGGTTTCAAAATATGTCTCGCTGAACACGGATGTAGGCTTGGGCTACAGCGCGACATGGAATAAAATCGCGCTTCTTTCAGCAACCGCGACAATCGGAGCGACAATCAAGTTCTGATTATTTCTCTACTGGTCGGAAATAGAAAGTCACATGACGGCGGCTGCTTCCGCTTTCTTTTTTCATCTCAAAATCATCGTCGAAGTATTCGATTAAGTCCGTGAGTTTTCTGAATCCGTAGTCCACGGTGTCAAAGCCCGGATCCTGCCGTTTGAAGAAGGAACCTGCGGCACTTACATCTGCCCAGCCTGTCTCGTCGGCATATTTGTCGTAGGCAGTGTTCAAGAGCTTGAAAATCTTACGGAACTGGCGGTCACTCATCACAACCTCGCCGTTCGCATTCTTTCGTAAAAGGCCAAGGAAGCTCTTCTTAGGTTTGTCGGCAGCCTTGTGACTCTTTCGCTTCTGCTCGGCAAATGCGGCATCTTCCTCAGGGTTAGTCTCCTCTTCCTCAGTGACAAGATTCTCGATGTAAATGAAGTCATCGCACGCACTGATGAATGACTGCGGAGTCTTTTTTTGCCCCACCCCGAACACGAAAATCTGACTCTCACGCAACCTTGTGGCCAGTTTCGTAAAATCAGAATCACTCGTCACAAGGGCAATCGCATCGTATTTGTCCGTGTAAAGCAAGTCCATCGCATCGATAATCATCGCACTGTCGCTGGAATTTTTGCCCTGAGTGTAGGCGAACTGCTGCACCGGGATAATCGCATTGTCGTTAAGCTCGTTCTTCCAGTTTTTGAGCGTCGGAAGGGAAAAATCTCCGTAAGCCCGTTTTGTAATTATATGGCCGTGAACCGCAATCTCCTGCAAAATCGCGCGGAGTTTCTTGCACGGCGTATTGTCGGCATCGATGAGGACACCGATATTTTTCTGTTCAATCTCATCCATAAATTAAATTCCTCACTGAGTCCACAGAGGGCACAGAGTTTAATTATTATAGCAAAAATTCCTCGAAAAATGCTATAATTCTTCCTATGACTTACTTATTTTTCGACATTGAATGTGCTAACTGCTTTAATGGAATCGGAAAAATCTGCTCCTTCGGCTATGTGCTTTGCGATGAGAATTTTTCCGTTATTGAATCCGATGATATTCTTATGAATCCGGGAACTGTCTTCGACTGGTATTTGTTCAAAAAAGACTCAAAATGCCGCCTCGCTTACAACCGGGAAGATTACATAAATAATCCGAAATTCCACACCCATTACAATAAAATCAAATCACTTTTGGAAGAAAGCAACAGAATCGTGCTCGGTTTCGGCTGCCAGAACGATGTCGCAACGATTGCCACGGAATGTATGCGGTACGATTTGGACTTGATTGACTTCAACTGCCACGACATCCATACCGTGCTCGAAAAAATTTACGAAATCAAAGGCGGACTCGGAACCTGTGTCGAAAAATTCGGAATTCCGACAGGGGGAATGGAATTCCACGACAGCAGGGCAGACGCATTCTTTACGATGAAAGTCACGGAGCATCTCGTGAATGACCAGAAAAAGCCTCTCCGGGAACTTCTCACGCCTTACACGCCATTCTCAAGCAAGCTCCTCCGCAAGCAGAAAATCAAAAAACTCTACGCAAATTATCTGGAGCGCAAAGAAGCTTCCAAAGCAAAAGACGGAAAACCACCGCGCCCGCTCAAGAAAATCGTAGTGCCACAGTGGTTCGACTATAAAAGGGAACTTCTCGAAGAGATTGAAATGGATAAAAAATCCTAAAATTCTTTCGATACTACTTTTTGCTATACTCAATATTGAAAATTTCTCTTCCATATCATTTGATTTTTTGCTATATTTTTCTAAATCTTATCTTAAAAGAGGAATTGCAAATGAAAAAAGTTTTGCTTTCATTGTGCGGGGCTGTTCTTGCCCTTGCGCTCGTTTCATGCGGTGGCGAAAAAGCCAGCGTAGTTAAGATCGGTGTTTTTGAGCCTGCTTCTGGTGACAACGGTGCCGGCGGAAAACAGGAGGCTTTGGGCATCCAGTACGCAAATTCTTTGACTCCAACAGTCACAATTGCTGGCAAAGAATACAAAGTTCAGCTTGAAATCGTTGACAACGAATCTTCAAACGACAAGGCCGTAACTGCAGCATCTGAGCTTATCTCAAAAGGTGTTTCTGTCGTTCTCGGCTCTTACGGCTCAGGAGTTTCAATCGCAGCAAGCGATACTTTTGCGGCTTCAAGCGTTCCGGCAATCGGCATCACTTGTACAAACCCACAGGTAACTTTGGGCAACGACCACTACTTCCGAATCTGCTTCCTTGATCCATTTCAGGGCACAGTTCTTGCAAATCTCGCAGCAGAAAAATTCTCTGCAAAAAAAGCTTACTGTCTCTCAAAGCTCGGCGATGATTACTCAGGCGGTCTCGTAAAATACTTCGTAGAGGCATTCAAAAAGCTCGGCGGTGAAGTTGTTGAAGAGACATTCCCGGACGGAACTTCTGACTTCGCAGCTTATGTTGCAAACGCAAAGAAAACTGGCGCAGATGTATTCTTCAGCCCGGTTTCAATCGAAGCAGCAGCCCTCATCATCGAGCAGGCTAACACACAGGGGCTTTCAGTTCCAATCCTCGCAGGTGACACATGGGATTCTAACGTTGTTCTCGCACAGGCAAAGGGCACAAATGTTCAGCTTTATGTAACAACATTCTTCGTTGAAGGCTCAACAGATTCTCAGGTCACAGAGTTCGTAACAGGATTCCGAAACTACCTCAACACAACTCCAACTGCAAAAACAAACAACGGTGGCGACGACGAAATCGCTGCAGTATCAGCAATGGGATTTGACGCTTACTACACCGCTCTCGAAGCACTCAAAGCAGCCGGAAGCACAAAAGGCGCAGATGTAATCAAAGCTCTTCCAGGCGTAAAATACACTGGCGTTTCTGGTGCAATCGCATTCGACAAAACAGGCGATGCAGTCCGCGATGTTGCTTATGTAAAGAAAGTAAACAACGAGACTGGCAAATGGGACTTCGTAGCTCAGCAGTCTGTTAAATAACGACTTAAAACCGTAAAAAGAGAAAGGGACTATCCAAATAGAAATGGACAGTCCCTTTTTTATTTTATCCCAGTTATACTAGAATTATTCAGTTTGAACTATTCAACCTGAGCGTTTTCCTCACGCTGCAAGTAACCGCCGAATACCCAGCCTTCAGTATCACCGTTCTGAACATAGAACCAGCTTGCACTGATACCCTCGATAGTTTCTTGAGATTCAGTAGTCAATGATACAGTGCACTCCCAGCCATTATCAACTTGAGCAACCTTTTCACCGGCTGTTCCAGGAAGAGAGCGCAAGTTTACCTTTGAGCCGTCAGCAGTGTAAATGTGTGCTTTATAGCTCTCAATAGGAACAATGTCGTCATCACTGAATGAGCTTACGCCGAGAATACGGTTCACTTCTGAATTAATGTAGCTTGTAAGTTTTCCGCTTCCAGCCGAAGCTGTTTTTACGGCACTGTTAAGGAAGTCGTTCTGCAAGCCCTCATCTTTCACAGAGCGGGCTTTTTCGAGCAGCTGAATTGCCTTTATGTCGTTTGAATTATTAGAAACTTTTGCACCATAAATAAATCGTGTGCGGCGGACTTCATCAGCACTGTCGAAAAAGACCACCTCTGAAAATAGTAATCTTTGATGATCAATTTCAGCTACAATCGTACCTGGCTCAATCCATGCGTTTCGGAAAGTCGCAATATGAGGCTTTGAGTACAATACTGCATTTTCAGTAACGACACCGACATCCTCCGCACTTTTAATGGCAGCACTGTCGCGAGTCTGGATAAAGTAATCCTTTCCGTCATATTTTACAGTGTAAAACTCAATGTTTTCCCATGTTTTTGATTTGGTATAGATGTCCATTCTAACGGCATCATCGCCTCGTTTATCAAGAACAGTACCAGCCGTAATTTCAGTTGCCCATTTTACGGTATTTCCTTCCTTTACCTCATAGAGAGAGGCAGGAGTACGGAGTGCGACAACACTTTCTTTTGCGCACACGCCTGCAATGGCAAGCAATGCGACAGAAATAAATGCAAAAATCTTTTTCATAACAATAATCCCGCCTGTTTAAATTTCCTTCATATCTTCCAATAGAGCGTACACATCTTCACGAACGAAAGGCTTCAAGTCTTTTGTATTAGAAAATGCCCGCTCAACCTGTGCAGCTTGTAAAGCAATATCACTATCCGAACATGTCTCTGCTTTTACATATCCTTCCTTGCCGTAAGGAGTGCTCCAGTCATAGTAGTAAATTTGGAAAAATTTTATTCCATCGATTGTCTCGGAGTCATACTTGGCCACAAATGTACCTTTCTCGACTTTTTTAGTCTTTGCGTTTACCAAATCAGTAGAAGAATAGATATATGTATCCTCTGTGATAACCATTCCAGTCAGATGCCAGTTTTTCTTTGAATGTCCGGTAATGAAAATCGGGCGTGTCCAATAATCCTTGCCATAATAGCGAACATGAACGAAGTCCATTGACTCTTCTTTGCCGCCAGTATAACTTCGGATTGCATTCTTTACCTCAGGCTCAGAAGCATTCTCAAGACTCTCATAGACTTCGATTTCGTCACCAGGAATGGCCTCATCAGCCCATACCATCTTGCCCTCTTTGTTCTCTGCGTAGAGCGGCGTATTATTGCCGTCCTTGTCAAAGTAAAGCACAATCTCGTTACGCAAAGTACGCTCTTTGCTCACAGTTGTGCCAGCATTGTCTGCGGTCGGATTGCCAGAAGCAGCAGCAGGTGCTTTTTCTTTGCAAGAAGGAATCATGACTCCAGCAAGCAAAACAAGCACGCACGAAGCAATTACCTCGCACCTAGAAATGCGTTTTTTCATAAAAAAACCTCCAATTTTATGATAAAAAAAGTATAGCAAATTTCATAACATGGGAAAAGCAGTTTAATTATACTCAAAATATCGCTTCCCAAGTTTTTAACCTGTTCTCACTCTGCCGCATCCAGCACGGTAAAATGCCTTTGGATTCGGCTTCCGTGGCTGTCCGTCACGGTGAGCGTATGAGAGCCAGCACGTGGGCGGGCGGCCAGCTCATGCCGGTTTTCAGTGCAACCAAGATAAGTTCCGTCAATGTCCCAGTAAACAACAGTATCAGGATTTCTTGTCGCGGCCTGCATGACCATGCTGCCAGGACTTCCGTCGATTTCAGTCGGGATTACGATTTTTGCCCCCGCTTCCGGGAAAATAAGCGAAAGCTCCTGAATCTCAGCATTTTTATGCCATGGAACAAAATCTGGGAGCGAACGATAACCAAGATTTGCCCTCTTGTACCAGTATTCGATTGAAGGAGGAAGCACGAAACGGCTCTCAACTTGCGGCATCGTTCCGTCATATATTCCAGCCTTCTCGCCTGTCAAATCATCTGCCGTAGCCTGATAGAGACCGTCATTCGTAAGGGAAACTTTACGGCAATAAGGGCAGGCAGAGCTTTGAGGTGCTTTCCGCGGTTTAAAGGCCTCCTTTGTCTCGGTGCAATCAATGCCGGCTGCATATCCGCTTTTTGCACAGACAGTCACTTTGGAAAGCTCCGCTTCCGGGAAACCAATCCATGAAGAGCGAGGAAGAGTTTTGTATAAATCAAACAGGACAGGAGCTGCCGTAGACGCACTTTTTAAGTCCGGCGTTCCGCTTCCAATGGCATTTCCGACCCAGACTGCGACAGTATATTCAGCCGTCACGCCGATTGCCCAGGCATCGCGGTTTCCGTTTGAAGTTCCTGTTTTCCATGCGATTCGGCGGGCGTTTGCAAAAGTCTGCCATGCCGCTTCTTCATCCGGGCGGACTCCTTCAGAAAGAGCCGAAAGCGTGAGATACGCGCTTCCACGGCTTATCGGGAAATTTCGGTCAGAGTTCGTGCCGAGGGCAGCTTGCATCATGCGGACATAAGCTCTTGAAGCTTCCCAAAGAGTGATTTCTCCACCGCCAAGGATAAGCGGAAGGCCATAATCATCGCTAGAACGGTTCAATGTCGTAAAGCCTGATTTTCGCAAGATGTCAAGGAATGCAGTGATTCCGTATTCACGAAGCTCCCGGATTGCAGGGATGTTCAGCGAGCGGGAAAGGGCTTCGCTTGCAGGGATAGCCCCGGCGTATTTCGGAATATTGTTGTCAGGGCTGTAATTTCCGATTCGGGTCGGAATATCGATGACAAGCTGCTCCGGAAGAAGAGAGCCGGCATCGAGCATTGCGGCAAACAAAAATGGCTTCAAAAGGCTTCCCGAACTTCGCCTGGACTGAATCATATCAACGGCGTTCGTGTCTGTGTTTCTCTCAATTCCTGTGTTCGCACAATAAGCAAGAACATCAAGAGTTTTTGTATCAAGGATAAGGGCTGCCGCATTATTGATTCCCCTGCGGCTGAATGAAAGAGACCATGCCTCCAGCGTTCGCGTGGCATTTTTTTGCATAGAAGAATTCAGCTTGGTGCGGAATGTAGTAGTATGCTTCCCTTTTTGAGTTTTTTTCAAATATTCAAGATAATGTCTACTTATCGAAGGAAGTGGAAAAGGTTTTTGTGGAAGTTTTTCCAAAAGAGACCTCTCATATTCGTCAGCAGAGATTTTTCCCCGCTCAAAAAGCCTTGCAAGAAGAAAATTCCTTTTGGAAAGCAAGATTTCGCTGTTAGCTCCAGGATAAACAAGAGAAGGCTGGTTCGGAAGGACTGCAAGTGTGGCAGCCTCAGCCCAGCTCAAAGATGCAGGCGGCCGGGCAAAATATCTCCAGCTTGCGGCTTCCAATCCCACGACATTTCCGCCGAACGGAGCATTCGCGGCATACAGCTCCAGAATATGTTTTTTTGAATAACGAAGCTCAAAAAAAACAGCTGCCAGAGCCTCATGGAATTTCTGCCTGTATGTACGAGGGGGATAATGCTCCAGAAGCCGCACGGTCTGCATGGTGATTGTCGAGCCGCCCGAAACGATGCTCCCGGAAGCAGAGTTTTCTCGGAAAGCCCGGATAATAGAAAGAATATCGACTCCAGGATGCCAGTAAAACCTCTTGTCTTCAAAAGTAACGATTGCATCTGCAAATTTTTGTGGCACCTCGGCCGCCTCAAACCGCCACTGACCGTCAGAAGCAGTCTGCGCACCAAGAAGAGTGCCATCCGAAGCATAAAGAGCGTAGGAGCATGGAGACGAGCCTGAAATTATTGCAGCAGGAACTGCGAAAGTTGCGACAATAAGGGCAATCAAAAACAATAGGAGAACGGCAAAAAGCCGGCGTTTTCGTACTGAAAAAGAGCTTAGAACAAGAAGGACTTTTTCAGTAAAACGCCGGATTTTACCTTTTAGAGATTTTCCGATCACTTATCAGATACCCTGCGAATCCCAGCTTTTGCCAGACGACCAGGAACGGTTGCACGGATATCGTTGTCATACATGGCTTCCGCATGAATTGCCGGAATATAGTAGCTTCCTGAATATGCGACAGTCACATAGAACTTGAATTGCGCACTCTTAGAGTAGCGATAGCCGTCCGAAGAATTAAGTTTAAAATATGTGTATACGGCATCGTCACGAATATCCTGATAAGCAAAACTGCTCTGATAGTCTTCGCCGCTTGCAAGCCTGTCGTTCGCAACTTCAAGACATGTACCGATAGGAACGGTCAGAGCGATGTTATCGACATCTTTTCTGGTGTTATTCTCAACCGTGACAGTAAGGGCCACTGTGTCGCCGGCACCAGCATTTTGAAGCTCATCCAAGCCTTCAACAGAAAGAGAAAGTCCGCTCTCTTCCCTAGTCTCAGTTCCAGGCACTGTCATTCCGCTTGCGGCAAGAGTTCCATACAGGATAGTTTTTCCTGTATTGGTAATAACGGCTGTCTGGCTCTGCTGCTTACTGTTGAAAGGCAAGGTAACGAGTGCACAGTTCGCATCAAGCTGACCGGATTTTTCAGTTCCGTTCACACTGATAGAATAAGATGATGCCCCGGAAAGTTTCTGCTGGCTGTAGAACGGAAGCAATGCGTAAAGTGACCATGCCGCTTCATGTGTGCTCATCCAGTCCCCGCTTGAAAGCCGTTCTGCAAGAGTTTTTGCCGCGTTAGCAGCCTCAGAAGTCAATCCGGCGTAATTGCATGAAACCATATAGATGGCAAGATTTCGTGTGTTTGAACTAAATGTTCCGCCCGTGCTTCGCCATGATTTTTTTGCGTCTGGAGCAGCACAGAGTTTTTTCGCATCCTGTTTTCTTCCAATAAGTGCATAAGAAGCCGCAAGGAGAGAACAATCTGCCTCACCGAGAGAATTAGACAAGCTTTCAAGACGGTTCATCGCTCCGATGTCGGCTTTTCCTGCGAGCGCGAGGACAAACAATCTGTATGCCTGTGTTTCCGCGCTGTCACCGTTTCGCTCAGTCCAATATGCCGCGCTGTCTGAAAGCCACTCAAGGGCAGGATTATATACTGAAGAAGGAACGGCATAGCCATGCTGCTTTGCAAGAGTCATAAAATGTACGGCATAGCAGGTTCCCCAGGCGTGAGGATCCTGATTGCCCGGCCAATACCCCATAGCACCGCTTGTTGTCTGATAGGTTGGATAACGGTCGAACACGGACATGACATTATCTTTGATTTTATTGAGTTCAGCAGCACTGAGTTTTTGGAAATCAGGCAGGAAGAGCTGCGGGAATCCACCGGATGTTATCTGCTCGATACAACCATGAGGATATTGAATCAAATACTGGAGATGATTTGAAAGATCCACTGGCGGGAGAGGAGAAAGCTCAGCAAGAAGATTTGCAGTTCCACGCTCAAAGGCAGACGGAACGCTGACTGTCACAGATTCGCCGCTCTTTATTGTAAACGGAGTACGGTTAGTAATTGGAACACCGCGAGACACAATTTCCATGCTTACGCTTGATTTTGCGCTTGCAGAACCAGATTGCGCACTAGCCTCAAAAAGGACATGGCCGGCCGCTTTTGTCTCAATCTGGAAAGTGACCGCAGCACTGGCAGAAGCCGCAACCTCAACATCCTGAGTCTTTGTTATGTTAAGAATTCCACGGCTTCGGAGCGTTACGGTCACGGTTTTGCTTGTCGTTCCACCGTTAAAGACCGTGACAGGAACAGAAATCTGCTCATTTGTACCGAGAGTTCTTGGAACAGTCGGCTGAACCATAAGATCGCTCTTTACAGGAACTGTTTTTTCGGCTTTACCATAAGCTCCGTCAAGGCCTGCAACGACAACAGCCCTGACAGCACCGACATAGTAAGGCATATCAAATTCAGTAACCTTTTTCTCTCCGGCAGCAAGAGTGTATGGTCCGAAATATCTTACGACAGGAGAGAACCGGTTTTCATTTCGCGCTCGGTCATCAACAATCTCATCAGAACCACCGATTGCAAGGATAGTCTCAAGTTTGCCACTATAAGCATTCATTACATAGCGGTAGATATCCCAGTTTTCGATTTCAGATGCTTCTTTTTTATAGAATTCAGAACGCAAATCCGGGGCATGATAGTTTGTGAGTCCAAGAAGACCTTCATCAACGACGGCGAGAGTGTATGTCATAGCCCGACCGTCCTTTTCAGAAACAGTGAACCGTGCAGGCTTGTTAGGCTCAAACTGATCCGCAGCAGTAATTACAGGAGAAAGTTTTGTCGCAGGATTGTCAACGCGCACAGGAATAACGCCGTAAAGCCTGATTGGGAGACTGTTTGCCGTCTGCAGATGAGGCTGCAAGAGAGTAACATGAACATAGATATTCGGAGACATTTCTGCCGTAAGAGGAAGTTTGTAGACATTGCTTCCTTTTTTGGTATCGATTTTCTGCTGTTTGATAATGCGGCCGGCTTTTTCTATCGTGATGTATGCAGTAGCAGCCTCGTTTGAATTGAAAGTCACCTCAGCTGACTCGCCAGAAACATACTGATTTTTGCTTGCCGTAAGAGGAATCATTGCAGCACTGCCTGTTCCGCCCTCCTGAGCACGTCCTGCCCAGCCAGGCCAGTCGATGTAAACGATTTTTCCTGCGACATGTGAGTCATTTCGTGAGCCGCTGTCAGTAACTTCGACATAGTAGCGGCCCCAGTCAGGGTACTTGACCTGGAATTTGAATGTGCCCCTTCCGTCCTTTATGTCAACTTTGCCGGAAGCGACAGTATTGTAATAGCTTGAAGAAATATGGGTTGCGCTTGAGTATGCGTCTTTTTCCCACCACCATTTCCATTCGATTTTGTAGACTTTGAAGCTAAGGTTAGCACTCTTTACAGGCGAGCCGTCTGCAGAAAGAAGCGCGACATCAACTGTGTGGTCTGTGTCAGTAAGGAGCATGTTTCGTGCGGCATCACCTTTAGGAAGCTTAATTCCAACATAGCGAGTATATGGAGAATAAACAAAAGTCTTTGACTGTGTAGAGAATCCGCCTGCCGGCTCAAAGATTCGGCTCGTAAAATGAGCGTTGAGTTTTCCAGGCAAACGTCGTCCGGCATCAAGTTCTGCCGTAAACTCAGCCTTGCTGTCATCGTCAAGATAACCTTCCCAGACAGTCTCATGCCTCTGCTCCAGTTCCGTTCCGAGGCTCGTGAATGTGTATTCGCTGAAACCGTCAAAAGTAGTGGTTGCAGGACTGAATGAAACAGAGACATCAGCCTTGTAATCAGGAGTTGCGGCACCATGAAGCCATGCGCCCTTAAGAGTAAAGCGGTTTTTATCGCTCGTAAGCATTTTGGAATCAGAATCAAGCTGAACATCGAGGTGGTTTGGAACCACGGCCTCCACGCTCAGCATTTTCGTCCATTTTTTGCCGCCGATTGTAACACGGGCAGTCCACAATCCGGTCGGGGAATCTTTTTTGGTTGAAGTCTGAATCGGATAGAACCCATTTACGGAACGAGCAAGGAACTGAGTGTCCGAAACACGCCCCTGTGGATCCATAAGCTCAAAAGTAACAGGAATTGATGAAGGAAGAGACTTCAAAGAATCCTGCAAGACAAATGTAAGGAACATTTTATCGCCAGGTCGCCATACACCGCGCTCACCATAAATCGAGCCTTTTACGCCGTCACCAGCTTTTTCGCCGCCGATTTCAAAATGACTCGTAGAAAGTGATGTCGAGCTTGCGATTTTAAGATAGCTTGTCTGATCTCCAACTTTTGCTGTTACGACATAAGTTTTGTCAGCATCTGTGAAGAGAACTGAACCGCTGGCATCAGTCTTGGCACTCTTAAATGGAGTTCCGACATAAGTCTGAAGGTCAACCTGAGCACCGCTAACAGGCTTTGCAGTCCTTAAATCAGCCACAGTTACGAAAAGGCTTCCGCTTGAATCACGCTTTGCCATGATTCCGAGGTCGCTGATAAGAACATTCCGGCTTTTAAGCACGCTGCTGTTGTATTTCGGCATGTAGTATGCAGGATGGCAAGGGTCATCATCGTAATAATAATAATTGTCACGGTCCTTTGACTTTACATTTTCCCAGTAATCCCAGCTGCTCTTCTCATGCTGAACAGGAACTTGATATGGCTCAATCGTATTTGCCGGCATCGGAAGATGTGAGAAATCAGTGTGGCTGTTCTTGCAGACATATTTAATCTGGTCACGGCGGAAAGTAACCCTGATATGGAACATTCCGTTCGGATATTTTTTGACCAGTTCCCCCATCTCCAATCCACGGGCGACATATTTATTCTGCATTGAAGGATTCCAGTCAAACGCAATTTTTTTCTCCCAGACAGGCTCTCCTACACGGTAAAGCAGGCTCGTATCAGGAAGCTCATTTTCCTGAAGGAACTGAGGAATAGTCCTGTTATAGATTGCATAGACCTGAACAAGAACGCCTGTTAGGTTCCTGGTTTCGATTGGAAGGACAGCCCCTTGAGTAGTCGGAAGGATTACATTGTCGTTCATGAAGCGAAGGGCTGGTTTATCCCACCGCTCGGAAAGCTGAACATCTTTTGCCGAAGCAAGGAAGATTCCATCTGAACTTTTGATTCCTTTTGCGATAGTTACGCTTCGGACATGCTCAAAACCGCTGTCACTGAATATTGAAAGCACATTTCCGCGAACATTTGCACTGAGATTCTTTACAAGGGAGCCAGTGTCGCTCACGACCTGCACGAACGAAGATATATTCTGGGCTGTATCGAGGGTCTTTGAGAAACTGACAAGCAATGTGTTCGGCTTCTCAGAATTTACATCTAGTATAGAAAAAACTGTGCATGATGGAAGAACAAATCGTTTTTTCTCCTTGCAAAGCTTATCTTTCCAGCTGAAACTGATGGATTTTTCACTTTTTCCGCTCTTTATATTATCAACTGAAAAATACCATTTTTCTCCGCTGTCGCCAGCCTGCCATGTCACAGCAGCTTTTGAGATTCCATAGCGAACGGAAAGAGCCTCACTGACTTCCTTTTCGCTTGAAGGAATGTCTGTCACTACGGCTCCTGAAATTCGGTATGAAGCGGAACTTTCATCATAGCGGACTTCATCAAACTGAACCGCAAAACTCGGAAGTCCGACTGTAAATTCCTGCGTAAAAACAGAGCCTTTTTCTGTCCCGAAAAGATGAGAGCAGTCTGCTGAAAGCATGATATGGCTTCCAGCCTTGTATGGTTTTTCCGGCGTAAATGTCGCTGTGTTGCCGTCAAATTCCCAGCTTCCGCGAACTTTCGGCGAAAGGGAAAGCCCCTCCGCAAGCGGAACCTCAGAGTCCTTTGAAAATTTTATGCTTATAGGTGTCAGCCGCCCGATACCAGACGGAGTAACGGCCTCAATGTAGCGGGCTTTGGTCACATTCTGAGAGATGGCAGAAGCCTGAGACTGCTCCTTTGAGCATCCAGAACAAAACATTACGAAAGAAGCCGCAACGAGCACGGCGAGCCTAGAAAAACTATCTTTTAACATAAACTGATGATAAAATATTTTAATCCATAATGCAATTCAATCTCTCCTTAATTTTCATAATTTTGTACAGATTTAGTCAAAAAATATCTCTAAAACTACCATTTAAAGACTGCCCAAAACGGGCAGCTTTTTTATATCCTCACTATTCATCTTTAATTGAGACAATCCCGCTCGAAGTAATTGAATAGGATTTTTTAGTCGTATTTCCCTTAGTGCTGTTAGTCTTTAGGACAATGCAATAAGGAGTAGCAATTTCAAGGCTTGGTGGCAAAAAGAATTCAAGAGTCTTTGAGACATTACGAATAAGCTTTTCAACTTTTATCCATTGAATTTCGTCTGCGACAGGCTCTTCTTTTTCTGTTGCCGGAGCAAAGAATACACCACCATCATCACCAGAAATTTTTAAGCGACTTCCTTCAATACGGATTGACTTTCCTTTAGTGAAGTTTGTCGTTTCCTCACCCGTGAACAAATCCGTCATCGTTCCTATAATCGGGCTTGTGTCCGAAATGACGATTTTCTTAATTCCGAGACTTGATACCGCCTCATTCGTAACTTTTGATGAAGTAAATTTGACTTGAAAGCCTGGAATACTAGCAGTCTCAGGAGTGTCACCTTTAACAGTTCCGCTAGTGGTTATGTAAAGCGTTCCCAAATCAAAGAGGTTCACCGCCTCACCACGGCTCAATGCTTCCAATATTTCCGCCTTAAACAGCGAAGCCATGTGTTTCGCCATGATTGCGTTTGTTCCAACCTCTTTCTTTTGGATTCGTGCAATCAAATGATCGATGTTTACTGTTGTGCGGTCAAATTTTGCATAATATTTGCCACCCCTTTCAAATGGATTTACAACAAGCGTAACTGTGCCTGTTCCGTCAGAATCTGTGTAGTCAATAACTGTCGTATTGCTCATAATGTGTCCTCTCCGCTTCTTGCGGAATTTTTGAGATAAAGGACGGCTGCTAATTACCGCCCAGCCTACTTGACGAGGACACCACATAAAAAGTAAAATTCAAAAAGCTACTTAAGAATGATGCCTTTATGGGTGTCGGTTCTTCAAGCCCTAAAGAAGATACGCCAATATCTGCTTTAGGGCAATTTTTTTCATGCGCCAATCATTTTCGGTGAATAAGTCAAAAGATTTACAATTCTTCCGTTCAGAATTGCATTTCTAATGCTCTCATATCGAAATGCTTTTTTATAATGTCCATATACTTTGTAAGCACAAGCAAGACTGATTTCACATACATCAGAAATTTCACTTGGAGCACAAAGACCAAGATTGTGAATAAAAGCGAGCGGAGCCATTACATAAGCTGCAAAATGATTTGCCTCCATTTCTTTTTGCTCATACGAAATCATACAGTCCGATTCAAAATGCCCTAACTGGATATGAGCAATTTCATGCCAGATTGTAAATTTGTTTCTGCGCCGATCCATACTGTCGTTATAGTAGATTATGAATTTTCCAGCAGATGTTATGCTGAATCCATCTTCATATTTTGACACGACAAAATCCCGGTCTGTTTTTGAAAACTGCGAATACTTTTTTATTTCAATGCCCAACATGAATGCAACTTCAAAACAGTTCACCGGGAACTGTCTAAGACCTAAATCTTCAATCAGGTCATTTACGACGTCTTCTATTCTCGCATAATCACTTGCTTGTAAAAGCTTTTTCATAAACTCTATTTTCCTCCGTAAAGAATTTTTATAAATCGGTCTCTATCCGCAACACTCATGTTCGGAGCATTACGGGCAACAAGTTTAAAAGCCTGCTCAATCTCACTGTCTGCCCCCGCAGGCTTGACTTCATCAGACTTACCACTGAGATAGTCGGTCGAAGTTTCAAGCGCGTTGGCGATGTTCAAAAGAATCGCTCCTTTCGGCTCACGGTCGCCTTTTAAATAGTGCGAAATCGCACCTTCCGTAAGATTTGTTTTTTGAGCAATTTCTTTTTGCGTAAGCTGTCTTGACTTTATCAAAGCAGCAAACCTCTCTTTAAATAACCCTTCTGCCATAATTTTCCCCATTACTGTTTCCTTACAAGTTTAATATAACGAGAAAACTTGTCATTGTCAAGTAAGAATTGTCAATTTTTACAATAAAAAACAATATTCCCATTCAAGCAAGAATGTTGTTCCTGCTCGAACAGGAACAAGAAAATTGCTTAGCTAAGAATGACAGTATTAATTATCGAATAAAGCAATTTACATAGGCGGCACTATGAGCAGATGGCCGATGGAACGGTGAAGGATATTGAGGATGAGATTCCGTTTGATGTGCCGGAGGGGTGGGCTTGGGTAAGATTGCAAGAAATTGCTGATATAGCCAGAGGTGGTTCACCTCGACCTATAGATGCGTATCTAACAGCAGAAGAAACAGGTATTAATTGGATTAAAATTGGAGATACAAAACCTGGAAGTAAATATATAGTTTCTGCAAAAGAGAAAATCAAATTTGAAGGTAAAAAACACTCAAGATTTGTTCATGCAGGTGATTTTCTTCTTACAAATTCCATGAGCTTTGGCAGGCCTTATATTTTGAAAATAGACGGTTGCATTCATGACGGTTGGTTAGTATTTGCAAATATAAAAAATTGCCTTTTGCAAGACTATTTATATTATGCGCTTAGTTCAAAATATATTTATGATTCATTTTCTCTGGTAGCAGCAGGGTCAACCGTTAAAAATTTGAAATCTGATACAGTTAAACAGGTTCTTTTTCCTTTACCCCCAATCAATGAGCAAAAGAAAATTTTAGAAGAAATAGAAAGAATTATTACGCTTATTGAAGAAGTTGAAAATGATAAAGCAGATTTACAAGTCGCTATAAAACAGGCAAAAAGCAAAATTCTTGATTTGGCAATTCATGGAAAGCTTGTAGCACAAGACCCGAATGACGAACCAGCATCTGTTCTCCTTGAAAAACTTCGTGCTGAAAAAGAAGCAAAAATCAAATCGGGTGAACTAAAACGCGACAAGAACGATAGTTATATCTACAAGTCCACTACTGATAATTGCCATTATGAGAAGTTCGCTGATGGAACTGAAAAGGCAATCGAAATACCTTTTGACTTGCCAGCTTCCTGGGCATGGTGTCATTTTGGAGATATTGCGGATGTTATAAATGGCAAAAATCAGTCAAAAGTTGTAGATGACGCTGGAAATTATCCAATTTATGGAAGCGGTGGAATTATGGGCAGAGCTAATGATTATATCTGCCCTGAGAATTGCACAATAATCGGGAGAAAAGGCTCCATTAACAATCCGATTTATGTAAATGAAAAGTTCTGGAATGTAGATACGGCAGGGCATCCGCATCAAAAGCACTCTGCAATTGAATTCTTAACAAGTATTGTATTTAAAGATTAGGCGAGATGATAAAATAACTTCGGGTAGTAAAAATGACATTGAAGGAAACATTCGAAGAAATCACGGACGACAGAA
>NZ_JAFRNB010000075.1 GCF_017430385.1 Treponema sp.
AATCAACACTTATCACTAAATATTTATTTATAAATATCTGTATAATTTTAGTTATTACTATTAAAAAGAGTTATGTCTGTTGATTATGTTTCGATAGGAAAACGAATTCAAGCAAAACGAAAGTCTCAGAATAAAACACAAGAAGCCTTGGCAGAAGCAATTGAAGTAACTGTCGGCTATATAAGTCAAATTGAGCGTGGAATTACAAAAGTCAATCTTGAAACTATGTCAAATATTGCAGAGATTTTGGAATGCGATATAACAGACTTTTTAGGCGGTTCTACGAAAAATACAGATACATATCTTTCTGACGATATGAATTTGATTTTCAAGAAATTAAACGCAACAAATAAGAAAAATATATTTGAAATTTCAGAAGTATTGTTAAAAAATCAGTAATGAAAACTCGACTGAAAAAAAGAGCTTTGTCAGTCGAGTTTTCATAATTACTTCCAACACAAAGTATTTCCTTGAAAGGAAACTTTTTTTTGAGAAATTAAACCTTTTATGACGGCATCTGCATATTCTTTGGAATTTTTATTTTTTACGCAATCACGATTATTATTCTTCAAAACATTTTCAAGGGTTTGGTTCGTTTTTGGTCTCTTTTTCTTATCTATTTTTAATATGTTTTGAATGAGTTGAGGAACTTTGTTTTCATCAAATTCCTGATTTGTCTTTCTTGAGGAATTCTTTTTTTTATTTTTTGTAGTATTCGATTCTATTTTTTTTCTATGGATTTTAATACCAAGGCTACTGAAATGGTCTATAACCGAAGCATAATCATTATCATTTGAGACAATTATAAATTCTGCGTTATTATTTTGCCCCATTACAAGTCCCGCATAAGAGGCAATCACCATATCAAGTGCATTTTCCCCTTGTGTTAGAATTCTGATTGGAGTCAAATTAAAAGAACTTTGCATTTTTAGGGTTTGAATATATTTCACGACATTTGTGTACCAAGTATTTTGGTTTTGATTTGCACCTATAAAACAAGTTATTTGAGTATCAAGGTTCAGATAATTGTTTTTATTGCAAAAATCAATGAATGCTTTTGGATTATTAGCATTTTCGGCATCAGCAAATACAAATTTTTTTATATGTAATGTTTGAAAAAAATCTATCATATTTTTCTCCCTTTGTAATATTTTCAATCAATTGTTGTAATATCAAAATTCTGAATCTACGCGTCCATCAAATACGGAACCATCGTAAATAAATGAATAGGCATCATACCCACAATTCTTACAACAAACAAACAGTTCATCTGAAGAAGAATCAACAGCAACATCTGCTTCTTTAAAATAAAATTCATGAAAACAATGAGGGCAGACAACTGGTGAAGTCAGTTTTAAGCCTTCAAAATTCGGTCTAGCCTTTACGAGGGCTAATTCATGCAATTGTTCTTCTGAAAGATTCGGAACTGTTATTTTGACGCCAGATTTTTCCCCTGTTTCATAATCATCATAATAAAGTCTTGCAAATTCGATTTTTCCATCAATATCAGCACCTTCTTTTCCTACAAATATTAGGGCATTTTCCCAATCCCAAATATCGCTTTCGTCATAAAAATGGCGAAGTAAGATTTCAGCAAGTAATAATTCTTTTTCTGATGCGTTAACAAGCTCATTCCAGTTTTTGAATCCAACCATTTTTGCAATCAAATATTGTGCTTTCATTAATGAAAAAGACTCTTTATCTGAAGCTTCTGCTAATAAAATTAAACTTCCAACATCAAAGAATTTTGAATCATATTCATAGTATTGCATTCCAAATTCTGAGATTGTTGGTTTCCGTGTTTTCCAATCTCTGAATAAATTTTTTGCTTGTTTCTTGAAGAAATCAAGATTAGACATAATGTTACTCCTTGAGCATACTTTTATTGTTTTTTGCCTTTATGCCAGTATTATTTAGCAACAATAAACCTAGTGCTCGTAGGTAATCATTATTTAAGGATAGAAAAGTTCGATATGGTATGATGAAAATCTTTACACTGGCTGCTAGCGTTACCACAACACTAACAACAAAATAATGATTTAATGCAGAATTGTCAACCAAAGCTCTTGGTAGACAATGATAATTTTTAAATATTACAAAAAAACTCCCAGCCAAAACGAATTCCAGCCGGGAGTTTAAAATGGGGTTTTAGGGGCTTGCCCCTAGGAGAAGGGGTAGCGTAAAACGCGAAGCGTTTGGAGCGAGGGGAAGACTTTCCCCTTCCCCAACTTTCCACTTTCCGTTTTCAGTTTTCCGTTTAGTTAAAATACCTCACTCCCGCCCTGAACAAGTTCTGGCATGAGCTTGCTTCCTTGTTGCAGGCGATGTTCTTAATCAGGTCGGGATTGAAGCCGCCGATGCCCACCGTTCGCTCTGAGTGACCCATCTTGCCGAGAACGAGGCCGTCCGGGCTTGTGAGACCTTCGATTGCGAATGCTGAGCCGTTCGGGTTTTCTGGTTCGAGCATTGTCGGTTTGCCGTTTTCGTCGCAGTACTGGCTGTAGACCTGTCCGTTTGCGAAGAGTTCCTGAGCCAGCTTTTCTGAGATGAAGATTTTTCCCTCGCCGTGGCTTACCGGAATATAATGCGGTTTTTCTTCGAGTACAGAAGCGTCCAAAGCCCAAGAAGAAGCGGCGCTTACCATGCGGGTCCATACAACGCGGCTAATGTGCCGGTGGATGTCGTTGAATGTAAGGGTTGGTGTCTCTGCGCTCGGTTCAGTGATTTTCCCGTATGGAACGAGGCCTGTCTTAATCAAGGCCTGGAAGCCGTTACAGATACCAAGAATCAGGTTTTTCTTTTCAAGGTGAGAAGTGATTGCGTCAGCGACCCGTTTTTCACGGATTACATTTGCGATGAATTTTCCGCTTCCGTCCGGCTCGTCACCGGCAGAGAAGCCGCCCGCAAAGGCTACAATCTGGCTCTTTTCAATTTCGGCCTTGAATGCTTCCAGTGATTCTTCCAAATCTTTCGGAGTGCGGTTCTTGAAGACGAGGATGTGTGAGTCAGCGCCCGCGAGGTTGAAGGCTCGTGCCATGTCGTATTCGCAGTTTGTGCCAGGGAATACAGGAACGATTACCCGTGGTTTTGCCTTGCTTGAATCGAGTGTTGTGAATGTATCTTTCTTGGCTCGTGCTTCGCCCAATGATGCGTGCTCGGCTTTTGCCCAATCCGGGAGATTTTCTTCTTTTTTGACAGAAGAAACCGGCGGGAATACTTTTGAAAGTTTAGATTCCCATGCTTCGTAAAGGTCAGAAAGCTTGATTTCTGCTTTTGGAAGCGGGTCAACGCCCTTCATCTCAAAGGAGATAATCGGGTCTTTCTGTGTGTTTCCGATTCGGAGGACTGTCGTGTTCACGAAGCCGCCGTTTTCAAATTTGTCGTCGTCAGTCTCAACGATGATTGAGCCGTACTGCGGTGTGAAAAGGTCAGCGATTGTGTCGTTTGCGTTTCTGTGGAAGCCGATGATTGTGGCAGAGGTCGGAATTTGGGTCAGCTGAACGCCGATTTTGTTTCCGAATGCCATCTTTGTGACGGCTTCAGCGATTCCGCCCGCTCCAACCGGATACATTGCATTGATTTTGCCGGCCTTGTTGAGTTCATAAAGTGCGTCAGAATTCTTTTTGAAAGCCTCCCAGTCCGGAGCAAGTTCTTTTGAATATGGAACCTGAACAAGATAAATGTAGCTTCCGCTTTTTTTGAATGAGCCGGACTGAACATTTTTTGCCTCATCGTGAGCAACGGCGAATGAAACCAGAGTGTGAGGAACATTCAAATGCTCGAAAGTTCCGCTCATTGAGTCTTTTCCACCGATTGAAGCACAGCCCATTTCACGCTGAGCGTCAACTGAACCCAAAAGGGCAGCTGCCGGATAGCCCCAGGTTTTTGCATCGACTGTGCGGCCGAAGAATTCCTGATAGCTCATGCGGCTTGTTGTTGCCTTGCCGCCGATACAGGTGATTTTTGCCAGAGAAGAAAGGATTGCTGTCTGAGCTCCATGCCATGGAGACCACTGAGCCACGCGGGGGTCGTAACCGTAAGACATAAGGCTGACAGTTGAAGTCTCTCGTGGTGAGATGACAGGAATTTTTGCCGACATAGCACATTCCGGCGTTCCCTGATATTTTCCGCCGAACGGGAAGAGGACTGTGGCGGCTCCGATTGAACCGTCGAATCGTTCCTGCAAACCACGCTGAGAACAACATGCCAAGTCTCTGATATTTTCGATAAATGCGGATTTAATCTGCTCTGCTGAAGGCTGCTCGCCGCCTGCCTCGCCAGTTGCGCTTGCACATTTGCCCAAAACTTTTGCGACCGAATCAAGCGGCTTAACCAGTGGAGACGAGTGTTGCTCCGTCGGAGATTCAATAGAAGCTTTTGCCGTATGTGTCGCACCCGCTGAATCCAAGAATGAGCGGTCAATGTCAACGATTGTTTTTCCCCGCCATTTCATTGTGAGCTTGTTTTTGTCGGTTACGGTCGCAACAACGACAGCATTCAAGTTCTCGTCATTACAATATTTGATGAATTTATCTACATCGCCTTTGCGGACAACTACAGCCATTCGTTCCTGTGATTCAGAAATTGCAAGCTCTGTTCCGTTAAGGCCTTCGTATTTCTTTGGAACGGCGTCAAGATTGATGTCCAAGCCTGGGGCAAGCTCGCCCACAGCAACAGAAACACCGCCTGCACCAAAGTCATTTGAACGGCGAATCATGTGGCTCACTTCAGGATTTCGGAAAAGACGCTGAATCTTGCGCTCTTCAACGGCATTTCCCTTCTGAACTTCGGCAGCCGCTGTAGTAACTGATTTTTCTGTGTGAACTTTTGATGAGCCTGTAGCACCACCGATACCGTCACGACCTGTTCCTCCGCCAAGAAGAATGATGATGTCGCCGGTCTCAGGTGTCTCACGCATAACGGTTTTGTATGGAGAAGCTGCGATTACAGCACCCAATTCCATTCGTTTTGCAACAAAGCCAGGATGATAAACTTCTGTGACCTGGCCGGTAGTCAAGCCAATCTGGTTTCCGTAAGAAGAAAATCCCTGGGCAGCCTCGCGGCAGATTTTCATCTGAGGGAGTTTTCCGTGCAAAGTCTCGCTCAAAGGAACTGTTGGATCGGCCGCACCAGTTACGCGCATTGACTGATAAACCCAGCTTCGTCCAGAAAGAGGGTCACGGATTGCGCCACCAATACAAGTTGCAGCACCACCGAAAGGCTCGATTTCTGTAGGGTGGTTGTGTGTTTCGTTTTTGAACTGAAGAAGCCACTGCTCGACTTCTTCTTTGCCTTCTGGAAGAGGATTTCCCTTTTCGTCAGTAGTGTAGTGAACATCGATGAAAATAGAGCAGGCGTTGTTCTCCTCGCTTACTTCCATGTCATCAAGCATACCGTGCTTGCGCAGATATTTTCCACCGATTGTAGCCATGTCCATGAGAGTGAGAGGCTTGTCCTTTCGTTTCGCATAGATGTCAGTGTGCATGGCCTCGTAATTTTTGAGGGATTCTTTGAAAAGTTTGGCGTAAGGACCTTTTTCGATTTTGATGTCTTTGAGGACAGTGTTGAAAGTGGTGTGACGGCAGTGGTCAGACCAGTAAGTGTCAAGAACGCGGATTTCCGTTTCGGTCGGGTCGCGCTTGATAGACTTGAAATAATTCTGCAAGAACTGAATGTCGGCCAGGTCCATAGCAAGGCCCATCTTCTCGCGGTAAGCGTCAAGCTCTTTTTTGCCAAGAGAATTGAAACCTTCGACAGTCGGAATATCGGCAGGTACTTCAGTTTTCATTTCAAGGGTTTCAGGAATTTCAGCTTTTGCAAGGCGGGAATCGACAGGGTTAATGAGATACTTTTGAATTTTTGTGACTTCATCGGCAGAAACATTGCCGGAAAGGATGACCATTTTGGCACATCGGACGCGCGGTGGCTCAGTTCCGACAGTGGCCGTGTTCTTCATAGACTCGCGAAGGAGCGAAAGACACTGCTCGGCAGAATCCGCACGCTGGTCGTACTGGCCCGGAAGGTATTCCCAGATAATCACAGTGTCGGCTGGGTCTGTTGAAAGCTCAGTGTAGACGACAGAATCACTCTGAGGCTCCGAGAAGATTCGCAAAGCCGCCATGCGTGAGACATCTTCAGAAGTGTTCTCGATGTCATAGCGGTTGAAATAACGCACTCCCTTTACAGAAGAGATGCCCAAAAATCCATTGATTTCACCCAAAATGCTGGCCGCTTCGCTCTGGAAGCCCGGCTTACGCTCTACATAAATACGAAACATGGGGATATTTTACTGTTTTTTACGGTTTATTGGAAGATAAAACCAAACTGAAAATGGAAAGTGGGGTGTTCTGAATAACGCCGACAACGCTGGGCGTTCTGAATAACGCCGACAACAAAGGGCATTACCGCCTTACGGCGGTCAGGCTTTCCGGGGTTCCGCTATTCGCTTCATTCCCCGCCAACCATGTCTGCATTATCCGCTTGCGACACGAATGTCGCGTCCTTAAAAAGTCAATAACTGCCGCGAGAACGAAGTTCTCGTTACGACATGGATGTCGGTGAACGGCTTCGCCGCCCCTACAATCCTTAACGCATAGTAATAACTTAATGACAAAACTGGAATTTTGAGATTCCCCTAAATCCCTTCCGCATAAGTCACGCGCTTTTCAAATTTGAATGCATCGAGGAACTTCTTTGCACGCTCAGTCTTTGGATTTGTGAAGAATTCTTCCGGGGTGGACTGCTCGACAATCACGCCTTCGTCGATGAAAACGATTCTGTCGGCTACGGCGCGCGCGAATTCCAGCTGGTGAGTTACAATCAGCATCGTTCGCCCTTCTTTTGCCAGATCCATCATTACATCCAGAACTTCGCGAACCATTTCCGGGTCGAGGGCGGCGGTCACTTCATCGAACAAAAGCACTTCCGGATTCATGCAGAGAGCGCGGACGATTGCGACACGCTGTTTTTGGCCGCCACTAAGCTGGCGAGGGTAGGCATCTTTTTTCTCCAAAAGACCGACTCGTGCCAGAAGTTTTTCTGCCTGTGCCGTAACTTCTGCTTTGTCGCGCTTTTGAGCTTTAACCGGGCCAAGCAGGATATTTTTAAGGACTGTCATGTTCGGGAACAAATCATAGCTCTGGAAAACCATTCCGACTTTCTGACGGATTAAGTGCATGTCATTTTTTCGGTTGGAGATTAATTCACCGTCAAGCAAGATTTCGCCCCCCTGAATTGATTCAAGACCGTTGATGCATCGGAGCAATGTTGACTTCCCGCATCCGCTTGGACCCAAAATCACAACGACCTCACCTTTTTCGACATCGAGAGAAACACCTTTTAAGATTCCGCCTGCTTCTTTGTATGATTTTTCAAGATTTTTGATTTTCAAAAGTGCCATAATTCAGTTCCTTTTTAGTCCTTAATTCCTAATTCTTATTTCTTTTTTCGATTCTGTCTGCGGCAAGTGAAAGTGGCCAGCACACGATAAAATACATGAAGAAAATCACGCCGTAAACCGCAATGCTCGCCGTTGGAATCGTGAGCCGGTTCGATTCAATAATCTGCTGCCCGATTTTCACAACTTCAATTACGCCCACGAAAACTACAAGCGAAGTCGTCTTAATCATTCGCGTAATCAAATTCATGCTGAGCGGAACGAGCCTTTTTACCGTCTGCGGAATTATTATATAGAAGAAAATTTGCTTTTCGGTGAGGCCGATTGCCCGACCGCTTTCATACTGATGCTTTGGAATCGACTGCAAAGCACCGCGAACCAAATCGCCCATCTCAGCCGTTCCCCAAAGAGTGAAAACCAAAACTGAAGCCGCCTCACCAGAGATTGAAATGCCGAATGCGTGAGTGATTCCAAAATATGCGAGAAAAAGCAAAACCATCTGCGGCATAATGCGCATGAATTCAAGGTAAAAATGACAGAGCCAGCGGATTGCCCGATTTTTGACATTCATTACGATTCCGAACAAAAATCCGAGGAAAATCGAAAGAAAAACTGAAACTGCCGCAATCCAAATCGTAACGCCCAGGCCGCCCAAAAGACGGACGAAATTTTTACCTTTGAAAAGAACGCTGAAAGCCGTTGTGACCGCTGTGAGAATCTCCGGATTATCCATTTTTTCTCCTTTAAAAAGTCAAGAAGAATGTTTCAACATTCGATTGACTTTTTAAGCTGCTCCGTAATGCAATGAGGAGCGGCAATTAATAACGCAAGTTTCCAACGGAAACTTGTCGAAATAAAAAGCAGACGCTATTTCAGGCTGCTTTTTATCCTAGCTCCTGTTGAAGTTCAGTTTCTTTTCGATGAAATGCGACACGACCGAAATCGGAAGCAAAATTATGAAATATGCCACGACAAGAAGCAAAAGCGATTCCTCAGTCTTGTAATAAAGTCCGATTAAATCTTTTGCAACGTACATCAAATCTGCCAGAGCCACCGCACTGAAAACAGAAGTTTCCTTCAATAAAAAGATGATGTTTGCGACCAGGCCCGGAACAGAAACTGCCATCGCCTGCGGAAGAACGACATACTGAACAAGCTGAATCTGGTTCAAGCCGATACACATTCCGCTTTCAAGCTGAACCCGACCAACCGTTTCAAGAGAACTGCGGAAAGTCTCTGCCATGTACGAGCCACCCAAAAAAGTCAGTCCGATGATACCGCACTGCTCGCCGCTCAATTTAATTCCCATGCGTGGAAGCGCAAAATAAAGGAAGAAAAGCTGAATCAGAAGCGGAGTGTTGCGGGAAATTTCCGTGTAAATGCGAACGACCAGATTAAGAACAGGGATTTTCCAGTAACGAACAATCGCACAAAAAATCCCTGTCAGAAATGAAAGAATTATTCCGATAAAGCCAATCCGAAGAGTGAGGAAAGTGGCCTCAACATACATCGGAATGACTTGTTTTATAAAATCAAAATCCATTTTTTCCCAGATTTTACAGTTTTCCGCCCTCTACAACAAGGCTGTCTGCATCTGAATCTTTTCCGTAAACGCTTCGGAGAGTTGCCTCATAGTCAGCATGGAAGAAGTTTTCTTTTCCGAGTTCTACGATTTCATTATTGAGCCAGTCGAGCAAGTCTTTGTTGCCTTTCTGAACGGCAGGAGCGATTGCGTCCAGGCTTCCGATTGAGTCAGCACCAGCACCAACTGCAAATTTCGGATTTTCGATTGCCCATGCAAGAACTTCTGTGTTGTCTGTTGAAAGGCCGTCACCGCGACCGTCCAAAAGTGCGTTGTAAGCTTCTGAATACTGATCGAACTTCAAGAGTTTGATTTCTGGATAGTTCTTTGAGAAGTAGCTTTCGGCTGTTGTTCCCTTTGCGATGATGAGTGTTTTGCCGTTGAGCTGAGCCGGGTCAGTTACCAAAGCAGATTTTGGAGAAACGATTCCCAAAGCGACCTTCATGTAAGGAAGAGCGAAATCAACTTTTTCTGCACGCTCAGGAGTTACTGTGAAGTTTGCAAGAACAAGGTCAACTTTGCCAGTAGCAAGAACTTCGACGCGGGCAGCTGCTTCAACTGGAACATATTTTACTTTTACGCCCAGGTCTTTTGCGATTCGGTTTCCGAAGTAAACATCGTACCCCTGATATTCGCCGTTCTCGTCAACGAAACCAAATGGCTTTTTGTCGCTGAAAACTGCGATTTTGATTGTCTTAGATTTTTTGATTTCCTTGACAGTGCGGCCAGTCTTTGGCTTTGCCGAAAGTGAAGAAATGGCAGAAAGTGCCAAAACAGCTGCGATAAGAAGTTTGAATGTTTTTTTCATAGGATGCCTCCGTTTTTTTTAATTCCCTAGTAACTTTGTAGGTTTATTTATGCTGATACTCTAATACTTATTACCTAGTTGGTCAATAGGTAGGGAGCGACCCGAAGGGTCAAAACTCACGAGGTGAGTTTTGAGCGAATCTCCGAGCAGCTGTGCTGCGAAGGCGGTAGTGAGCGACGGCGTAGCCGGAAAAACTCACGAGGTGAGTTTTTAGCGAGTCTCGTTCGAAGCTGTGCTTCGAGCGCGGAAGTGAGCGACGGCGTAGCCGGAAAAACTCACGAGGTGAGTTTTTAGCGAGATGATATGCTTTTATGAAAAGGGTGAAAGCGGTATCCTGTTCTGACGGGAGCAGGAGGTAGGCGGCAGGTTCCACGCGAGACAGAGA
>NZ_JAFRNB010000076.1 GCF_017430385.1 Treponema sp.
GCGAATCTGATGGGTTCTGCCTGTAAGAGGCCGGCATTCCAAAAGCAGAAAAGAAAAGCCCTTAAAGTCCGGATTTGTATCAAGAGCAAGGGAAGCAGCATCTATTTTTTTTAATACGGTAAATTCAGTTTTAGAGGAAAGCCCGCCATTTTTTTCGCTGACCTTTCCCCACTTTGCAGCCTGCCCTTTGGGGCTGATTCTGCCCATCGGAAAGTCAACGGTGATTTTTTTGCCAACAGGAAACTTTGCGGCTTCTGAAGATTTTACGGCGACAACTGCATTATAGACTTTGTACGCAGTGTGGCTCTCAAACATTTCATGGCAGGCGGCATTCACGGAGCGGGTTTTGGTGAACAAAATAACGCCGCTTGTGTCACGGTCAAGCCGGTGCATGATTCCAAGATACGGCGGATTTTTTGCGTTCGGGTGCTCGATTTTCTGTCTCTCGAACAAAAAGCGGATGATTGCAGCATGAAGATTGTCGCGGCTTCCAACCATTCCGGCCTCAGTCGGAAAATGAGTGGGCTTATTCACGACGATTATATTCTCGTCCTCAAAAAGAATATCTTTGGGAGTAAGCTCATAGTTTATGTCATCAGGCTGCTTCTCAAAAAAGAGCTTTTCTTCATCGATAAGAACAGAAATTTCACTCCCAGCCCGAAGATTGAAGCCAGGAAGCCGAATCTGACGCCCGCCCACACTCACGCTTCCGGCAACAATAAGACGGCGGATTTTGCTGTTAGAAATCTCCGTGTTCAAAATCCGGGGAAGCTGCAAGCGGAGAAATTCATTAAGAGAAATTGATTTTTGAGCGACAAGATTAAATGTTTTCATAAGGAAAGCGGTAGGGTATGTAGCCCCGAAGTAGCCGTAGGCTATGAGCGTGAGCGAAGGGCGAAACACCCGCCCGCCAAAGGCGGGACCGCCCCAATTGCACATTCCTAATTGCTAATTGCTAATTGCTAATTGCAAACTCCTAATTTCTAACTCCTAACTCCTAACTCCTAACTTCTAATACCCCAGTTCTTCGCCGACGAGGATTATTTTGATCCGGCCTTTTGTGCGGGAAATACGATGTTTGACAAAGACTGCACAAATGTCCTTTTCATCGCTCAGGGCAAGTCGTTTGGCATTTTTGGGAGCGGCGACTTTGAGCGCGCGTTCTTCAAGCTCACTCTCGTTCTTTACAATTTTGTTTATTCCGACAAGTGCGACTACAGAGTTTGGTCCGAATGTAATTGCGGCGACTCTGTTTCCGTTTCCGTCGATGTTGAAAAGAACGCCGTCCTCGCTAACTGCATTAAAGCTTGTGAGGAATGTGTCTGCAAAGAACGCCTTTCGCATGAGCTCAGTTTTTTCTTCGGGAGTTTTGCCTGTAGCACGGTCAATTACCTTGTAGTTCCCGCTTTTGATTTTGTCGAGCAAGCCAGACTCCTCGATTGAGACAGAGCCCCCCCAAGAGACTGTCGAGCCCTCAGGGATAAAGCCAAGAGCCTTTTCAACAGCCTCGGCTTTTGTTTGTGCAAAAACTGCTTCAAATCCACGTTTTTTAAGACTTTCGATAATTTTTTCTGTGTCCATAAATGCTCCTGTTTCATTTCTCACAGAGCTTAAGAGAACACAGAGATTTTTCTTACAAAAGAAAAATCTCCGTGAGCTCCGTGTTCTCCGTGAGAAACATATTTTTATTTAACAGCAAACGTCTTCTTCAGCACAATCATTGTTCCTACGAGGAGGACAACGCCCACAATCCATGAGATGATTCCGCTTGCTAAAACGCCCAGAGACTGTGAGAAGCCCGCTACGATGTATGTGAGGAATGAAACTCCTCCTACAGTGAGGGCATAAGGAAGCTGAGTTGATACATGGTTTACATGCTCACACTGTGCGCCAGCACTTGCCATGATTGTTGTGTCACTGATTGGTGAACAATGGTCGCCGGCAACAGCACCAGCCATACAAGCTGAAATCGAAATGATTCGCAATGGGTCGCCGCTTCCTGGGAAAACTGCGATACAGATTGGAATGAGGATGCCGAATGTGCCCCAGCTTGTTCCAGTTGCGAATGCAAGGAAACCTGCAATCACGAAAATGATAGCCGGCAAGAAATTCTGCAAGCCTTTTGCACTTCCTTCGACGAGCCCTGCGACATATTTTGAAGCGTCCAATGAATCCGTCATTGCTTTGAGAGTCCAGGCCAAAGTGAGAATCAAAATTGCCGGAACCATTGCCTTGAATCCGTCAGGAATACATGCCATGCAATCTTTGAAAGAAAGGACGCGTCGAACCTGATAAACGACAATTGTGAGAATCAAAGCGGCGAACGAACCGAGAACAAGGCCAACGGAAGCATCGCTGTTTGCGAAAGCGTCAACGAAGTTTTTGTGATCTTCTCCGCTTGCAAAGAATCCGCCTGTGTAAATCATGCCGATTGTACAAAGAACGATGAGGCTTATAATCGGGAAAACAAGGTCGAATACTTTTCCGCGAGTAGAAATTTTTTCTTCTGTATCTTCAGTCATGTCGTTGCGGCTGTTTTCAAATTTTGCCATAGTTCCGAATTCAAAATTCATGCAAATCAAGAGGAACATCATGCCGATTGTGAAGAAAGCATAGAAGTTGAACGGAATTGCCTTGCAGAAAAGAGCCAGGCCGTTCTCACCCTCGCTTACGAAACCTGCGACAGCTGCCGCCCATGAAGAAATCGGAGCGATAATACAAACCGGAGCCGCAGTCGCATCAATGAGATAAGCGAGCTTTTCGCGGGAAACCTTGTATTTTTTGGTAATCGGGCGCATAACAGAGCCGACTGTAAGACAGTTGAAATAATCATCGATGAAAATGAGCACACCGAGGCAAACAGTTGCAATCTGTGCACCGAGCTTTGACTTGATGTGCTTTTTGGCCCATTCACCGAAAGCTGAGGAACCGCCAGCATTGTTCATGAGGGCAACCATTGTTCCCAAAACAACAAGGAAGACGAGAATGCCGACATTCCATGCACTTGAAAGCTGCTTAATCATGCCGTCTGAGAATACATGTGTGAAAAATCCAGTGAAACCGCTTCCTGCATCAATCGCAAAGAAAGCTCCACCAATCAAAATACCGACAAAGAGCGAAGAATAAACTTCTTTTGTGATGAGTGCCAGCGCAATAGCCACGATTGGAGGCACAAGGGAGAAAAAAGTTCCAGTCATTTTTTACTTTCCTTCCTTTAAGATAACTGTGAAATCTGTTTTGAGCGGATTATCAATTCCGTCGTTCTCCAGTTTTTCGAATACGGCAATCGCGTAATTCAGTTTGTCCAGTAAATCCGCCGCACAGTATGTTTTCATCTGTTTGAGCGCATCAATAACAGTTTTATTTGTCATAATGACACCTCCTTACTTTTTATAACTTTTAAAGAGTAACACAGTTTTTGAAATATGGGAACCTCTAAAAACTTCAGTTTTTAGAGGTAACTTTGAAAACGCGAGTTTTAACTCTTGTTATTTTCAAGAGTTAAAACTCGTCAGGAACTTTAGTTCCGTTATTTCTATAAAAAGAATCTAGATTTTATTCCACCCAGCATCGAACTTTATGCCCAGAAATTTGTTACATGAAAAATAAGTTTTCATTATAATCGAGCTTTATTTTAGTAATATGGGGTTATTTAATAGCAATAGGATTTTATAAAGTAAAAGATTTAATTCTGCCTCCTCTTAATATGGACTATATTTTTTTACGAGATATACTTGAAAAGGTTTGTTGTCTATTTGATGACTTTCTATTGGGGAATTCTGTCTTTTGCGGGAAGAATTCCCCAATTTTGAGCAAACCTCCAATTAATTATTTTCCACCACTTCCGGAGCTAGAACCACTAGAGCTTGTATTTGAATATACACCTATTGAAACTTTTCCGTGATTATTAGAAATACTAACCTGACTGTTAGTAGGATTCGAATTATCACCAGAAGAAGTAAAACTTATAGTTCCATAATTACCAGCAATAGTAACAGGTACGCCTCCAACACTAGTATGTGACACACTTGCACTTGCACCGCTTCCGCCATTGATAAAGAACAGTTCGTCCGCATCCATTGCAGCGAATCCGTCAGTTTTTTACGCAGCATTCTACAGCTATCATAAAACGCTCCTTTTGCTTTCACTTTCTGTAAAAGTAGTTTTTGTTTTTGCAGCTTAGAACAGTCAGGTTTGTTGCCTATCCTAAACCATGCTTATCAAGAATATAGTCTTTTGCGGGATAGGTTCTCAAAAGTCCTTCAACGAAGAACTACTTTATCCTAAATTTATTATGCTCAAAGTCGAGCTGTATAACATGGTCTTTGAAGCATGGATACCCGATGATGTTGTAGGTCTCCATTATTTCAAATGCTCGTTTGTTCGTTATAATCTCCCCCCCATATCCTATCTCAAGATTTTCATAATTTATATCTCCAATCCGTAAATCAACATAATTAAACTCATTTGTCCTAAAATTTTGATTTTTAACATTGCTCAAAAAAACTATTTTACTACCTGTATCAATCATACCGCTTGTTTTTTCCCCATTTACTTCAATATCTATGAAAAATAAATTCCATTCGTCATGCTTATGCATAGGAAGAGATTTATCACAGATGGGATTTTGGTCAACATAAAACTTATTCTGCGTATAATCAAAAACAACATTCTTAAATTGCGTAAGATAGTCTTCCCCTAAAAATCCATCGAAATAATTATATTTTTGGCTTGTTGTAAAATTTCCCAATGGATCAACAACATATTTAAAATTATCCCCCTCAAAACAAAACTCACAAATTTTATCACCGCTGTAATCAAACTGTTCCACCGACTTCAAGTACTCCTCTGAAATCAAACTGTCTATTTTCGGATGTAATAAAATGCTTCTGGTTCCACCTGTATCGATAGCCATATACAAGCTTTGATTATTAACTCTGTATTCGATTATTGGTGCAACAGTCGTATAATCCAAATAATTATCAAACAACACAAACCTATAACTATCGCTATCATTATTTGAAAGTTCTGAGGCAAGATATTCTGGAAATCCATATCGATTTGTTTTACAAGAATAAAATACCAATAAACAAATCAATAAACTAACGATATGTTTCATTATAAAAACTCCAAAATCAAAATCACATAAAAGGAACTGCAAAAAAACAGTTCCTTTAATCTGCTATTTATTTTCCTCCACCTGAACCACCATTACCGCCACTGGATGAGTCTCCTCCTTATATAAAAAAGTTTCGATTTTTGGCACTTTTCTTGACCTCAGAATTTGTTCATGATTACATTAACCTTGAGTCGATTTCCGCAAGTTTTTCCTTCATCTCCGAATCGTCCGTGACAAGGAAAATCGTGTCGTTCAAATCCTCACCGATTGACCAATAATCGGGGTAAATGCCAAATCCTTCGCCATGCCAAGAGTCGCAATATTTCATGCCTTCATTCTTTTTGGAACCAAAATGAACGCAAACTTTCGAATTAGAAAGCATATAATCGATATTATCCAAATATTCACAGCAACCACCTGTTTTTTCTCCAATTATGACAGCATTGTCACCGAACAACTTTTTTGCGAGCACGACGGTATTTTCAGAAGCACTGAGCGAGTTTCTGTCGATAAGAATTATGATTTTACCTGGGAAGGCATTTTTGTTCTTTTTAAGGGGCTTTGTTTTCTGAGTTCCGAATATTTTCTTAACTGGCTTTTGCCTTGATTTTTCAAGCATTTTTCTTAATTCTGAATAATGAAAACCAAGGCTCTCGTTAAACTTAAACAAAGATTCAATAGTTACTGGCGATTCAATCCATTTTTCATTGCTAATATACGATTCAAACCATTTGCTGTATTTGGGGAGTTTTTTCCATGAGAATTCTTTTTTATTATTCGTATACAATGAGTACAACAAATATTCAGAATATTCCGCTTGTCCACCAGGATTCCCCCTCAAATCGATGATTATATTCTTTTTATCATAATACTTTGAAGCAAGGCTGGCATATTTTGAAAGCACAATGTCAGCACCTTTCCGAAACTGGGAGCCTTCCTCTGGAAGCCAAAAACTTGAAAGACTCGCATAGACAGAATCATCGCTTTCCAATTCATGATACCTGATGGAAGAAGTTTGTATCGCACCATCATCATAAACAGGAAGAAGAAAAGATTTTCCTTCAAATTGCACGCTCAGAATCTTAGGATTCTCAACGCTTATAATCCCGATTCGCCAGACATTTTTTCCTTTCACCGGATAATAGAATAAATTTTCTGAAGCTCCATCAAATTTCATTCCTTTTGAAAGATTTTCGCTATCACTCTGCAAAAGATAAAAACCGTCATCAGATTTTTCAACAAATGTATTCGTATAAAAGAATCTGCTGCTTTTTACAGGTTCAAAAACTGCCATCTTTGTAATGATTGAAAAATGCCTGTCCGAAATAAACGGTTCAAGGAAGTCAGCAATAAATTTGAACGCCGCACGAGTATCGATTTTTTCTTGTCCCCCATAACCCGCAAGGAATTCAGTTTTCAGTTTCGCAGCATCAAAGCCCTGCCCACACATTCCTTCATAACCGGCATAAGCATTCTGAAGATAATAACAGAGCTGATTTATATCAGAAGAAAATTCTTCATAAGTAAGTATACTTTTATATTCATTCCAGTCATAGCCAACGAAAGTTTCCATATATTCACAAGGCGATTCTGAAAGCAAAACAGGCTTCGCACTCAGGATCATGCAGAGAGAAAAGAGGGAAAGAATGAGGGTAAGTTTTTTCATATTCATAATAATACCTCTTTTTTTAATAGATTTATATAGATTCTAAGTCCGCGGAATAAAACACACCATAGCGTTTTACGCAAATTTTGAGAAAAAAGGAAAAAAACTTACAAAATTCTTCGAAATTTTTAATTAAAACTTACTTTTCAGAGGTTCAGACCAAGTTTTTCTTTGCACCACTTTTTTCCGCTGGCAATATCATCACACTTTTTTAATTCTTCCATTATTACGAATGAATGTTCCAGACTTTTTTTGCCTTCTTCCATTCTCCCAAGTTTAACCAACACACAACCTTTATTGAAGATGTGATATGGAAACAAGTTGCTGGGACCATATTTTGAGCATGAATCAATCGCGATTTCGCTGATTTCGAGCGATTTTTTGTCATTGCCCGAAAGTCCATACCAGTTTTCAAGATTGAAGAGAATCACATGATAATTTTTTGCTTTTTCTTCTTCGCTTACGATTCCTTTTTCAAAATAGGAACGAAGGAATTCCATGATGGAAATTGCATTTTCTTCTTCGCCTAAAGAATATAGTGTCCGCGAGATATTGTTTAAAATCAGGATTTCGATTCTTGTAAGCAGGCGGGCAAGAGGCAATTCTTTTACATCATAATTCTTAACGGTAAGTCTTAATGCAGAAACATAGTTTTCCATTGCTTTTTTGTCATCAGGAGTTTTTACATTTTCTGACAAGGTTTTATAAAAAGTATAAAATTGCCGTTCAAAAACATCCATGTCTTTGTCACAATTTTTGTATTCTTCGAGCAAGCCCGCGATTTCATAGTCTGCCCTGGCGATCATGTCGTTGATTTTATACTCAAGGTTTTCGCGATAAAAATCCGCACGGCTCATCGGGATTCCGCTTGAAGGCGTGACCATACCCATTCTGCTAAACAAGGCCTCGACAAGTTTTCTTCTTGGCAGCTGAGTTCCGCCCTCAATGCGTGAAAGTGTTGAAACAGCACACAAATCAAAAGATATATCTTCCTGAGAAATATTCAGTCGTGTCCTGTATTCTTTGAGTATGCTTCCGATGATGTAAGTTTCCATAACAGTTAAAATTATACAATGGAAAATTTGATTAGTCCAATTTTCTACCCCAGGACACACCTTACCTTATGCCCAGTTGAAATTTCTTTCCATTCAGGGATTTGATTACGGCATTTTTCGCTCGCGTACGGGCATCGGTGAGAAAAAGGACAACCATGAAGGCTTTCCAAAGTTGTCTTGACCTCACCGTTTGAATTTGATGAAGAATTATCGCTTCCAGAGAAAAGCAATTTGGTATATGGATGGGCGGCCGTTTTGTACAAATCGCGGGCAGGTGCTTCCTCAACCAGAAGCCCGCGGTACATCACGCCGATTGTGTCACAAAAATAGCACGAAACACGCAAATCATGTGCGATAAAAAGGAAAGAAATTCCGCGCTTTTCCCGGATATCCTGCAGCAAGTTCAAAATCTGGCTCTGAACGCTCACATCGAGCGCGCTCACTACCTCGTCACAGAACATGACCTCAGGCTTCATAATCAAGGCTCGTGCGATTGAGATTCGCTGCCTCTGTCCTCCACTAAATTCGCTCGGCCGCTTTTCCAAGTCCAACGGATCGAGGCCGACTTCTTCCATGATACGGCCGGCTTCTTCGTAAGCGATTTTTTTGCCCGGCCAGATTGATGAATACTTGTAGCTGGCAGTAAGGATATTGAAAACCGTCATTCGGGGATTGAGCGAACGAGAAGGATCCTGAAAGACATATTTGATTTTTTCGCGATACTGGCGGAGCTGTGTCTTATTATATAGAAGAATATTTTGCGCCTCCATGTCGCCACTTGCGGCCTCTCCCCCTGCGCTATGGATTGTAGGGGCGGCTTCAGCCGTTGCCGCAGGCAATGGAGCGCGGTTAGCGCGGAACCCCGAAAAGCCAGACCCACCATCGGTGGGGAGCGCCCTATACCAAATCTTTCCGCCGTCTGCTTTGTACATCCGCACTAACATTCGGGCAGTCGTGGTCTTTCCGCAGCCTGATTCTCCTACCAGGCCGTAAGTTTTACCACGCTCGATTCCGAAAGAAACATCATTGACCGCGTAAACAAATCGGTCGTTTTTGGCGAAAAATCCAGCATCAAGGGTAAATTTTTTTGTCAAATGTTCGGCTTGAATTATGAAATCAGACATTTTATCTCCTGTCAGACGGATTAGACTTAATTTTGTATAATTCGACAAATTCTTTCATGCGCTCGGCCGGCTTGATGATTTCCTGCATTGAGTTTCCCTTATTGAGCGTGTCGATGATTGCAGCGACATAACGGTTCATGCCGACAGAAAAATACCACGGTCGCTCCAAAAGCTCCGGCTTCTGATGAACAAGATTTGTGGTGAAAACACGGTCAAAAATTCCATCTGAATAAGCCTGGTCAAATTTTTCAAGTCCGTTAGTGAAAAGGCCAAAAGTCGCGAACATAAACACGCGGGCTGCCCCACGGGCCTTGAGCTGCTTTGCGACATCAATCATGCTGCCACCAGAAGAAATCATGTCATCAACAACAATCACATCCTTGCCCTCAACCGACTCGCCACAGAAATCATGAGCGATAATCGGGTTCATGCCGTCCACAATTTTGCTGTAGTCACGGCGTTTATAGAACATGCCGATGTTCACGCCGAAAATCGATGCCATGAAAACAACCCGCTGAGTCGCGCCCTCGTCCGGGGAAACGAACATCATGTGCTCGCTGTCGATTTTCAAATCTTCGTACTCGGTCAAAAGAGCCTGAGTAAACTGCAGGGCCGGAGAAACATCCTCAAAACCGCTGAACGGAATCGAATTCTGCACCCGCGGATCATGTGCATCAAAGGTGATAATGTCATAAACGCCCATGTTTTCAAGTTCCCGAAGCATCATCGCGCAGTCCAAAGACTCTCGGCCAGTACGGCGATGCTGCCGGCTCTCGTACAAGAAAGGCATAATCACGGTGATTCGGCCGGCCTTACCGTTACAAGCCGCAATCACGCGCTTTAAGTCCTGAAAATGGTCATCGGGAGACATTCGGTTTACATAGCCGTCCATTTTGTAAGTGACAGAAGGATTGCAAACATCGACAAGGATATAAATATCGCGGTCACGCACGGATTCCTTGACAAGACCTTTTGCCTCGCCGCTTCCAAATCGCGGGCAAGAAGAGGGAATCAAAAAATGCTCGCCGCCACGCCATTTCGAAAGTATATCGTCAATTTTTTTTCCAGCATTCTGAGCAGATTCAAGTGCGATGATGCCTAACTTTTTCATTTTTTTTCTCCTGCGATATAACAATCAGTTTGACTCTCTTTACATTCATCCTTCGCGTACTGGCAGCGCGGTGCGAACGGACAGCCCGGCTCTGGGTGCGCCGGATCTGTTACGCGGCCAGGGATTGAAACCAGCCGTTCTGTTGTATAATGAGTGCCAAAGCGAGGGCTTGAAGCCAAAAGAGCTTTTGTGTATGGATGACGCGCGTGATTCATGATTTGGTCACTCGTGCCCTTTTCCATAATCAAGCCGCCGTACATTACGATGATGTTGTCACAAAGACTTGCAACCAAATCAATATTGTGGCTGATGAATATAATAGAAAGTTTCCGGGTTTTACGAAGATTTGCGAGCAAGCCCACAATCTGAGCCTGAATCGTAACATCGAGGGCTGTCGTAGGCTCATCGGCAATCAAAAGCTCGCAGCCCTGTGCAAGTGAGAGCGCGATAGAAATTCTCTGAAGCTGACCGCCACTAAACTGGTGCGGAAAGTTTTTGAGTCGGCTTTGAGGATCCGGAAGCCCCACTTCGTCCAAAAGCTCAATTGTTTTTTTATCGGCTTCGGGTCTTGTGATTTCAGGGAATGAGTTACGGAAGGTTTCAAAAAAGACCGAACCGATGTTCTGCAGCGGATCAAAACTTCGCCCCGGCTCCTGAAAAATCAGGCCGATTTTTTTTCCGCGGTAAGAACGCATTTCTTTCTGGCTTAGCGAAGTAAGTTCCACGCCGTCAAAGAAGATTTTTCCTTCGACCGTTGCATTAGAAGGATGCAGGGCCGGAATCGCCGTAGTCGTGACAGATTTTCCGCTGCCACTTTCGCCAACGATTCCCAAAATCTCACCACGGTTCATGCTGAACGATACGCCACGAACCGACTGGATAACAGTATGGCTTGAACCGCGCAGCACGGTGAATGATACACGGAGATTCTGGACAGAAAGCCAAGTGCCAGGGATTCGAGCCATCGTGTCGCGACAAGAATTTTGTTGCACAAAATTCTTGCGGTTTTCACTACAATCTGTGTAATCTGTGGTTTTCTTTTTTCGCCAAGTTTTGAACACGACATGATAAGGGTCAAAATAGTCACGGAGTGCATCGCCCAAAAAGTTAAAAGCCAGAGTGACGGCAAGCAAAAGCCAGACAGGAGTCAGAAGCCACGGAAAATTCTTGAGATTTGAGAGCGTGGAAATGTCCCTGTTGATAAGGCTTCCCCAGCTTACGGCAGGGTCGGCAATTCCAAGCCCCAGGTATGAAAGCGTGGTCTCGCTCATGATAAAGCCCGGAATCGCAAGAGTGGTTGAGACAATCAAAAGACTCGTAATTTGCGGAATTATATGGAAGAAAATTATCACCGTGCTCGGAACACCCTCCAAACCTGCGTCCATAACAAATTCCTCACGCTTGATTGAGTGAACCATACCACGCAACGTGCGCGCACTGCCAGGCCAGCCGACAAGCGAAAGAATCACGGTGATTATCATATAGCTTGTGCCAGAGTCCATCTTGCTGTTGAGAAGGGAACGAAGGAACAAAATCAGGTAAAGACCAGGAATCAGCATGAAAAACTCGGAGAAACGCATAACGAGCCAGTCAGTTTTGCCGCCATAGTAGCCCGCTAAACCACCGAGCAGAATCGCAAGCACAAGAGAAATCGCGCTTGCAACAAAACCAATCGTAAGCGAAATTCGGCTTCCATAAACCATGCGGCTAAAAAGGTCACGGCCGAGGTTGTCCGAGCCAAAAAGAAAGACCGGGTAAAGCTCGCCTGTGCGCGGATCCGGCTTGGTACCGAAAAGGTGACGGCTAGACGGAATCAGGCCGAAAATCTTGTATTCCTCGCCTTTTACGAAAAAGCTGATTTTGTGATGGAACTCTTCACCACGCACTTTCGCATAACGCCATGTAATCGGGTTCAGAACGCGGTATTCTCGTGCGACTATTCCGTGTGAAGTCAGCTCTATGTTTGAAGGATGGAAAGTGTCTTCCTCAAAAATACGAGTCGGGCTGTAAGGCGAGATGAATGGTGCGAAAATCATAAAAAGATAGAGAATCGCAAGGAGAACAACGGAAATGATTGCGAGAGGCCGGGTTTTTAGGTATTGGAAAAGGCGTGACACTATCGAAAAACCTCACATTGCGAGAAAATCTGTGGGAGTGACAACGAGAACAGGAGAATTGACGAAATCTTTTACATTTCGGGTAATAATCAGTTTTGCGTGATGGCGTTTCGCACAACAAGCTTGTATGCCGTCCTCAAAGTCTGTCATAACCCCAGAAAAAGCAAAATCCAAATCCTTTTTGCAAACTTTAGCAATTTTCATCGTGCTCAAAAAATCAGAAACGACCGAAAACTGTTTCTGAATATTCGAATAATGCTTTCGTGTCATATACATAACATCAGCCACAGAAACCGTTGAAATAAAAATTTTATCATCATTTTCAATTAATTTTCGATAACACTGAATTGAATCCGTGCAAAATGGCTGGCGATTCGTCAAAATATCGACGGTTACATTAGTATCAAATAAAACTTTCATTGCCGTGACAACCTCTCAGCCTTTATAGCCTCTTCATCAATATCATCAGGTAAAATCCCAATCACAGCTTCCAAATGTTCCAATTTTTTCTGAATACGGCGAGGAAATTTTTTCTTTTTTTTCTCTGGCAGAATTTTCAAACCCGAAAGAGAAGCCGCCTGCTTGTATTGGGCGGGATTTGCGAAAAAATCCGTGTAAGATACGACCATCATATACTCACCTCAGATTTCATTATACCACACTTCCCTAGATTTCACTAGATGAAAATTACCTTAATTTTGCTGCTCCAGTTGATAAGAAATAATCGTGGCGAACTGCTTTCCGTCTTTGGAGGAATACAATTCAAGTTTTTCGGCATCTTCCGGAATCTTGAAATCCAGCTCAAACGCCCCGGTCTTGGCATTTTTTGGGATGAATTCATATTTTTCTTCGGCGGTGACAATCACGAAACTTGAATATGCGTTCGTCTTGATAGAAAAATGCTCCTCGCTGCCCCTTTTAAGACTTCCTTTGAGCGGAGAAATCAGGCTGATTGTGCTTGCGTTCTGGTAATTTTGATAGGCTTGCGGAAAACGAAGCACATTTTTTCCGAATCCGTCATAATCTGAGGCGGCTTTTATGTCAAAATTCAAAACGGTCTCGTAGTTGTGAGTGTTTCGGTCGAGAAGTTTCAGGATTTTGTTGTTCGCAAGGTTGCGTGGGTTGTCAAAAAGGTCTTCGGCGTAGTAATAACGGTTGTTTTCTTCTATTAAATAGTATGATTTTTCAAAAAGCTCTGCTTCTTTCGGCGTGATTTTTTTGGAAGAAACAAGAGATGGCAATTTCGCCAAAATATTCTGCTCAAAGTCAGACTTGTTGAAAAATTTGGGATTTGTGGTCGTGCCGCTGAACCTTGCGCCGAACTGGGTGGAATAAGTCTTTTTGTCGGGAACATCGAAAATAAACCGCCTCGTTCTGCCCGCATTCTCAAACCAACTCGCCGCATCCATGTCGGAAGGAGCGTCGTTACCGTAAATGCTTGCCATCATCATAACATTCGGCTTTGAGCAAACGATGTCGAATCCAGTCGCCTCGGAAATCTCGTTCGTGTACTCGGGGGCATTTTTCCCGAATGAAAGGCCGTACTCAAAGAAAATGCCCGGAATGTACGGCTCTTTTACGAATTGCTCAGGGGTGCGAATGAGTTTTTCTGGCAAAAGCTGCCATTTTTCTTCTTCGGGAAGATGAGAATAAATGAATTGTGATGGCGAAAGATTGAACCACTGGAGCGTGTACCGTTTGATGAAACTCCGCTTGTCAACATAGCCCGCATCCCAGGTCACATCAATCTGCTTCCATTTTCCGCCGATTTTTACAACATTCCAAGCGTGGTCACTTTCTTTATACAAATAGCCCGGATAATTGAAGCCCTTCGACCAACCAGAAATTATATCGACCTCGATTTTTGCATAATAGCACATCGCCGCCATCAAGTTGCAATAGCCAACGCAAACCGCCTTTTTCTTTTTGAGAACACTCTCGTAATCCTGCTTGCCCACCCCTTCGTTGGTGAAAGCATTGCAGTCGTAGGAAATATTGTCGCAAATCCAGTCATGAAGGATTTTTACACGGGAAGAAGTGTCTCCGCTCGTTCCCACAAGGAAATTCACCAGCTGAGGCAAAGTTTCTTTGGGAGTGATAAAAACCTGCTCCTGAATATTCTTTGGAACTTGACGGACTTTTGGATTCATGGTCGCGCAGAACATTTGAGAAGAAAGGAATATGAGAATGAGGAAAGAAATTGATTTTTTTAGCATGATTGAGTCTCCCCGCCATAAAACCTGAAATTAACGGCTTTTTCAATTCTCGCACGGATTACAAGCAAAAGCAACGGATTTATTTGTACAAGCGGAAGCCAACATATCCGTCATTCGCACCTGACCAAGATTTACCAACTGATAAAATATAGTAGCCAGAAGTAGTTGGTGTAAAACCAGAGAATTCATCAGAATCAGTATATACCTCATAACCGCCATCCGTCACAGAATATACAATTCCCAAAGCATCGGTAAAATTGTTTGAAGCCGATATTGATGAACTTGATTTTGTGTCACTGTCATAGAATCGGAGATTATACTTTGTCCCCGAAATCGCATAAAATTTATAATTAGTGCAAGCAGAGTATGAAGAAAAATAAACAGTCGTCAAATCTGAAGCCCTACTTCCTTTTCCAGTGGCAACAGAGATTGTATTTGTAACATAAGCCGCAGTCGGCATTTGGAAAACTCTGATTGCGACATACCCGGAAGATGAGGCTGTCAGCCTGACTTTATAATTTCCACCTGCTTCAGACTGAGAATTTGAAAGCCCCATAGAATCTATCGTACCGAATTCTGCCCCCGAAGAATTGTAAACCACAGGCGTTGCCCTTCCAGCACTTCTTCCACCATTGGAACAAATGTCTGACCAAGTTGAACTTCTCGAATCAAAATACTGTATATACATAATATATCCGCTTGATATTCTGAAAGAAAATTCTTTTGAGTCACCATAGGGAAGATAAAAATCAGCGTCATCCTCAACATACGCCGAATGGAAAGAACCAACTTTGAGAGTGCTGACAGTAGTGTCCGTTGCCCCGCCAGATGATGAATATTTTGATAAAGTCAGATTATATTTAGAATTGCTCACGGTAAGAGAGAATGTTCCAACATAAGAAGAATTATACGGCATTACCTTTATGTAAACAGTTTCTCCTGTGCCTGAATATGAACAAATAGTTTGCTGACCTGATGTTTTTCCGCTGAAAAAACTTGTCGGATAGGAACTGCTTGTTCCCGCAGAAACAGAAATTTTTGCTCCGCTTCCGTTCATCCAGCTGAGGGTGTAAGTAATTTTTGAATATGCGTAAAAAGTATATATTATATAGCCGCCGGATTTCGTGAATTTTCCCGAAACAGTATCTGAAAATGAATTGGTGTTTGAAGTCGGAACCGCCCCACCGCTCTTTATAGGATAAGAAATTCCCAATGCCTTAGCAAGCTTCTTGCTGTTCTCAGGTCTGTCCTCGTTCAGTTTGTCCGCACAAGAAATATTGGCAAAAACCATAATAACAACAGAAATCAGCGAACCTATAAATCGAATCTTCTTGCCCATAATCTTTTCTCCTATTTGTCAAAACACCAGCCAAAGCTAACCCCAAAAGAATCAGTGTATCCCGCTCCTTTAAGGCTCCTAAGCTTGTAATAGCCGCCCAAAACGAAATGGTCAAAAACAAGATCCATTCCCAAAGTTCCGCTCAGAGAAAGGCCGTTCGTGCCATCGACATATTTCTTATATTTTGATTCCGCCGATGGAACAGCAAAATAATACCCGAGACCGACATGTGCATAAGGTCTGAATATATAGAAGTTGAAGCTTGCCCCACCCAGAACTTCGGTGTCAATAAAATAAAGATTTTTCAAGATTTTATAATCCTTGTAATCCCCACTCATTTTTGTCATGAAGAAGTCAGCGGCGATTCCACCGTACAGATGTTTTTTGCCATAGAAACCGCTTGCCCCGAAAGCGAATCCTTCATAGAACGGACCTTTCACGCTACCAACATCAAAGAAGAAGCCTTTGCTTCTTGCCCTCTGCTCATAATCTTTTACCGTATGGTCAATCCGCACAGTCGCTATTCTCATGAACCCAGAAGTTTTGAGCGTTGCCACATATATGCCGTCAGGAAGCGGCTTTCCGTTTTCCTTTCCGTACCAATCAACAAAGCTGTCCCATGTCTCGAATTTCAAATCCCAAGAGGCTACCGTATCGCCCTTTTCATTGTTTATCACCAAAGTTCCAGTCTCTGGGGCTGTAACGGAGATATTGAACCTCACGAATTTCTTTATGTTATTGTTTTTCGGATTGAAAGCCTTTATATTCGCCGAAAAGGATTTTACCTCGAAAGCGGATTTTTCCATCGTAAGCGAGATGCTGGAAGTTTTGTTCCGCACAATCGTGACAGTCGTGCTTGTGTCATCATAGCCAAAAGCATGAGCCTTTATCGTATAAGTTCCTTCGTCAATTTCTTCATTGAATTTTGAGATTTCCTCGCCGTCACAATAAATCGTCGCATCGGAAGGTGTCACATTTGTATTAAGATAGCCTGATATTTTCTCAAGGCTTGCGGTCAAGTTGTAAGAATATCCCGCCTTCAAATAATCGGTCATCGTGTTGTAAACGGAATAATGTTTTTTAGTAACCTTGACACTATGTTTTCCTATCTCCAAGTCCCGGACAACCAGAGGGGCAGTTCCTTCATAAGATCCGTCAACATAAACGCTGGCTCCGCTCACATTCGCATTCACATTGAGGTCAGCGCCTGAAAAATGTGCGGTCACAGTGTTCTGATAGCCTGCCGTCACATTAACAGAGTCGCTCACATCGTCATAACCACTCTTTGAGAATCTCAGCCAGTGAAGCCCCGGTTTCACATCATTTATCGTCAACGGCGTAGTTCCCTTGTAAAGATTGTCAAGATAAACATCGACCCCACGAAAATCCCTGTTACCGATTTTTGCCTCAGCCTTGATAGAGCCGACCGAAGCGGCCAAAGTCACAGAAACGCTCTGCTCATATCCGTCCGCAACATAGACAGAGCCTGTATAAGTATCGTAGCCGCTCTTCTCAACCCTAATGGAATGATTGCCAGGATTTACATCCACCGAAACAGGGGCATAACCTTTATAAGAGCCGTCGATATAAACGCCCGCAAGCGAAACATTTGTCGTAGTCACACGAATCTTTGAAGCGGCGGAGGCGAACACAACAGGAAGCAAGAGAAACAAACCCAATGAAAACAAGGTCCTGAATTTATTTTTAATCACTATCTAATCCTCCGCTTCTTCTATAAAGAATAAACTAATCCTTTTTTTCCTAATAATCATAAAAACTAACTTGCTTTAAGGAGTGATAACATGAATAATGTGGGGAATTTCGCCCAGAAGGATAATTATATGTGCATCTGAACCCTCCAAAATAATCATTTCCCTCATCTTCCCATGTAACTTTGACACTCCTATTTGAACGAGTCAGCCTGAAATATGATGGAGAGCCTCCATTGGAAGGATACACATCAATATAATTTGCATAAGTGCAATTCCATTCAAAAATATAAGAAGATTTTGTTCCCTTATTCGGGTTAAGAATGCTATCACAACCTATTGCGAAAAAAACAAACGAAATAAGAGCACATATAAACAAGACTTTTCTAAACCTTTTCATAAGCAACCTCCTTTAGCTATGAAAAATCAATACTACAAGAACTTTCTCAATTTCTTTTTGTTTTCACTTTATTTATAAAAATGATTTCTTCACATTCTTGTCCGATATGAAAAGCAGCACATACACCGTTCCGTCATCGGCGATGAAACGGTCAACCCTTTGTACTCCCACAAGAGCCTTTCGTCCTTTTGAAGAGCCGGAAGTGCCCGATATAAAATCGAGCAGACGGATTTTTGCATCGAGTTCTGCGGCATTCGTGGAAACATTTCTGTCATCATATTTTGCCCCGCCCCAAGCGTAAAAGCCTTTCTCATCATTGTAGCCGGCCCAATATCCATAGGGGTTCGTGAATGTCTCACCAACCCATGACGGAGTTCCGTCTTCATGATAAGTCTGCACATAGCCAGGTCTGTTGCTTTCGCACGAAACGAGGAAAATTGCCGCAAAAATCAATGCAAAAAGTGGCTTCATAGGCTACTCGGCAGCAGGCTGAGTTTTTGGTTCAGTTGGAAAAACAGTCTCAATGAATCTCAGTTCGTAGTCAGACAAGCTCTCGTCTTTTAAAGCTTTCTGAATATTTGCATTTGAAACGAACATAAGAACATAGACATAATCCCCATCTATAAAACGATCAACTCTTCTGATTCCAGAAACTTTTCGGGCGACAGCTGTTCCTGTTTCCCGAGCAAAAGTGTTTGATATTTTTTTGTCAGGGTCAACAGAAGTGCTTTTTGCTTGTGCATCAATGATCGCCTGTTGAACATATTGAGCGACATTAGCTTTGGCATTCAATTCGGCTGTAGATGTTGCTGTGTTTCTATCGCCGAAATTTGATTCACCAGGGAAAAACAAACCTTTTTCTTTTACAGGACCATCCCAAACATCTACAATTTCTTCAGAAGTATAGGAACCTCCGGTCCATGCAGGAAGCCCCAAATCTTTTGCTTGTTTGGCAGATGCCGTATTCGCAGCACTTCCAGTGCTTCCACATCCAGTCATAAAGACACCCAAAATCACAGCCATAGCTGCGCCGATAATTCTTTTCATAGAATCCTCCGTAAAATATATTTTTACTCCGCTTGAAAAACAGAGTTTTTTACTTTCCTGTTTGGGTTTGGGCGTAAATGCCTGTCGCAGCTCCGCCTACCCATGTGATTACAGAAACAGGGATTGTAACAGCCGTTCCGACCATACCAGCAAAAGCCGCCGTTGAAGCCGCATCCGCCGCCGCAGAACGCTCCACTGATATAGACTGGTCATATTCATAGCGTTCAATCGGGGTGATAATCTCGGCATCCTCGCCCGCAACTGCCACGACACTTATGTCCTTGTCATATTTCTCAATGATTATGTGGTTGTTCGTAAATGGAATATGATATTCAGGATAATACTTGACCTTGTTCGCCTCTTTTGCGGCCTCAGCCTTTTCCTTTGATTTCTTCCAGCTCGGAAGCATCCATAACATGCCATTAACATTTCCGCTTGCGGCATTGTATCCGCCAATAAAGTTTATGCACGCATACCCGGCACATTTCAGAATATTCCAAGCCGCCGCCCCTGCGATTACGAAAGGCTTTCCCGCAAACTGATAGACGATATAGCTTTGGTTCGGCGTGCTCTTGACGATGATTTTTTCGCTCTCGTTCTTGCTCTGCGAAGAATTTTTCTCATCTTCATCTTCCTCTTCAGGGGCAACAGCGTTCAAGGAAGCCTCAAAATCCGCCGCAATTTTAACGAATGCCTCCTCAAATTCAGCGGGAAAATGGTCTCCCATATCCCTGACCATTTTTTTTCTATTATCCTTGAAATATATGTACTTGTTGTTCTGCATTCTCATGCATCTTGTTCCGATAACCGTCTCCTTAATGCCGTTTTTCGTTTCATAATATTCAATGAGATTAAAATCAACGGTCTCATACGGCTCACCAAAGGTCTTCGTTTTTTGAACCGAAAAGGCATAAACGAGATTCTTTGACTCATCAGAGTATGCAGTCGAGAAAGCTTTAGAAAAATCATGAACAGACCTAGTACGAGCGTCAATAATCTGCCCGTCCTTTGTTGCCTTGACCTCCTCCCGAACAAGGACATCATTCTCATACAGGCAATTTTTGGTCTTTATGTATGTATTTTCCGTAGTCTTACAAGATGCAAGGAAAAAAAGCCCCAGCAAAACAACCGTACCGCCAGTTCTAGTGAATCCGCTCATGTCCAAGCCTCCTCTTTAAATATTATAGTCTAAAAGACAGGGAAAGCAAGAAAATTTTAAAGTATTTTTAAATTTCTCTTTGATTTCAAGGCTATTAAGCTATAAATCTGACATTTTTTTTAGAGTATTCTCTTAGAGTATGGGTGTCAGACAAATTTTCAGAGAGAATTTAAAATACTACCGAAGGCAAAAAGGACTATCGCAGGAAAAACTTTCAGAAATAATCGGATTCGGAGAAACTTACATCACAGAAATCGAAAGCAGAGAAAAATTCCCAAAACCAGAGACAATCGACATAATCGCGCAAAAACTTGAAGTCGAGCCGTACAAGTTTTTTAAGCCCCGAAGTTATGAAGAAAATGAAAAATTAGAAGAAAAAAAGAGGTTTAAGGACTTAATTAATAACCTTCAAGGACAAGTCAATGGGATTTTTGATGTCTTTTGCAAAACTCAAAATTTTATATAAAACTTAAATTAAAATCGACTTCCTTAAAAAAATGATTCATGCTTTGGTGTAATTTTTCCGTTTCTGTGCTATAATCTTGGTATGGGAACATTCTTGAATCCGAACAATGACAATTTTCTCGCAGAAGCAAATTCGCTTTATGTTGACAAGACCATGCTGATTGATGTCACGAACCGCTATCTTAATGACCCGACTTTCAAATTCATCTGTCTGAGCCGTCCGCGTCGTTTCGGAAAGTCAATCGCCGAGGACATGCTTGCCGCCTATTATTCAAAAGGTGCCGATTCAAAGGAATTGTTCTCAAAATTCAAGATTTCAAAAACAGCCTCATACGAAAAGAACCTCAACAAATTCAATGTGATTAAGTTTGACTTGAACGCTCTTTTTTCCGAGTGGAAATGTTTGAATCCCGATAATAAAAAAGAAAAAAATCCAATTTCATATATTTCAAGTCTTATCTGCAAGGAATTCCGCGAGCTGTTTGCGGATATAGATTTTGGTGAGAATAATTCAATTTCTGCTTTCATTCAGAAAGTTTACAAAGAAAAAGGCGAGACTTTCATCATCATAATCGATGAGTATGATGTGATGGTTCGGGAGCAGGTTCCAAAAGAGGACTTTGAGATTTACCTTGCATTCCTTAACTCACTTTTCAAGAATGCCGAGCTTAAGCCTGCTATTTCGCTTGCGTATCTCACAGGAATTCTTCCTATCATAAGAGACAGGGTTCAGTCAAAAATGAACAATTTTAAAGAATACAATATGCTCCACACTGGCAAGTTCGCGGAGTTCACGGGCTTCACTACGGAAGAGGTCAAAGCTCTTTGCGAGGAATACAGTTGCAGTTTTGACGAGTGCAAGAGCTGGTATGACGGCTACAAAGTCGGGGAGTATGAGATTTACAATCCGCAGGCAGTGGTGAATGCCGTGGTTACAGGCGAATTCCGCTCTTACTGGAGTCACACTTCGACCTACGAGGTTATTTCCGACAAGATTAAAATGAACTTTGACGGAATCAAGGACGATGTAATCACAATGCTCGGTGGCGGAAAAATTGATGTTGATGTCGAGCTTTACAAAAACAGCATGACTGAATTTGACACTAAGGACGATGCTTTCACATTCCTTATTCATCTTGGCTACCTTGCTTATGATGCGGAAGAAGAGCAGTGCTATATCCCGAACCGAGAGATTTACAAAGAATGGCAGCTTGCGATAAAAAAAGACTCCGACTACGCTGAGACAAACAAGATAATCGAGGCTTCAAAGAACCTTCTAAAAGAGACTCTTTCGGGGAATGAAGATGCCGTCGCCACAGCCCTTGATGCGAGCCATATCCATGTCACGAGCAACAGAAGCTACAACAATGAGGAGTCCTTGCAGAGCGCGATTTATCTTGCGTTCATTTACGCCATCAACAATTACACAATCGTAAAGGAAATGACGGCTGGCAAAGGATTTGCCGACATCGTTTATATTCCGCTCAAAGCAGGCTCGCCCGCACTGATTGTGGAGCTGAAGCACAACAAGTCCGTACAAACCGCGCTCAATCAAATCAAGGACAAGCAATATTTTGACTGCCTTGCGAATTACTCCGGCGAGATTCTTTTTGTGGGCATCAGCTACGACGA
>NZ_JAFRNB010000077.1 GCF_017430385.1 Treponema sp.
CGCAAAGCCATGACAGAAATCTGTAAATACGTTGATGTTTGTATCTCTAACGAGGATGACGCAAACGACGTATTCGGAATCAAATCTGAGGGAACAGACACAACAAAGGGCGAACTCAACAACGACGGTTACGTTTCAGTTGCACGCCAGCTCAAAGAAAAATTCGGCTTCAAAAAAGTTGCAATCACACTCCGCTCTTCAATCAACGCTAACCGCAACGACTGGCAGGCTCTTCTCTACGTCGACGACAAAGACTACGCATTCTCAAAGAAATACGAGATGTGGATTGTTGACCGCGTAGGTGGCGGTGATTCATTCGGCGGTGGTCTCATCCACTCACAGCTCAAAGGCATGAACACACAGGATTCTATCAACTGGGCAGTTGCAGCATCTTGCTTGAAACACTCAATCATCGGAGACTACAACATGGTTTCTGAGGACGAAGTTAACAAGCTCGCAGGCGGCGACGGCTCTGGACGAATTCAAAGATAAAAAATTACATCCTGTAATTTTTTATCTAACGAGAAAATTCAAACAAGAAAATCTTTCTGATTTTAGATTTTCTTGCGTTCACCCAAAGACAAACACGGCAAAAATCGTTGACTTTGCCGTTTGAATTTTCTCTCTTTGCTTCTCCCCCGCATCCGTGCGGGGCATTTACTCCACTCGTTCGGGTGGAGTTTTTTGTTTGGTACAAAGTTTATTTCTTGTACTTTGGCTTTTAGAAGCTAAAGTACTATTCCAGAGGTGTTGTAGCTAGATAAATCAGTAACTTGATTACCATTGATTATGATAGTTGGAGACTCTCTTTCGATATGAATGTTTGCATCTGATGTACTTTCATTGTCTTTAATTATACCTCCTGTCATGGTGAAAGAACCATTTTCAGCAACACATACACCTGCTCCAGTACTTTCAGCAGAGTTATTATTTATACTTCCATTACTCATTGTAAAAGTTCCACCAACACGAATTCCGCCACCACTTTCGGTACCACTTACTACAGCAGTTTTATTATAACTTATACTTCCGCCAGACATAGTAAAAGTCCCATAGAAAGCAATACCGCCACCCATTCTGTTATCAATCGTATTGTATCTGATATTTCCGCTATCCATATATATGTATGAACCACTTTCTCCACAAATACCTGCACCAGAACTCCAACTGCTACCAGAACTGTAATTGTAATATATTCCTCCAGAGAGAGGCGTTTTGGTAGATTCATTACTATATCCTAAATAAATTGAACCACTTGGAGAATAAATTCCGGCTCCATTTTGTAAAGCCTTGTTTGCATAATTGCTAGATGTCGCTACAGATGTTGCATTTGCGTCTCCAATAACTGCACTTCCATACATAAAGAGTTTACCTTCATTGTATACACCGCCGCCGCTGCTGGCTGTATTTCCTGCTATAACAGCTCCGTCTGCCAATGTAACGCTCGCAGAACTTCCTATATTTAAGCCACCGCCTGAACCACTTGTTTTTCCGCCTGTGATTTTGAGATTTTTGATTATGACAGGAACGCTTGTTGATATGCTGAGAACAGTTCCTTCTTCATTACCGTTAAGAATGTCAGATTCTGCACCAGAGCCACCTGTAATTGTAAGTGAAGACATGTAAGAATCAGGAATATCTATGATATGCGTACCACAAACTTCGCCACTGATAGAGATTGTCCAGTCGATTTTTTTATTCAAATTCTTGATGACAGCGATTGCAGAATCAATTGAATCACGAGGGGAGTCTATGGAAATGCCACTATTTTCTTCTGAGCCTTCTTTACTAACATAAATCGTGTTGATTTCCTCAGGTTCGTTAACAGACTCAGGTTCGTTAACAGACTCAGGTTCGTTAACAGACTCAGGTTCGCTAACAGACTCACCTTCACCAGATTCAGAAGAAAGAGCCTTAAGAATGAATTTCACATGATTTTCTCTTTCAGCCTGAATTTCTGCCTGCACATTTGCTTCATATTCAACTTCTTCAATAAAGGCTCGAAGAGTAAAATCCCAAAGACCCGGATTCAATTCAATCCTTGAAGAAATAAAGGGCTCATAGCTTTCCCAAAAATATTCCAACTTATCGCCATCAGAAGATTCACCTTTTAGTGTGATGTTTGTAAGATTTTTCACAGAGGCATTTGCAGCACGAGCATTTGACGAAAAGACTAAAAAAGTGCCGGAATTTTGTTCATTAAAACAAGAAATAAATAGAATGGAAAACGCAAAAATAGCGTACAAATAAGCAAAACGCTTCATAAATCCTCCATAAGTTTTTTCGAGAACCAAGTAATTTATACGTTCAGCATAAGAAGAGGGAAAATTAAACAACCTTAATGATAGTATAACTTGTTTATGGAAAATTTCAAGTTTTTTTTTAAGCCAGCTTTGCCTAATTCTAGAGATTTAAGAGATTTAAGAGATTTAAGAGATTTTAGAAAAAAACAGGAGGTCATTGAAATGAATCAAAACGACCTCCTGCATTATAAAGGGAAGTTCTAAATTATTCCTGGCTTGTTACTTCCATGTAGAAGTCGCTGTAGTTCTTGCGCTTGTCTTTTGTGAACTGGATGGCGCTTCTCGGATGCTGGTTGAAAACGCCGGTCAAGAGATACTGCAAATCGTAGCCCCATGCAACGCCAGATTCTTTGAGCGGATTCATGTGCTCTTCAACGAATTTGATTACAGGAAGGAGCTTGAATTTCGGGTTTTTCAAAAATCCCATGAGAAGTTCCATCGCACAGTTACCTGCCCCTCGGCCCATAGCGGCATAAGTCGCATCGAGGTAATCAACGCCATCGCCAGCAGCTTCGATTGTATTTGCGAAAGCAAGCTTCTGGTTGTCGTGAGCATGCATACCAAGTTTTTTGCCGTATTTTGTGGCGAATTCACCGTAAAGGTCAGCGATTCGGGCAATCTGCTCCGGGTAAAGAGAGCCGTAGCTGTCAACGATATAAATGATGTCAACAGGAGATTTTCCGAGCAAATCAAGAGCAACCTTCAAATCACTTTCCTGTGCGTTAGAAATAGCCATGATATTGCAACTGACTTCATAGCCCTTTTTCTTTGCGTCTTCAATCATATCGAGCGCGCCAGGCATCTGGTGAGTGTATGTTGCGACCCGAATCAAATCAACCGGGCTGTTTGCCTTTTCCTGAATGTCCTGTTTGTAATTACAGCGACCAACATCAGTCATAATCGCAATCTTCAAATCAGTATCATTCTCACCGACAACAGAGCGGATAAAGTCATCGCTAGAGAATTTGCACGGCCCGAATTTGTTCACATCGAACATTTCCTTGTCGGCACGATAGCCGAATTCCATATAATCAACGCCGGCCTTAAGATTTGCCTCATAAAGAGCCTTTTCAAATCCTTCCGGGAAATAAAAATCATTAACCAAACCACCATCACGCAAAGTGGCATCAACGACCTTAATGCTTGGTCGGAAATCCATCAACTTAGAAAGTTCTTTCATTTCAAGCTCCTTGTTACTGTGAATAGTAACACAAATCAAAACTTTTTGCAAATGGGGGGCGCTCCCCTTCGGGTCAGGCTTTTCGCCCTTCGCTCGCGCTCATAGCCTGCGGCTACTTCGGGGCTACAATCCCTAGCGCATTAACTTGAAAACAAGTTTTTTTCCATATATTATCTTCTGCATGACTAAAAAAATCACTTCTCTTGCTTCTTCAATTGCTCTTCTTCTTGCTGCCGCGATCTGGGGATTCGGCTTCGTTGTCGTAAAAGACAGCCTCGACTATATCGGTGCAGTCTGGATGATGGCGTTTCGTTTCACAATAGCCGCTGCTGCTCTTGCCATTCTATATGGAAGAAAATTAAAAAACATCACCAGAAAAACCTGCTTCCACGGCTTAATTCTTGGTCTTTATCTGTTTATCGCCTATCTCGTGCAGACAATCGGCTGCAATTACACCACCGCCGGCAAAAACGCCTTTCTCACCACGATTTATGTATTCTTTATTCCAGTGTTTTTATGGATAATCGACCGCCGCCGCCCCGCATGGTATGTTTTTTTGTGCGCGATAATGTCCGTCACAGGAATCGGTATGCTCGCGCTTGGAACCGGTGACACAGGAGCCGTCAATATCGGAGATATTCTCACACTGATTTGCGGAATTTTTTATGCGACTCACATCATTTTCACATCAAAATATGACAAATATCACGACCCGATTCTGCTCACCTTGCTTCAATTTTTTGCAGTCACGATTTTTTCATGGATTTTCGCACCGTTTTATGACGGAGCTTTCCCGATTGAGCAAATTCAAAATTCCCGCGTAATTCTATCAATGGTTTACCTCGGATTTTTTGCAACGATGATGTGCTTCATTTTCCAGAATGTCGGATTGAAATATCTTCCCTCAACATGGGCTTCACTTTTGCTTTCATTTGAGAGCGTTTTCGGCGTAATTTTCAGCGTGATTCTTCTGGGCGAAAAACTTACCCTGAGAATGGGATTCGGCTGCGCACTGATTTTTACCGCCGTCGTCCTCGCACAGATTTTGCCAGAAATAATAGAAAAAAGAAAACAAAAGTGATAGTTTATACTTGGTCTAATGGCGAGTTTTGAAATTTACTGACTGTGTTAAAAAACGGCTTCCGGTCGTGGAAACGGCTTATCGAAACCGCAGGCTAGCCTGCTACACGCAGTTTGTGCTTGTAACTATATACATTTGCCGCTTACGCGGCAGCACAAACTGAGTGTTTTCGTAAGCCGTTTCACTCCTTCGCGCCGTTTTTTGCCATATTTGATAAGTTCAAAACTCGCCACTCGACGGCTTTATAGGCATAGAATGGAAAAATGTTGAGTTTTGCATTTGCTGAACAGTGCAAAAACAAGCGGAGGCGGCAAGCACTGGCGTTGTTGTGCTTGTTTGGTTATGGCACGAATCCACTTTGTGCGAGCGAGCGAAGCGAGTCTAATTTCCAATTTCGCACAACCGTGGATTTCAGTGACATGTTCCCGCCGAGAGCTGTTTTTTGTGATTATCCTAAAATTTGCAAAACTCAACATTTGTCCTAACGAAAAAAACAAACGAGGCACAAAATGAGTTTCAAAGATTCAAAAGTCGTAATCATCGGCGTTGGAAATGTCGGCGCAACAACAGCATACAGCATCCTCAATCAGGGAATTTGCGAAGAAGTAGTTTTGATTGATGTGAACAAAGAAAAAGCAATCGCCGAAGCAATGGACATGCAGCATTCAATCTACTTCATGAACAGAAACATGTCGATTAAGGCAGGAGACTACTCAGATTGCCGTGATGCGGACGTCGTAGTAATCACAGCAAGCGCGCCAATGCCAAAAGACTCGCACAACAGGCTTGAAATGCTCAGCCCCAGCATGAAAATCATCAAAAACATCGTGGAAAGCGTAATGTCAAACGGATTCGACGGAGTTTTCGTAGTCATCTCAAACCCGGTGGATATCATGGCGTACTACATCTGGAAGCTCTCCCGCCTGCCAAAAAACCGCATAATCGGAACCGGCACAACACTCGACACAGCCCGGCTCTGCTGTGAACTCTCAAAAATGTACAATCTCGACGCAAAAAGTGTGGAAGCCTTCGTAATGGCCGAGCACGGTGACAGCGAAATGGTCTCTTGGGCAAGCGCAACAATCGGCGGCAACAGGGCATCCGCATCAAAAGCACTCTGCAATTGAATTCTTAACAAGTATTGTATTTAAAGATTAGGCGAGATGATAAAATAACTTCGGGTAGTAAAAATGACATTGAAGGAAACATTCGAAGAAATCACGGACGACAGA
>NZ_JAFRNB010000078.1 GCF_017430385.1 Treponema sp.
CATATCTCCCACAAATAGGCATTTGGAGGAGCTGGGGCATTGTCTGCCAAAACCCCCCTTTCTTTATTTCCGATAAATTCCATAGGAGGAATCCCAATGGAATTCAAAAAAGTTTGTGTTTACGGTTTTAGCATGAGCGAATATGTATTCATGCTTCCCGCAATCCGTTATGTTCTCGGGAAAATAAGGCCTGAGAAACTTGCCTCGCTTGATGAGGTTCGCGAAAATCCGCCCGAATGTGATGTTCTTTGCGTGAACTGTGCGGTGTCATTCTATGATTTGGAGCTGTTCTTTAAGGCTGCTTCTGAGGGATATGGAGAAGAAAGGCCTCTCGTATTCTGCCTTGCATGGGATGGCGTGCCGCAGGAAAACCTCGACATCATGCTTGAAAACAATGCGGAATTAATTATGTTCGATTTGAGAAGTGAGGAAGAATTTTCTTTTTGCAAAAAGGCATATCTTGAGGGAAAGCCATTCCGCTCTCAGGGAACTTTTGAGCGTGGCGAAGAATTTTACCGTGACAGGGTGGATACTTACTACAAGCTTTCCAAAAATCAGAAATACGCCTTCCTTTACATGATGACCGGAAAATCTCAGAAGGAACTAAAGGCTGACTTCGGCTTCAATTCGCTCAACACGGCGGCTTCCCACTGGCACGCAGTGCTAACGAAATTCAAAGTAAAATCTGCATTTGAGCTAAGGGCGAAGTTCAGGTAAAGCATTGCAATACGCAAAAAAAAGTATTGCAATCCGCAAAAAAAAGCACGGCAATACGAAAAAAAAAGTATTGCCGTGCTCGTACGTTAGTATTGCAATGCTTGTGTCTTAGTATTGCAATACTTCACCTTTAGTACGGCAATGCTCGTGTGTAAGTATTGCCGTACTAATGTGCAAGTATTGCCGTAATAAAATTTGCGGATTGCTATGCTACCGTGAAAGTATTGCAGAAAATCTGTGACTTCGATTCCCTGCAGGGAACAGTGCTTTTGGCGTACTGTGTCACAATCCTGATTCTCCAGCTTCCGCTTTCAAGGTTCGGAACAACGCATGCAATACGGCTTGATGTGTTCACGCCGATTTTTGATGCCGGAAGTTTCACAGTTTTGCTTTCATCGTCAACATTTATGAAGTAAAGCCCCACATCCTCGTTGCTTCCTGTGACGAGAATGCTCTTTCCTGCAATGTCGAGGAATCCGCCCGGTGTAAGTACGTTTTCCCTGCCGCTCTCAATGTCCGTTACGCTGACAATCTCAGGCTTGGTGCTGTTGCCCTGCGCGATTACAGGAGAGATGGACTTTGCAAGCTCCTTCACTTCCTTTCCGCTTCGGAAGGCGATGTCTATTGCGTTCTTCTTGTGGTCGAACGATGACTGTTCGCTGTCGAAACTGCCGGAAATCCTGGCGTAGTATGAGCCGATTCCACCGTCAACGATTGAGCCGTTGAGAACGCGGTCAATCATGGCGTTGTTTACTACGCTCCACACGCTCAGAATCTGTTCGACGCTGTAGCCTGTGAGTGACCCCGTGGCGAGGATGTCGTTTGCAATGTTCTCCATGGTAAGCTTGTTTCTGAAAAGAGTGCGGGCATGGTATGTCATCTTGCCGTCTGTTTCTTTTCGCATTGCTGTAGGGTAGAGTGCTACCGCGAGCTTTGATGATTCATAGTCAGCCGTCTGCTGTGAAAGTGTGTTGATGTTCATAAAAAATCTCCTCTTATTTGTTTAAGTTGTGAATGCAGTATGCGCCGGCCGCTATAACAAGTGCCTCGCATACAGATACCTTAATCCAGAATCTTCTCTGCTTTTTGAGCGAGAAAATCTTTTCCTCATGGAGCGCGATGTCCGAAATCCATTGGTCACGCATGTCGTCGATGACCGCAAAGATTTCCTCAAGCTGCTCAGAACTCACCGTTTGAAAGGATGTTTCTGATACGCTCCTTTGCTCCGGCTGCTGTTCGAGCCGGTTTTCCTGCACTCCTGCTCCGTGCGGATTTGCACAAAGCGGGTGAAGGGCTGCGGACAGAATCAGAAGCAAAGCCGTCATCTTTCTTTTCATCTTCATATTCTCCTTTTCCAAGATGATTCATAATCTGCTTGCCGGTTCTGTTCGTTATGATTCCGAGAATCAGCGAGCACCAGACTGCCCCCGAAATCACTCCGAGGTACAAAAACGCGCAGCAGACTATGAAAGCCATGCCCTTGAAGCTGATGAACTTTGCCACGAGATACACGCAGCGTTTGAGAACCAGAGTCCAAAGCTCACTGAAGCTTACTTCACAAAGATTCACGCCCATCTCTTTTCCTCCAGCTTCCTGCGCACGAGAAGGTACGGGAAATACATGGCTTTCAGCTGTGAGAGCGTGCGGGGGGTGCCGCCGTTCTTTTCAATCCGAGACTCGTTCATGAAAAGGCCGTCGCCCATGCAGGCTGCCACATGAACGGCCTTTCCGCTTTCATCAAGGAAGAACGCTGCCTGAATCCCGCCATGTTTTTCAGGCTTTTCCGTGAAGTAGTTCCTGAAAAGGCTGTCTGCCGTCACGCGTTTTTTTGTGTTGAAAATTGCGTTGAGGCATGAACAGACTGTGCCAGAGCAGTCACTTCCGTCGAGGCTTGCTCCGCCCCAGATGTATGGCGTGCCGTTGAATTCTTCGAGCATGGCGGCGAAAATCTCTTCGTCTGAAAAGCCTTCGTTCCGAAGTTTGGCTGCATAGGCGCACAGATATCCGTGCGTGTCCGTTTTCTTTTGGTTCATAATTGAATCTCCTTTAGTTGGTGTTTTATAAGCGCTTATGACTAAAGGATAGCGGAAAAAAATGAGGAAAATTCTAGTAGTTTAGTTAGTCTGAGGGGAAAATCCTAGTGTCAGCAGATGTATTTTTGGTGCGAGTGGCGGACATTGACCTGCTGGACATTGGCATAGCGCAGAGTGGTGTCTATTTTTGTGTGCCCGAGCAGAACCTGCACCTGTTCTATCGGCATCCCCTTGTCTATCGCAAGCGTTGCCATTGTGCGGCGGAAGCGGTGCGGATGTACATTCTCAATCTGGGTTTTTACTCCGATTTCCCGAATCATCTTTTCTATTGAATTGACCGTAAGCCGTGTGTATGTGTTGTTTTTCGTTTTTTTCCGTGAGCTCACAAACAAAGCCCTGTTCTTGTCTTTCCTTGATTTTAGATATTTCTCAAGTTCTATTTTAGTTTTGACATCAAAATATGATTCCCTCTGCTTCGATCCCTTTCCGAATACTATACAGGTGCGGGAATTAAGATTTATTGCGGAGCGGTCAAGATTCACCAGCTCGCTGATTCTTATTCCGGATGAAAGCAACAAATCTATGATTGCAATGTCACGGCAATTTTCAGATGCTACATTTCTTATTATTTCTATCTGCTCGCTTGAGAACGCAGGCTTTATTATTACAGGGGCTTTTATCCTGTGAATTCGTCTCATAGGGCTTTTTATGATGAAGTCTTCTTCCTCAAGCCATTTGTAGAAGCTGGAAAGAATCCTTCTTACAGTGTCGAGGGTTACATTTGAACAGTTGTTGATTTTCTGATAGTTTATAAGATATTCCCTTATTGTCTCGCTTTCCGCGAGGCAGAGGTCGCATCCGATATTTTTTTCGTAGAATGTCAGGACGGAAGTGTAATACTCCCCGGTTCTTTTCGAGCATCCCTCGATTTTTTTTGCATTTATGAATTCTTTTATAAGATTCTTTCTGTTTTTATGAAGGTTAGGTGGCGTTCCGTCTGATAAAATCTCTATAAGGACAAGTTCAAGTTTTTTCATCTGCTCTGGCAGAAGGCTTTCCGCCATTTTGTTTTTAATTTTGTTGATGATTTCTGTAGACATTCATTTGCTCCTGATATAAAAATTTTAAATTTATATCGGTATGCTTTGTTGTTACGAAAATTCCAAATTCTTCTGTTCCCCCAAATGCCTATTTGTGGGAG
>NZ_JAFRNB010000079.1 GCF_017430385.1 Treponema sp.
AACACAACGATATCATCGATTCGGTTGATAAGCTCAGGTGCCATGATTCGTTTGAGTTCTTCCATTGCGTTCGCCTTGATTTCGGCTGGCGGCAAGAATCCGTCATCGAGCTGGGCAAAACCGAGTTTTTTGTCAGCAGTTATGCTTCTTGCACCCGCGTTACTTGTCATGATGATTACAGTATTGCGGAAATTTACAGTGTGACCGAGGTTGTCCGTAAGCTCGCCCTCTTCAAGAATCTGAAGAAGAAGATTGAAAACTTCGTTGTGAGCCTTTTCAATTTCGTCAAAAAGCACGACTGAATAAGGCTTCTGCAAAACTTTGTTTGTGAGCATACCGCCCTCTTCGTAGCCGACATAGCCTGGAGCCGAGCCTACAAGGCGACTTGAAGTGTGTTTTTCCATGAAGTCCGACATATCGATTCGAATTAAAGAATCTTCCGTGCCAAACAGGAATTTTGCCATGGCCTTTGCAAGCTGAGTTTTACCCACGCCCGTAGGACCCAAAAAGATGAAGGAGCCAAGAGGTCGGTTTGGTGAAGAAACACCCGCACGGCTTCGGCGGATTGCGCTTGAAAGATATTTTACAGCCTCGTCCTGCCCGATAACGTCTTTATGGATTTCTTTTTCCATGTCGAGCAATCGGCCTGCTTCGTTTGAGTCAAGCTGCCCGGCCGGGATTCCGGTCATTTCGGAGATAATTTTTGCTATGTCGCGGTCAGTTACATGTTTTCGCACGGTGACTGCATTGTTCTTCCAGTAATTGTTGAAGTCATCAAGTTTCTGCTTTAAATCACGAACTTTATCACGGATCTGGGCTGCCCGCTCATAATCCTGATTCTGAACCAGGAGTTCCTTTTCGTGACTCAAATCTTCGATTGACTTTTCAAGCTCGGCAAGTTCAGCAGGTCTTGACTCAGAAGCAATTTTCTTTGCGCTTCCGGCCTCGTCCAACAAGTCAATCGCCTTATCCGGCTGGAATTTCTCCGGGATATAGCGGGAAGAAAGCTTTACGATTGCTTCGATTGTGCCTTCATCGTAAGTGACATTGTGGAATTCCTCGTATTTTGGTTTGAGTCCGTTGAGAATCTTGATTGTGTCCTCGGTTGAAGGCTCTTCGATTTTGACAATCTGAAATCTTCGTGCAAGGGCGGAATCTTTTTCGATGTGCTTTCGGTATTCTTTGTAAGTCGTGGCTCCCAAAAGCTGGAGTTCGCCACGAGAGAGCGCTGGCTTTAAGATATTGCTTGCGTCCATCGTGCCGTCCGGGCTTCCCGCACCGATAATCATGTGAAGCTCGTCGATGAAAAGAATTATGTCCTTGGATTCCTTGACTTCCTTCATCATGCGCTTCATGCGCTCCTCAAAGTCACCGCGGTATTTAGTTCCTGCGACCATTGCCGTAATGTCCAGAAGAAGAACACGCTTCTGTAAAAGATTGTAGGGAACTTCACCATTCGCAATTCTGTGAGCCAGCCCTTCGGCAACAGAAGTTTTGCCGACTCCAGGCTCTCCAACGAGAATAGGATTATTCTTGGTGCGACGGCTCAAAATCTGCACCACCCGCTCAATTTCACTTGAACGACCGATTACAGGATCAAGCTCGCCTTTTTTTGCCAAATCCGTCAAATCCCGGCTGAATTCTGCAAGGAAAGATTTTTTCTTCTGGTTAGGATTTTCGTTGTTGCGGGCATTAGCAAATTCTGCCTCACGGTTTTCGCTGCCAGAATCCTCACCGCCATTCTCATTCATTAAATCTCGGATAACATTTCGGACAGTATCAAGCGAAATTCCGCATCTCTCAAAAAATCTGTATGAGGCTGAATTTTCTTCGCGGATTGCGGCCAGAAGAAGATGCTCCGTGCCGACATATTCGCTTCTAAGTGAACGGGATTCAATCACCGCAACATCAAGTAAAGTTCGTAAACGGCGGCTAGGTGGAAGGGCTGAAAAACTCGGTGGATTCTGCACCCGCTGAATTCCAGATAAAAACTGCTCCAAAAGAAGCTGAAATGAGAGAATATTTATATTCAGTGATTTTAGCGCGTTAAAGCCCATGCTGTCAGCCGACTTAAGCAGGGCAAGAATTACATGCTCTGGCAAAAGTTCCGGCAATCCACTGTTTCGCCCTTCAGTCTGGGCAAAATCAGTGAGAAGTCGCTGGGCTTTTTGAGACAGACCTTTCATCTTAGTCTTTTTTCTCTTCCTCTTCCAGACGATTAAGTTTGTTTACCATGTCGAATCCTTCTTTTATGCTGGTATCTTCGACAAAAGTAAGCTTAGGAAATTTATAAATCGTAAGTTTTTTGGCGATAGAGGACTGAATAAAACCTGCGGCACTATTAAGTCCTTCAACGCCTTTTTTTACCTGCGATTCATTGAGGAAGCTTGAGACATAGACTTTTGCATAAGCCAAATCTTTTGCGACCTCAACGCGATTTATTGAAAGGAAAGTTGAGACACGAGGGTCTTTTACTTTCTGCAGCATAATCAGCTTGGAGATTTCATCACGAATCTGCTCCCCAAGCTTAAGCATTCTGAATTCACCCATTTTCTACTCCTCAGAAGCAGAACCTTCTGCGGAAGCCTTAGCAGCGGCCTCTTTCTCTTTTGCGATTGAGTCACCGAGTTTGCGGGCAATTTCGACATATTCAAAGACTTCGAAAATATCGCCTTCCTGAATATCCTGCCAGTTCTCAAGACCGATACCACACTCAAATCCATAAGTGACTTCTTTTGCATCGTCCTTGAATCGTTTGAGGGAAGTGATTTTGCCAGTGTATTTGACGATTCCGTCACGAATAAGGTTGACAGAACTTGTTCGTTTGACAACACCTTCCGTAACATAACAACCAGCGATAACACCGACTTTTGGAACTTTGAATGTATTTCGAACCTCGACCTGACCTGTGACTTCTTCTTTTGTATCAGGTTTGAGCATTCCTTCCATTGCAAGGGTGATTTCCTCAACACACTTGTAAATGATGTTGTATTTTCGGATATCGACCTTTTCCTGCTCAGCAAGCAATTTTGCCTTTGGTGTCGGGCGGACATTGAATCCGATGAGGATTGCGTTTCCGTCGGCAGCAGCCAAAGTGACATCAGATTCGTTGATTGCACCCGCAGAAGAATGGATTACATTCAAGCGGATTTCTGGAGTTGAGAGCTTTTCAAGGCTTGTTTTGAGAGCCTCGGCAGAACCCTGCAAGTCAGCTTTGATGATGACTTTAAGCTCGTTGATTTCGCTTGCCTGAATTGTTGATACAAGGTTATCAAGGTTGACTTTTTTGACAGCTTTTGCAGCCTCAAATCGTTTGAGTTCCTGTCGTTTAGCAGAAATTGCGCGTGCATCCTTTTCAGTCTCTGTGACCTGGAACGGATCACCTGCGTTCGGCATGTCGTCAAGGCCAAGAACCTCAACAGGCATACTTGGCAATGCTTCCATAACCTTTTCGCCACGGTCATTGAACATTGCTCGGACACGACCAGAGTAAATACCTGCGACAAACGGATCACCGATTTTGAGAGTACCGCTCTGAACAACGACAGAAGCGACAACACCGCGTCCCTGATCGATTCGAGACTCAATGACTTTACCTTCTGCACGGGTATCATACTGGGCCTTAAGCTCAAGAATCTCGGCCTGCAAAAGAATTGCATCAAGAAGCTCGTCGATTCCTTGTCCGCGGAGAGCAGAAATCTTAACATACTGAGTGTCACCGCCCCATTCCTCAGGAGTAAGTCCCTGATTTGAGAGCTGTGTCATGACATTCTCAGGATTTGCATCCGGTTTATCGATTTTGTTGACTGCAACGATGATAGGAACTTTTGCGTCCTTAGCGTGGCTCAAAGCTTCGAGAGTCTGAGGCATAACGCCGTCATCAGCCGCAACAACCAGAACTACGATATCTGTAATCTGGGCACCGCGCGCTCGCATCATTGTGAAAGCTTCGTGACCCGGTGTATCGAGGAATGTGATTGTTCCTTTTTCTGTATGAACCTGATAAGCACCGATTTTCTGAGTGATACCACCGGCCTCGCCAGCGACAACATTTGTCTTTCGGATTGCGTCCAAAGTTTTTGTCTTACCGTGGTCAACATGACCCATGACAGTGACGATTGGCGGACGGAATTTAAGGTTCTCTTCCTCACCTACATCATGCTCGATTACAGTCTCATCATAGAGAGAAACGAGATGTACTTCACAGTCATATTCTGCGGCAAGCAAAGTTGCTGTATCAGAATCGATTGACTGGTTGATTGTTACCATCATGCCCATGCCCATGAGCTTGGCAATGATGTCACCAGCCTTGAGGTTCATCTTCTTTGCAAGGTCAGAGACTGAGATAGATTCCATGATATCGATTGATTTTGGAACTACGCTCGCCTGAGTAACCTGCTTCTTCTTGTAAAGCTCCTCTTCATCAAAGAGCTCTTCTTTATCTTTTCGCTGTCCGTAGACCTGCTTTTTACCTTTAAACTGTTTTTTGCCAGCCTGTGGTGCCGGCATTGGAGCTGGTGCGAATCCGCCTCGTGGAGCAAAACCGCCGCCATTTGGGCGCGGTCCATTAAAGCCCGGACGATTTCCGCCCTGACCGCCGAATCCGGGTCTGTTGCCAAAGCCTGGTCGTCCCTGACCACCCTGACCATTGAAGCCGCCGCGGTTGAATCCGCCCTGTGGACGATTGCCGCCCTGACCGTTATAGCCGCGGTTGAATCCGCCCTGACGGTTATTATCTCGCTCACGGTTCTGATAGCCTTCGCGAGCCTGCGCTCCTGTAAAGCCACCGCTTCGTCCGCCGTTCTGACCATAGCCACCACGATTTCCGTTGTAGCCGTTTCGGTCACGGTTATATCCACCCTGTCGTTTGTCAGAAAGATTTCCGGCCTTTACATTTGGACGAGCAGAATTCAGTTCGAAAGGTTTTGCAGGACGAGCAGTATCATTCTTAGCAGGCTCTGTCCGAGGCTTTTCCTGCTGTTCTGAAGGTTTTTGAGCAGCGGAAGGAGCCGGAGCTGTTTTTTTGACGACGACATGAACGCCGTTTTTAGCCCGCTCGTCTGTATTTGAGTCTGATTTGCCATCGCCATTAGCATTAGGATTCTTCTTTTTGATGACAATTTTCTTTTTTGCCGGTTGAGAAGATTCCGTCTTCGCATTTTCCTGCGTTTCGGGCTTCTTTTCCTTTTTTCTTAAAACGAATCCTTGCTTTTTCTCTTCTTCTTCCGCCATATTCCTCTACTTACCTCTAATAGGACAAAAAACTCTTATTCCTCGTCCTCTTCAAATTCGAATTCAACGCCACAAGACGGACAATGTGTCATGTCAAGCGTGATTTTTGCGCCACATTCAGGGCAGAAATACTCTTCTTCCTCAGCGGCAGCATTTTCTTCTGATGGAGCATCTTCAGAATTGTCTTCTTCCTCAACGAATTCAACAGAATTGTGAACAATTTTGCTGACTTCTTCAAGTTCCTCGGCTGTTACGCCGTCAATGCCTTCAATCTCACCATTCTCATAAGCAACGGCAAATTTCTCAATATCCTCATAGCCTGCTTCCTTGAGTTTGGCAGCGACTTCCTGGTTGACCCCCGGGAGGTCTGCAATAACAGAAATCTCTTCCGGCTCAACCTGTGCCTGAGGAGCGTTGCTGAACAATTCCTGAGCACGGCGGGTTGTGATTTCAGTGAGATCCATCTCGGCAGCCTGCTCTTCAGTCTTAACATCGATGCTCCAGTCACACAAGCGGTTTGCAAGGCGGACATTCTGACCGTTCTTACCGATTGCGACAGAGAACTGCTCATCATTAACGATTGCAAGAGCTGTCTTCTTCTCGTCATCAAGGATAACTACGCGGTTAACCTCAGCTGGAGAAAGCGCGTTTTTAATGAACACAACAGGGTCATCTGAATAGCGGAGGACATCAATTTTTTCGCCCTCAAGCTCGCGGATGACATTCTGGATTCGGAGACCTTTCGGACCAACACATGAGCCGACCGGATCGACATCCTCTTTTGTGGTTGCAACGGCAATCTTTGTTCGGTAGCCTGCATCACGCACAATCTTTTTGATTTCGACGGTTTTGTCCTGAATTTCAGGAACCTCAAGCTCAAGGATAGACTGTACGAATTTCGGATCAGAACGGCTCAAAACAAGCTGCAAACCTGAAGAAATTCTTTTCAAATCTACGATGAAAGCCTTGATTCGGTCATTTTTCTGATATGTTTCACGAGGAGACTGATATTTCTTTGGCAATACGCCCTCGACTTTTCCCAAATCAACATAAATATTGCCATTGTACTCACGCTGGAAGTAACCGATGATGATTTCACCGACCTTATCCTTGTACTCATTGTAAAGCTTATCTTTGAAAGACTCGTTCAATCCTTTGTGAGTTTCCTGCTTTCCGACAGAAACTGCCGAGCGGTCAAAACTCTTTGGATCAACGATGATATCGATTTCATCTCCAAGCTCACACTCTGGTGAAAGTTTAAGAGCATCTTCAAGCTCAATTTCGGTAACAGGGTCATACACGCCGTCAACGATTGTTTTTCGAGAAGCGACTGTAACATCTGACATATCATCAGCGAAAGTAATGACGCAGTTATCAGCAGTACCAAAAGTACGCTTGTAAGCCGCGCGCAAAGTGTTCTCAATAGTCTGTTTGACTGAATCCAATGAAAAACCTTTTTCCTGAGTCAATTCACGGATTGCATCTGCCATTTCTGACATATCGAGCCTCCTACTACAAATGAATAAATTTTGCCTTAGCTATATTTTCAAAAGAAATGATCTTTGATTCCAAAGAGCCGTCTTCTTTTGTTTCTTCCAATGTAAGCGAATTGCTGTCGGCAGCCTTAAGAACACCCCCGACCCAATCGGTAACAGTTTTGTCAAAGACCCGGATTTCACGCCCCAAAAACAACGGGAATTCAGCAGCGTTCCGAATGCTTCGCTCCATACCCGGAGACATAAGCTCCATGTATGTATTGTCGGTACCAAGCATTTCCTCAAGTGCCGGAAGAAGAACCTTATGTACGCGGGAACAGTCATTCACACCGATATTAGCACTCGGATCCTCGCCGGTAATCGTCGCAAGAATCTGCGTGACTCCATTCTGCGGGGAAATTTTAAGCTCAACAAGATGAAACCCCAGAGCGCTCACAATTTTTTCACATTCAGCGTAATGAGGATAAGAATCCAAAGGAATGTAATCCATAAGAGCCTCCCGACAACAAAAATGGACTCGTTTTTGCGAGTCCATTAAAATATTTCTATAATAATGTTATAATTAGGATAACAGTTCTTTTTGATTCTGTCAATAAAAAACAATGTTATTTCTAGGATTTTCCGACCTCTTCCATCTGCCCGAATTCACAGATTGAGTTTCCGACAGTAGCATGTTCAAGCAGCTCAAGGTTTTTCTTAATCTTCTTGTATACCCTGATTTCACCAGTGCCTGTTCCGCCAAGAACTTTCAGCAGTCCTCGTTTTCCCTGCGGCATCTCATAATCACGGACAAACATTTCCTCGCCACGGCAGTACAAGTCGATGTCAATCACGAATTTTCCTTTATGAATGCTGACGCTCCAGTGAACCTTGTCTCCCTCGGCATTATCAGTAAGCTGAGAGCAGTCATGAATTATCATGTTCTTTTTGAAAATCTTGCGGTTCTGGATATTGTATTTTACGCCTTCAAAATTTATGTAAGCGCAAAGTTTTCCCCCGAACTCCCCTTCAAGCGCAAAGCAGGAATTAACCATTGGCTTTCCGCTGATTATGCTCGTAAGTTTTGACGACGACACATGGAAATATGGCGAGCAAGGCCGGGTGCCCCATCCCTTGTCTATGTAGCCGTTTGAATTCTTCGGAAGTACGACATATTCCTGACCGTCAAGGTTAATCAAGCCCGAAAAAAGGACTTTAGCTCCAATCGGTGCCCATACAGAATTCCTGATATTAAAAAGAGGCGTGCTTTCGATTACACGCTCGAATTTCAAATCCCAGCTCATTGTGCCGGCATTGCAGAGAAGTTCCGGCCGAACACGCAAATCCTGAGTTGAGACAAGAACCGAGCCAGAAAGGGCCTTGTCACCGAAAATACAATCGCCTGCTTTAAAGACCTCACTGTTGCGGACAAAAGCAAACTGTGACGAAGCAAGGAATTTATTCATGTGTTTTCCAGAAGCCCCAAAAACACCAGCTTTCACAAGAACATAAGACGGAAGAACCTCAATTTCATCATTAGCATGAGCAGCAGTCGATGTTCCTGCCAAAGCGTACTGTAAATCTGATTCTGAGAGAGCAAGGCGTGACTTCTGACTCAAAACAGCGACTTTCGGAGAAATTCCAGGATTGACTATATAAAGTTCGATGAAGAACTTTTTTTCCTCGCCGGTAATTTTATTTACAGCTGATAAAACATAACGCCAGCGTTCAAAACCTTCCTGACGCAATTTTCCGCGAAGAATATAATGATCAAAGCGTTTGCTGATTTTTGAAGTTGCCATATCCGCCTACCCACCAATTTAAATTTTAAACTGATTATCTTCTTTCATTTTCGACAGTTTGAATAATGAACTTTAGCAGGCAAAGCAAAATCTTACAGGCCCTTATTTGAGAAATTTGTTCAATGTAGAGTCGATATCTTCCTTTTCGAGAGGAAAATTCTCGTCAAGATAAGAAAGACATTCCATGCCGGCAGTCTGAACATGCTCGTACCAGATTCGGTAAAGCTCAGGCGCCAAATCTTCGCTTGGGAGAGGTGCGCCCTGAATGTCAGAAACCAGCTGCCGCATCATTCTTAAACATTTGTCAAATTTATCGTTCTTCATTTTAGGCTCCTTACTTTTATCAATAAAAAAACTTAATCTTCACTTAAGATTATAACGGTAATGTTATGATTTTTCCAGCAAAACCGCTCTCAGAAAGCATTTTTTTACCGCAAATCACAGTTTTTTTCTTGCTCTCCGCACTTCTTTTATCGGAAAGTCCATCATAAAGGCGAACAAAAGCCTCTTTCAAACTGGAAGGAGTCGTATTAAGGATTCCGAGGATTTTTCGCTCACGATCCTCATCAGTTATTCCGTAAAGAAGCCGGGTGAGAGATGAAGCACCGCGACCTTTCGGTGACTGAGGCTGAATAAAATGACTGTAGCATCCCATCACGGTCCTTACGACATCATCATCAGAAAAATCGTATTCGCTGGCTTCTTTGAGGCAGTTCTCAAAGACATCACATGAATCAAAAGCCGAAGGATCACGGTAAGTCGCAAAGACCAGTGCCCCCGACATCGGCTCAGCATTGCAGAACGCACCGTAAGCACCGCCAATCGTCCTGATTTTTTCCCAAAGAAGATTGTTCGACAGCCAGTGCGTGCAGACCTCCTCGGAATAGCTGTTCTTGTCCTCGTATCTGGAAGCAGGAATGCACTCCGCAGCATAGCCGACCTGAGATGAAGTCACAAAAGCCTCGGAATTCGGAACAGTCCCCTCTTCGCCGGAAATTTTTGTAAGCGCAAAGAAATCAGAGTCAGAACAAGAGCGTGGATTTTTAGGAGCATGGATTTTCACATCGGAGACGAACTGAGGAAGAAGGCCGTCAAGTTTTTTGAAGGCTGAATCTTCGGCCGTAACATGAATGATTGCACCGCCAGACTTAATCTCTGCGAAAAGCCGGCGGAATTCCTTTATGTTTTCGGAAACCGGTGTATCGGCAATTTTTTTCATGGTAAAATATTGCGAGATACCGTTCCATATTTCGTCCACGGCAGTTTTCCGAGAATTCTGGCACAAAATGCGGCTGGAAACAAAAATATGACCGTCAGGAATCACTGATGACTCAAAATCATTGCGGCTCTCGTTAAGAATATCACGGATTCTCTTTTCATCAGAAAAATCAGTCTCGCAAAGGCAACCTTTGAGCAGATTCAAAGCATTTTCTGCCTGCTCATCAAGCATCGACATCCTGAAAATCACCCAGTCGCGCTTTATCCAGTTATATTTTTCTGCAAGTTTTCGGGCATTTTCAGTATCAGGGCCTTCCATTGTAAGAAGATTCACGCCGATTCCACCTGTATGCAGGGCAGTTTCCTCGGCAGCCTTAGCCCAGCTAAGATTTCCCCATCCACATTCTGTCACGCAGTCAGCGAAAGCCGGCAAAAGCGGATAATCCGAAGAAGAAACCACATCGGCAGGAAATCCGACATCAAAATAAATGATGCCGTTCGTGTTGTCCAAATTTTTAAGGAAAGGAACAGAAGAACCGTCACAGCCCGCAAGAGAATCAATCTGAATGTTCGAGTGATTCATCATCGGCTTTCCGTTCGAGATAAAATCTTCTGGTCGAAGGTGTGGCAGACATGCCGAATCATCATCAGCCTGCTGGAAAGCATGAAGGGCATCACTCTCTTCTTTTATCTGCTGCACAGTCTTAACCTTTAACAGGCCGGCGATTTTTTCCTTTTCCAACGCCTCACGCCGTTCGGTGTAATTTTTTGATGGAGTGACAACCACAAGCGAACGGCTCTTATTCTCAAGAAGGAGTTTTTTAAGAAGAGTCTGTATATAGGAAGAATCTGATTCGATTTTCCGGCGGATTTCCTCAAGGTGTGTGCGCATACGGATTTGCTTTTCAAGGTCCTCACCATAAAGCCAGCCATAAATCGGGCGTGCCATAAGGGAAATAGCAAAAGGTCCGTGACCGCGCTTAATCTCACGATGAGAGAATTCCAAAGTAGTCAGCGTGGATTCAATATCCTTATCAGAAATTCCGTTCTCAACAAGATTTTTTATCGTATCAAGAACTACAGTTTCGACTTTTTTTTCATCGCCTTTTTTGACTCCGCGAAGTCCGACTGTCAGAACCGCATTATAAATTGAACCAAAAAGTCCGTTCTGCGGAGCCAAATCCTCGCCAAGACCACTTTCAAGCAAGGCCTTTTGCAACGGAGATCCGTCATGATTGCACAAAATTCCTGTAAGCACAGTTTTTTCAGTGGCAGAAAGCGCATTCTCACAACGGCCGACGAGCCAGTTCACGAGAACAGTATTGCTTTCCTCACCGTCACTGCTCGGTCCTTCGGCATAAAGCTCAATCGGCTCAGAAATTTTTGCAGGTTTGACAAGATTTATAAAATTCTCAAGCCTCTTTTTTCGCGCTGCCTCAGAAACATCAATATCCGGGAATTTCTTTTCAAGGCGAATAAGGAAATTATCCTGCAAGAAATCAAGCTGCTCCACCGTAGGAATATTTCCATGCAAAAATACGAAACAGTTGTCCGGCCGGTACCAAGTTTTGTGGAAATCCAAAAATTCCTCGTAAGTAACGGACGGGATTTCAAGAGGGTCGCCGCCAGAATCCTTTTCATAAATTGAACCTTTTAAAAGGCTTATGAGGGAAATGTCAGCCGCAACGGACTCAAAGGAGGAATAACTTCCCTTCATCTCATTGTACACGACTCCCTGAATCGAAGGATTTCCATTCTCATCGATTTCGAGACGATGTGCCTCCTGCATGAAAATTTCTTTGTCGAGGCGCGGGAAGAAAACGGCATCTCCATAAACTGACATAAGGTTAAAATAATCAGCCCTTGCTATGGAACTTGCAGGATAAACAGTCTTATCGGAATAAGTCATCGCATTCAGGTAAGTTTTGACACTCTGATTCGACATCACGACAAAAGGGTCTTTGAGAGGATATTTTTCAGAACCACAAAGAACCGAATGTTCGATTATGTGCGCGAGACCGTTCGACTTGGTGTTTGGAGTTCTGAATGCAAAAGCAAAAAGATTTTCAGAATCATCGTTTAAAAGATGAAAAACTTCCAGCCCGGTCTTTGTATGACGAAGATGAAAAGCCTTCGAATGATAATCCGGCACATCAAAAACATTTAATACAACAAAAGATTTATAAGAATCACCTTTTTTTAAAAGCTCAGACATAAAGTTCGTCATCCCTACCTTTTATATACAATTTTCCTTCTTCATAAGCACGGCGAAGAGTCGAGAAGAACTGTGATGTTGCCTTTTCGCAGTCGCTTTTTCGCATCGGATATAAGAATTTCTCTGTTTCGAGGATTGATTTTCTGCGGTTTTCAGAAACATTACCCAATATTTTCTCACGAAAGTCATCTGCTTTCAAAGCAATGAGATATGCGATTTCTTCCTCGTCCATGTCATGAAGTTTTTCCTGAACGAAGCGGTCATCTGCATTGATGATATCTTCTGTCGTGAAAAGTCTTTCGCGCAAATCTTCACCAAGCTCCGAATCCTGTTCCGCAAGATTACTGAGGATGCCCTCCTCTGCCTCTGGAGACATTCGCTTGAGAATCTGGGCGAGTATATTTTTTCCATCGATAGAATCGGATTTTGATGTCGCAAGATGATTCATTTTTTCCTGCAACGCCTTGTCAACCCGCTGAACGATTTCCGGGGAAATTTTATTTAGTTTTGCAAGGCGCATTACGACATCTTTTTTGTCCTCGGTTTCCATTCCATTGATAACCTGAGCGGAAGTTTTCGGATTCAGATAAGAAAGAACGAGCGCCTTGACCGCATTTGACTCGTCTTTTAAAAGAAGAGAAACCCTCTCGCTGTCCGCCTCGGCAAGATATTCAAAAGGTTTTCCTGATATTTGAGTAGCAGTTTTTTCAAGGATTTCGCCTGCCTTATGCGTTCCGAATGCTTTTTCAAGAATCGCACGCGCAGTGTCCAGTCCGCCCTCTTCACGAGCCTGTTTGACCAGCCCCTGAAATTCCTGAAGAATTTCCTTAGCTTCTTCCGGCTCGACATAACGGATTGAAGCAATTTCCGGGATAATTTTTTCAGTCTGCTCCTCGGTAAGATGCGGAAGTATTTTTGCAGCCTCATCTACGCCAATAAGCATGAGGAATTTTGCGACGCGGCGGTAAATATTCTCCTTGCCGTCTTTTTCACGCGGTTTTTCAGGAACCTTAATAAGCCCGCCGGAAGTAAGAGCTTTTGCGGCAATACGAGCTGACTCGTTCCCCTGAAAATCCTTGTCATTCAGATGCGGGAAAAATCTTTTGTCAAAAAGCTCGTTGATTGATTTATGATGTTCTGGTGAGGGCTGTGACTTACGCTCAGCAGAAAAAGATGACTTTACAAAGCCAGGATTTTCATTTACCTTTTCGTCTTTTTGCGATGAAATTTTCTCAAAAACAGGAGCTGAAATTTTCTTTTCGTTTGTATTTTCAGAAGAACCAGACGCCGCATTTTTATAAGCGTTGATTCCAAAATTACTAAGATTCATAATCATTATTTTACATTTTAAAACCCGGTCTTACAAGTAAAAGAATCAGAAAATTCAACATCAATTCATTCGGGCATAAAAAAACCCGCTGAATAATCAGCGGGCATTCACAGAACAACTGTGGTATTAACGACTACCAGTCATCGTTCATGTCGTCTTCGTCGCGGTTCTCAAGATCATAAAGGTCTGTTACAGCGCGAAGGTCGTCGAGGTACATGTAGTATGTGCCGCGAGCGAGCATTGGGTTACAGTCAACACGGAAACCAACAATGCGCAAGCCTGGTTTTACACCGTTATAAGCAGATGACTGAATGATTCCATGCTCTCCATCCGGAGTTGGTGGAACTGCTACAGACATCTTTTTCCATCCAGAGAAACCAAGTGTTCCGAGGAAGAGCTCGAAGTTGTTGCCATTGTAGTCCTGTACGAGGACATACATTTCATGGTTCATGTTTCGGCCAGCAACCCAGAGAGAAATTGTCTTTGTGACACCCTCGATTGGGATTGGGCGTGCTGATTTGATGTAGAATGAGTTTACGCCACGGTGGAAGAACTCAACTTTGATACCGAGAACTTTCGAATCCTCTGCCTCTTCCTCACCTTTGAGAGGCTCTTTTGCAAGAGGGTTTCCTTCAAAGAGGCGTGCATTGATTACACCATTATCTGGTGAAATGTGAGCGTTCCAGCTACCTTCCAATTCATAGCGGTCAACAGAAACCTCGCGGAGAGCCTGTCGTGCTGCATCATTACCAATTACTGTTGGATCTGGTGAAGCAAGGCTTTCATTATCATCCTGTCTGCTCTGTGCAAAAACTGTTGCTGAAAGAGCCAATGCGATTGCAACTGTAAGTAACTTTTTCATTATTTTGCATCTCCTTGTGCTGATGTGCTTGAGCTTCCGCTAGATGCAGAATCACCGAACTCAGCATTCTTAAGCTCATATCCATCGAATACATTGCTCAAAGCGTTTGTAGAGAACTTGAGCTGATCCAAGAAGATATTGAAGTTATCAACATATTCATCAGGATCTGTGCGAACTCGGAATCCAACGAATGTCATTGTTGTCGGACCAGAGCGCAAGCGTGAGTGCTGTCGGATATATGAAGGAATCGGAACGATTACATTTCGCCATCCGTTGAAAGCAAGGTTTCCGGCAGGAAGAGTGTAAACACGACCATCAGCATCACGAATCAAAATATCGATGAAATAGAGATAGTTAGCACCCCAAACCCAGAAGTCAACCTGAGTTACAGTTCCTACGAACGGAATCTCATAAGGTTTTCCTTCGTTCTCCGGGTAGATTTCAAACCAGTTCTCACCTTTTCGGAGATAGCTTGTCTGAACGCCGAGAACTTTTGGCTGGTCGCCTTCTTTATTGAACAATTTGAGAGAATTTGGCTGTGCATCGAAATAAGTCAACTTCGGGAAGCCCTTCTCTTTGTCAATATAGTGGCTGGCCTGAACATTCCATGTCCAGTTGTGCGTCTCAGTGCTGTTGACCGTTTTGCCCGGTACCTGATAATCCTGAGAACCAACATTATCAAAGTTATCGATAATTCTTGTTTCTACGGCCTTTGAGCTAGGTTGTGCAACTGCAGGGATAGAGAGCGCAAGCAGGAATGCAAAACTAGTAAAGACTACTACGCCTTTTTTCATTCAAAAACTCCTTTTTCGTTAATTTGTGTCTTTTACTTGGAAAAGCCACCTCTATGTTTAATATCGGCAAGGCTGAACCAAAAACACACAAAATCAATAATTATTATATTTCTAACACACATCTTTGTCAAATAAAATAAAAGACTATTTTTATTTTTTTCATTTTATTTGAAGAATTGATTTTTATAGAATAATTTTTTAGACAAAAGCGACTTCTTCTTGATTTTCTCGCGTTTTAAACATATTATAGTCTATAGTTTTTTTAGGTCGCTGACCTTACGATTTTTAAAGGAGTTTTTATGACTAGCTACAAAGAACTTGGCTTGGTGAACACAAAAGATATGTTCGCAAAAGCAATGAAAGGCGGATATGCTATCCCGGCATTCAACTTCAACAACATGGAGCAGATGCAGGCTATCATCATGGCTTGTGTTGAGGTAAAATCACCTGTAATCTTGCAGGTTTCAAAAGGCGCACGCGCTTACGCAAACGCTAACATCCTCCGAAACATGGCTCGCGGTGCTGTTGAGTACGCTCATGAGCTTGGATGCGACATCCCAATCGTTCTTCACCTCGACCACGGTCCAAACTTTGAGGTAGCAAAAGACTGTATCGACAACGGTTTCTCTTCAGTAATGATCGACGGCTCAGCCCTTCCTTACGACGAGAATGTTGCCCTCACAAAGAAAGTTGTTGAATACGCTCACGCTCACGATGTTACAGTTGAGGCAGAGCTTGGCGTTCTCGGCGGCGTTGAGGATGATGTTGCTGCAGAAGAGTCAAAATACACAAAACCAGAGGAAGTCATCGACTTCACTTCAAAAACAGGCTGTGACTCACTCGCAATCTCTATCGGAACATCACACGGACGATGCAAATTCACTCCAGAGCAGTGTACACGCACTCCTGACGGCGTTCTTATTCCGCCACCATTGGCATTCGACGTTCTCGAAGCAATCGAGAAGAAGCTCCCGGGATTCCCAATCGTACTCCACGGATCTTCTTCAGTTCCAGTTGAGTATGTAAAAATCATCGAGCAGTACGGCGGAAAAATCCCTGACTCAGTTGGTATCCCAGAAGAGCAGCTCCGCAAGGCAGCTAAATCAGCAGTCTGCAAAATCAACATCGACTCAGACGGACGCTTGGCTATGACAGCTGCTATCCGCCGCCACTTTGTTGAGCACCCAGGCGACTTCGACCCACGCCAGTACCTCACACCAGCTCGCGATGAGCTCAAAAAGATGTACATGCACAAGTGTGTTGACGTTCTCGGTTCAGCAGGACACGCTTTGGACTAGTCTTTAACTAAGACAAAAAAATTCCCCGGTTTGCGAGTGATTTTGCAAGCCGGGGAATTTTTTTTGTCAGCTAAATTATTCTTCGTACAAAAGATATGGTTTTCTAAGATTCTTGAAATTTTCAATGTCGGTCTGCCAGTTTTTCTTTATGGTTTCGGCAGGAACACCGGCTGAAATATGCTCACGGAGAGAAGCTGAGCCGCTTAAGAGGTCTATCCAATAGTAATTCTTCAGGCGTGCTTTTCCCCAAAATTCCGAATCTTTTCCGGCGGATTTTGCCTTTTGGTACGCATCAAAAAGGTAGGAAATGTCACAGCCAGCAGCAAAAATTTCTTCAAGGGGCTTCGAGCGCAGGTCTATTCCATAACATGTTTCACCTAAAAACGGCGGATTCAATGCCCCTGGTATGGATTTCGGAACGAAAGAAAAATCAGCCCCGCTAACAGAGGCAAAGAAAGGGCTTCCGTAGGCTTCAAAAGGAAAATCTGTGCCTCGTCCTATGGAGACAATCGTGTTCTCAAAAAAGCAAGTTGAAGCGTACAAATATACGGCCCGCATATTCTTGATGTTTGGCGAAGGAGCACGGACAAGAGCGTATTTTGTCTGATGCGTGTAATTTTTGCAGGGAATGACTGTGAGGCTGCATGAATTTTTGCCTGCCGAAAGCCAGCCCTCGCCGTTTATCATCCGGGCAAGCTCTCCCAAAGTCATGCCGTGCACCGTTGGAATCGGAAGCTGCCCCACTCCGGATTTGAAGTCATCCTTGAGGATTTCACCGTCCACATAAAAGCCGTTCGGATTCGGCCGATCCAGGATTACGACTTGTTTTTGATTCTTTGCACATTCATCAATAAGATAATACAGCGTGATGTAATAAGTGTAGTACCGAAGCCCGACATCCTGAATATCTATGACAAGACTGTCAAAAAACTCCATGTTCTTTGGGTTTATTTTGTGGTTCATGTCATCTTCGTAAAGGGAACGAATCGGGATGCCTGTCTTTTCATCAACGCTGCTTGCAATCGTCGCGCCCGCATCTTCCGTGCCCCGGAAACCATGCTCCGGGCAGAATATCGTCGTCACATTAATTCCGTGGGAAAGGAGCGAATCAAGGACATGCTCGCCATAAGAGACTGATTTTCCAGACAAGTCCTTTCCAAAAGGGATGTATGAAATGTCCTTTTCCGAAGAACTTACGAAACCGCCATACTGAATGTTTCCGTCCGAAAGCGTGATTTTGTCACCAACGATTCCAGAATGATTTGAAAAGAGCGCGACCCGTCTGTCTTTCAAAAGTGGCTCATATTGCTCAAACTGCTCGTCCCCAAGAATTACCCGGAATTTCGAGGCATCACCAGTTTTTTTAACAGAACTGCAGGCCGCAAGAGCAAGAAGAACAACAAAACACGAGAGAATAAATATAAGAAGATATGAAGTCTGTTTTTTCATTCTCCACAATTGGGGCTTAAAAGCCTTTCAGATGCAAGATTCGGAGCACGCTTTCATTGAGCCGCTCTTTGCTGATTCTTCCAGAACGAACTGCCTCAAGAACAGCCTCGTAGCCGGCATGAAAATCCTTTGGCATAAGGATAATATCATTTCCGGCCTCAAATGCAAGGACGCTTGCTTCTCCGGAGCCATAATTCTTTTCGATTGCGCCCATATCGAGAGCATCGCTCAGGACGACTCCCTTGTAGCCAAGCTCTCCTCGAAGTTTATCAGTGATGAGTTTTTTTGAAAGGGATGCCGGATAATCCGTGTCAATGGCCGTACAAGTCACATGCGCAATCATAACAGAGTCGGTAACGCTGAAATTCTGTTTGAAAGGAATAAGCTCGCATGATTTAAGCTCTTCCCAGCTCTTTGTGACGGCAACATATTCCGCATGAGTGTCACCCTTTGTGTCTCCGTGGCCAGGGAAGTGCTTTATGCAGCCTTTTACGCCAGTCGAATGCAAACCGCTCAAAAAAGCACCGGCCATATCAGCCACAATCTGAGGATTTTCACCGAAAGCCCGGTCTCCGATGACGATATTCTCAGGATTTGTGTTTACATCGACATCGGGAGCAAAATCAACCGTAAAACCGAATGTTGACAGATAGGAGCCGATGATTTGCCCTGCCCCGCGGGCATTTTCTATGTTTCCTGTTTTTCCGACAGTTCCCATGCTCTTGAACTTCGGAAGGAAGAAATTCTCGTTCCGGGCAAGCCGTGCAACGCGACCGCCCTCCTCATCAATGGCAAGGATTGCGGGTATAGGCGTAAGCGAAGAAAGTGATTTTGTGAGCGCACGGGTTTGCGCAGGATTTTTTATGTTCCGCGCAAAGAGAATGAATCCTGCGACGGGATATTTCTCGGCGGACTTTGAAAGAGCTGAGTTCGGCTCGGTTTGCGCTCCGTGTATTTCGCCTGAAACAAGCTGCTCCGGCGTAATGATAAAAAGCTGCGCGACTTTTTCCTCGGTAGTCATCTGAGAAAGAATGTGCGCCGAATTCGTAAGCTTAATCTCGCGTTTTTTTGAAGGATTGGTGCGCGGAGTTGAAGCACAGCCAGCCAACAATGCCACAGCAAGAAAAGATGCAGCAGTATATGCAATAATTGCCTTAAAAAGATTCCTTTTCATATATAAAGGCTATTATAGCAAATAAGCAAGAAATTATAAATATTTTTAGGGGAATTTTAAGGTTTTTCCGCGGTGCCAGCCTGCGAGCTTTCATGCGCCAGGGATAGTAGCAGCAGCCCCAAGGGCTGTTCTGAAATGAGGGAGCAAAGCGACTGAATGGAAGAATGGAGCGCGGTTAGCGCGGAACTGCGGATAGCCCGGTCTTTCGCACGAAGTGCGAAAGGAGGCGCCCAACAGCTCACTGCTAACCGCTAACTCCTCACTCCTAATTTCTAATTCCGAATTATTTAATTGGCCCAGCTCATCATCTGGTCGTCGATTGGTTTTCCTGGGATTGCCATCGGGAGAATCATTTCGTCGATGTCAACGGCTGAGTCTACGATGCACGGCTTTTTGCTCTCGAATGCCTCTTTGAAGACTTTCTCGAACTCGGCGTTGTTCTGAGCCTTGTAGTAGCCTACCCCATAAGCGTCGGCGAGCTTCTGCCAGTCCGGACCGAAGTCGAGGGTTGTGTGGCTGTAGCGTTTGTCGTAGAAGAGCTTCTGCCATACGCGAACGTTGCCCAAAGTGCCGTTATTTACCAGAACGATTACGATTGGAAGATTGTAGCGCGCGATTGTGCAGAGTTCGTTGCAGTTCATGCGGAATGAGCCGTCACCTGCGATATGAACTACGCGGCCTTCCGGGTGAGCAACCTGGATTCCCATTGCGGCACCTGTTCCGAAGCCCATTGTTCCCAGGCCGCCTGATGTTACGAAACGGCGTGGCTTTGCGAACGGATAGAACTGAGCTGTCCACATCTGGTGCTGGCCGACTTCGGTTGTGATGTATGCGTCGTCGCCTGCGTATTTGTGAACTGTCTCAAGCATGAACTTTGGATTAATTGCGTTCGGCTTGACTTCTGAATAGCAGGCCGGAACAACCTTTTTCCATTCATCGACTTTTTTGAGCCAGTCTTTGTGCTCGCGTTTTTCGATGAGAGGAAGCAGGCGGGTAAGGATTGCCTTAACGTCGCCCACGAGCTGCTCCTGAGCCGGAATGTTCTTGTTGATTTCGGCAGGGTCGATGTCGATGTGAAGGACAGTTGCGTTTGCGGCGAAAACTTTCGGGTCGCCGATTACGCGGTCAGAAAAGCGTGAGCCAAGCGCCAGAACGAGGTCGCTTTCTGTGACTGCCATGTTGCTGGCGCGGGTTCCGTGCATACCGACCATCCATGTGCACAAGGGGTGGCTTGCCGGGAATACGTCGCGGCCCATAAGGCTTTCTGCAACCGGGATCTGTGCTTTTTCTGCGAATTCCAAAAGTTCCTTTTCGGCACCAGAGATTTTAACGCCGCCGCCTGCGTAGATTACAGGGCGTTCTGATTTATTGATGATTTCTGCGGCTTTTTTGATTTCTTCGTCTGTTGGAACCGCAACTTTTACGACTCGTGAGAAATTTGAGTTCTCAGAGACGAGAGATTCGAGGCCTGTGTCTCCTTTTTTGAGAGGCTCGAATTCACATTCTTTTGCTGTGACATCTTTTGGAATGTCGATGAGAACCGGGCCCGGGCGGCCTGATTTTGCGATGATGAATGCCTCACGGAAAGTTTTCGCCAAATCTTTTACATCTTTTACGATGAAATTGTGCTTGGTAATCGGAAGGGTTACGCCCGTGATATCGATTTCCTGGAAAGTGTCTTTTCCGAGCAAGGGAGTTCCTACATTGCAAGTGATTGCAACTACAGGAATTGAGTCCATGTAAGCGGTTGCGATACCTGTTACAAGGTTTGTAGCACCAGGACCAGAAGTTGCCATGCAGACACCGACCTTGCCTGTTGTGCGGGCATATCCGTCTGCGGCGTGAGCTGCGGCCTGCTCGTGAGCGGTCAAAATATGGTTGATTCTGTCCGAATTTTTATAAAGCGCGTCATAAATATTAAGGATGTTTCCGCCTGGATAACCGAAAACTGTATCTACGCCCTGCTCTACAAGGCATTCAATTACAATCTGTGAGCCGTTGATTTTCATAATTTCCCCAATGATTTTTTTGATTAAGGGTATTTTAGCGATTTTTGGGAGATGATTCAATGATAATTTTCTATAAGAAAATCCATTCGTTTTATAACAAAAGTTTGCTTTTCGGGATTCTCGCTTTACTTTAAAATCGGGCGGTTTTATTATATAAATCATCATGAAAAGTCTGCATCAGTTTCAAAAAAACTTGGAATTTCTTAGTTTTGCGCTCGCTGTTTTGTCATTTTTGTTCTCCGCCTGCTCCTCAACCAGCGGAAAATACAAGGAATATTGCCCCGCCCCCGAAGAAATCAAATCAAATGCGCTCAAAATTGAACCTTGCGAGTGGAAGGACATCGAAAATCCCTACGCGGACTTTGAATTCACCGAGAAAATTTCAGAAGAACAGCTTGAAAAAGACTTGGACATGCTCTGCTATCTTCTGAAAACAACTTATGCGGGTTACGAAAAGGCTTGCGAGCGTGGATTGGACTTGGAAATCCTCAAAGAAAATGTGAGAAATCATTTTGAAGGAAAAGAAATAGCAGTTGGGGAATTGTTTGAGGTTCTGAAAAACGAACTTTCAGGCAAAATTCAAGACACGCATTTTTCAATCAACCTCAATTACTGGGTCTGGCACTTCTGTGATGATTACATCGTCTATTGGTCGGACATTTTCGTGAAAAAATCGGGAAATTCTTTTGAAGTCTCAGAAGTCGGGGAAAATTCAGCAAAAATCGGAATCAAAGTCGGGTCAAAATATGAGGGCGACACGGAAAATCTCTTCAATTATTCAGCAAAAGGCGAGGAAATTTACAGAATCGGCGAAATCTCAAAGGCTCGGCTTCCTTCTTACTCTCAGATGTTCAAAAAGTCTGACGACAAAATCAACATTTTCCCCACGCAAGAAAAATCTCTCGCCGTTCCAATCGGCGGAAAAACGCACGAAATTCTTGTGAAGTCCGAAATTCCCATAGATTTGAGGCAAACTGTCCGTTACGGCGAAAAAGAAACCGAGGATTCCGCTTACATTTCGCTAAGCCATTTTATGCCGCCTGAGTATGATTCAGTTTACCGCAAAGGAACTGACAGGAATTTCGACAGATTTATGAAAGCAGGCTCGAAATTTCAGAACAAGAAAAACATAATCGTGGATTTGAGGAGCAACGGAGGAGGGTCGGATTCGTATGCGACAGTTTTTTTCACATTGCTTTATATGCCGGAGAGCGAAAAGCTAAGCGACAAAGAACTTGAACTAAACGCTTATGGGCTTTGGGAAAAAATACATAAAGATTCAGGACTGCCAATTTTTCCGGACATAATTTCCCCAGCTACGGTTCAAATTGAGATGATTCAATATGAAAAATTTTACAGGGGCACAGAAGAATACAAAATGGGGCTTGAATATTTTAAGGATTGGAATTCTGAGCAGAAAAAATCCCCGTGCAGAATAGTGTATGACAAAATGGCTCGGATAAACAAGAAATCTATTTCAAGCAAAGATACCATTGCCGTTCCTGAAAAATCTCGTTTTTCTGGCAAGCTGATTATAATTATTGACAGAAATTCAGCTTCAGCAACAGAGTCATTCGTTGCAAACGCAAAGAAAATTTTCGGGGCGAAGGCTATCATTTTAGGCGAAAATTCTTCGGGGTGTATTGAATACGGAAATGTTCACCCATACAGGCTTCCAGAGTCCAAAATAGAATTTTGCATTTCTGCCACAGAATTTAAAAATTATTACTCAACTTTCCAAAACTGGCACGGCGAAGGCTTCGGATTTTATCCTGATGTGTGGTCATGCGGCGCAGATTTGCTAGAAACGCTCGTCAATCTTACAGGCGACAACTCTCTCCGTGAAGAAATTTCGAACATTGAGTGGGCATTGCAGTAAGATTTTTGTATAATTCTTTCCATGCGGATTCTTTTTTATTCGACAAGTTCAAATCTCTATGACGACGAGGCAATCAAGACAATCACACTCCCCTCTTTCACAGAGCAATGGGATTTTCTTGCGGAAAATCACGGAGAGCATGAATTTTTGATTGCGAGCCAACTTCCCGCGATGTTTCTGGCTGACGTTTCGGGCAATAATATAGAAGATTCTAGGAAAGTGAAGCGGATTGGGCGGCTGCTAATAAAATCTGACAAAGAAAAAGAAATCGCAGAGGAGCTTGCGGAGTTGAAGCCAGATTTGGCGGTCGCGGCGAGTTTTTACGTCACGCCTTACGACTGGCTTACGATAAAGGATGCGATGGTCGCTGATTTTTTGCGCGAAAAAGGAATCAAAACGATTTGTCACTCGGTCGATACGGCGGTGATTTGCTTTGACAAGTGGCGCACCCATCTTTTTTTGGAGAAAATCGGCGTGAACGCTGCGCGGGCGGTCTACATGCATCACGAGCTTTGGATAAACGGTGGAAATAGGCGGGAATTGAAGAGCAATGTCTACCGCGATTCGGTTTTTCATGAAGTTAAGAAACTCCGCTTCCCAGTGATTATAAAAGACACGACGGGCTTGAGTTCCTTCGGCGCGGACGTGGTGAACGATTTTGATGAGGCGGTCGGAATCTTGAAGTCAAAAAAGACGACTTCGGATAGAATTATAGAAGAAATGATTGGTGGCGAACAGTTCGGCTGTGAAATCTACGGAACTTTTGATGAAAAAAGTGAATGCGGCGACTACACGATTTTTCCGCCGTTTAAATTCAGCGTGAACCAGTACGGAATCACAAGCCCCAAGCAGAGCGTAAAATTTGGTCCGATTGGATTGAACGAGGAAGAAGCCGAAAAGTACAAAATCGCCGACCTTAACGCAATGCTTTTGAAAGTGGCGGACGGTTTGCACCTTGACGGAATCGCGCAAGTAGATTTGGTCTTTGACGGCGAAAAATGGTTCGTGATTGAGATAAACCCCCGGCTTTCCGGCATGAGCACCACTTACGCCGCCAGCGCGGCTCTTCCTTTGAGCGAAGTAATCTTTGAGAATTTAATAAATTCCTCACAGAGCGCACAGAGTTCACAGAGGTTTTCGATAAATATAAAATTTCCGATTCTCGCGCGTGGGAAATTAAAAGAACTTAAGGCACTTCCATACGTCGCTTTTGTTAATCAGATTGAAAATCATGCGGCAAAGCAGATTCGGGAACAGGGGTACTGCGAGGTGATTTTGTGCGGGGAAACGCGGGAAATCTTGCGCGAGAATCTTCTGGACTTAAAAGAAAAATTCGCGGATTTTATTGAAGAAGGATTTTTCGACAAGGCTGAGGAAATGCTCAAGGAACTGGCGGGCTAAGGATTGTAGTGGCGGCGAAGCCGTTGCGAAGTGACGCAGAGAAGCGAAGGAACGCAGCAATGCAGCCGAAAGGCGGAACCACGGAAAGACTGGCCTGAGCGAATGCGAAGGCAGCCCCCTATAAAAAGTACCTTGTGATTCTTTTTATATTGCCATTATAGTAAAAGTCGTACATGAACCAGGATTCATATAATCTATGTTTGTGAAATTTATTGTAGTCTAATCTGTCTACATCAGTCTTATCCATTTTTTCGTAAATTTTACAATCATCGTCATTATAAATGTAAATCCATGAGTCTTTTCCAGAATGGTGGTAGCTTATATCAAGTTTTTTAAGAGTGCCATTTTTATTATAAGTATAATATGTTGAGGCTGAAGAATAGTAGTCAGAAGCTTTTTTCCTTTTTTCGTTCAGGTAAAGCCTTCCTTGGCTGTCATAGCGGTATAAATCCGAGCCTCCGTCTGCGTGTGCTACAAAAACAAGTTTTCCGTTCTCGTCATATTTGTAAGTGGTCTCAAAGATTTCTTCTGAGTCTCCTTCCCTGATTTTCTCCCTGAGCAGTTTTCCCTCTTCATCATATTCGTACCAGGCAGTGGAAGTTGTGGAGCTATCATAATCAAGAGCGTTTCCGTTCTCATCGAAAGCCATGTTTCCGCTTATTCTGATTTTTTTCAGAGTATTAATTTTTCTTCCATTGGAATCATAGTCGTAACGAATTTCATCCAGCGTGTCTTCAAAAGTTTCGCCCTTAGGTTTAAAATTATCGTCATAATTATAGAAGATTTGTGTTTTTTTTCCTTTTTCAAGCCTGAGGGCACCGTTTTTGTTATACTCAAAGCTTCTTTCTGATTTGATTGAAGTTTCTCTTTTATAAACACCGTCTTTACCATAATAATCAAGGAATTCTTTTCCGCTCTCAGACTCAATGCGTATCAGGCGGCCTTTTTCATCATAATATTTGTATTCATGAAATTTACCGTTTTCCAGAAACTCAAGTATCAGGTTTCCGTTTTCAGAATATTCCAGAACCTCACGATTTCCAGAAGCAAGCGCACGAAATCTCCGCTGTTCAAGCTGCTGCGCCTCCTTTTTTGCTTTTAATGAAGGCTCAATTTTTCCGGCATAGAAGACAGCAAGAAGGATAATCCAGAAAACAGCATCTATCAGAAACGATGCTTTTACGATTTTCAGCTTGTAAAAATTCTTAACAGCCTTAAGAAAACTGAATTCTGAAAGAATCGGAACAAGTTCTTTCGCCTTTACAGGAATTTCCGTTCCGCAGAACGCAAAGACTATTGTAAAATTCTCGTCAACTTCAGAAAGCTTGCACAAACGAAGCAAATCCTTGCGGGAAATCACAGAGTAAAAGTCATTGTAGTTTTTTGAACCGTAAGCCGCGCTCCGCTCGCTCAAAGTCACATTCACGCACGGAACTCTTTTTACATTTTCGGGCGTGTTGTCAAAAATCAGCGGCCGCATTTTTTTGTTGGTGGTGAAACTGTATTTGTTATTCAGCGTTTTTTTGTCCATCGAAAGGAAAAACTGCCGCTTGAATGTGAGGATTTGTTTTATTATTTCGGCAACGCCGCTTGCCGAGCAGTTGTGATTGATTGCATCTATTATTTCATTCATTTTGACGAGACCATCCAGACAATAAGAAATATGAGAGCCGTAATGTATACAGGAAATTTTATCCAGAAAAAGAGTTTCACGGCAAAAGAATAGTCGGCTTCCTCATTGAAATGCCAGTTTTTTACGGTGAAGTCACCGGCAATATCCGAAAGCGTTCGGGCATTTTCCGTAGTCTGCATGGAATCACGCAATTTCTGGATTTCCGCCATGTCGAACGCCTGAGAAGAAGGCTGTTTTTCGGAAAGCAAGTCGTCAGCAGGGTCGTAGTCTGCTTCGGCATCGGAATCAAAATCTTCATCTTCGGAAGATTCATCGGATTCTGTTGACTCGGCCTCTTCTGCCTGCGCGACTTCTTCCTGCTCGAAAACATCATCGTCCTCGGCCTCATCCTCGTCCGAGACATATTCGCTCAGTCTCAGGGCCGCGTTGTATGCCTCACGTATTTGCTGATAGAGTGAAGCATCCTTATCGGGAGGATTTTCCTTAAGTTTCTTTGCGAAAGCCCGCTTGATTTGAGTCTTATCATTTGTTGGTGCGATTTCAAGAATTTGCCAGGGATTCATTACCAGATATCATCCTCTTCTATTGAATCGAAGAATTCCTTGAGTTTTTCGGCCATTTCCCTGATTTGAACAGGCTTCTGCGAGCCAAGAACACTCTCGAACTGGCTCACAAGTAAGGAAACTTTTTCGCGCACATCGCCGATTGTCTCCTCGTAAAGCCTCATTCCGCGTTCCAGAAGCGCACGGTTCTCCTCTTCTTCCCACGGAAGGATTTTAAGCTCGTTCATCTTTTCCTGAGCATCTTTGATTTCTTCTTCGGTCATGTCGGAGCCGGCCTGATTTATGAGCATTTTTTTGACAAAATTTGTCGAGACGACCGTTACCTCAACTTCAAGAAGTCCGTTAATGTCGTAGGTGAAGCGGACATCCACGGCCTCATGCTCCCGGAAATTCTCAGGAACAGCGACCTCAAGATTTCCGAGATTTACATTTTCCTCCGGGTTCAAGGACTCGCCCTGAAAGACTCCGATATTCACGCTGGTCTGGCTAAGGCTTGCTGTCCAAAACCGTCTTACAATGCTGACAGGAACAGGCGTGTTACGCTCAATCAAAGGAACGCAGATAAGGAGAGGATTTGACTTTAAGGAATTTCCATCAGGAACAAGAGAGTCCGTACTGAGTGTGAACGGGCAGATATCCGTAAGGAGAGTTTCCTTAAGCTCGGAATTATGCTCCTTGAGAGCCGCAAGAACGGCCGCCCCAAGCGCAACAGTCTCATCAGGGTTGTAGCTCGTAATAACCCGCTCGCCGAACACGGACTGCGCGAATTCAGTCACGACATTCATTCGAGTCGCACCGCCCATCAAAATGACGGCATCAATTTCTTTAGATTTTAGCCCCGCATCGGAAAGAGCGTTTTTAATCGGCTTTTTTAGCCTTTCAAGCAAGTCCGAAACAATTTCCTTAAAAATTGCCGGTGTCAGAAGAGCCGTGTGCATTTTTTCCCCGACAGAAACAGAAATGTTCGCGTCATGCGGAGAAAGGCGGTCACAGACAGAAAATTTTGCAATCTCAGAGGCTTTGTTAAGGGCAGCGTTTTCTTCGGCAGAAAGAGGATTTTTAATTCCGTTCACGATCAGGAACCATGCCGCAATCGCGTGAGTAAAATCCTCGCCGCCAAGATGATTGTCGCCGCTCACGGCCTTTACATCGATTACACCCTCAAAAAATTCAAGGACTGAGACATCGAAAGTTCCTCCGCCCAAGTCAAGCACAAGGGCGTTGTTCATGTCGGGCTTTTCGTTGATTCCGTAGCAAAGTGCGGCCGCCGTAGGCTCACTGACAAGCCGCTCGACATTAAGGCCGGCAAGACGCCCCGCCTCTTTGGTCGCTTTTCTCTGATGCTGGTTGAAATATGCAGGAACGCTGATTACGGCCTCGGTGACGCTCTCGCCAAGAAACTGCTCGGCATCCCGTTTGAGGTTTGAAAGGATAAGGCTTGATAATTCGATTGAAGTGAAGTTTTTGTCTTTGAGCTGATAATAGAATTTCTGCCCCATCGTGCGCTTGAAGCAGGTCGCAGTATCTTTTGGATTGGTTATGAAACGCTCTTTTGCAGCCTGCCCCACCAGAACCGTTCCGTCATCAGAAATTGAGACTGCGGAAGGAGTGAGTGACTTTCCGAGCGCGTTCGGTATTATCCTTGCAACTCCGTCTTTCCAGATTGCCGCCAAAGAATTCGTCGTTCCCAAATCAATGCCAATTACTGCCATTTTTTACATCCTGTAATGTAGTTTTTTAATTCATTTTTATGTTCTCAAAAGCTTCCTGTAAAATCAACGCGCGAAGATAATCCGTTTTGAGATTTTTGTTCTCCGAGATATCGGTAGGGAAATTGAATTTGCGGCTTTTTAGCACAAACTCAAGGTGGCCGTTCTGAACTCTGTACAAAAGCGCGCAAAGCTCCCGGTCCTCGATTCCGCTGAAGAAACCAAGATTTTTTCCCCATTTTATGTCAGAGATTATTTCAATTGCCTCACGCATATCAATCAGCGAGGCGAATTTTACTTTTGAATATGAGCGCAAAATGCGGTTGCGAAGCTCGGTCTGTCTTGTACGAAGGACGACATTCCGCTCACGACGCTCGTTCTCAGCAAGATATTTTACAGCGGAAACAAGGCCTGCAATCTGGTCAAGCTCGCTTCCATTCCCGGCGACTTTCGTTGAAACCTGATAATAAAATCCAAGAGAAGAAGAAGGAAGGTTGCCAGCCCCAAAAACATCGCTGATTACGATTTCCTTTGAATTGAAAGAAGCGAACAAATCAAGGATTTTGCCCGAAAAAGAAAGGCTCGGAAGGTGCACCCGGCAACTCACCTTCATTCCGCTGCCACTGTCGGCGATGTTCGATGTGAGATAGCCCATCTCGTAATCCGCTGCGAACTGGAGAGTGTTCTGAAGCTCATCGTCCAGCCGCGCGACAAGATTGAAAGCACCGTTTCCGTCAAGCCCCGGCACGAAAGCCGAAAGACGGATATGGTCACGGGAATTTACCTCGCATGAAACTTTTCCGTCCGTACGCACGACGATTGCCCGTCCGGCATCTTTTGAGGAAGAAGAATCCAGAACGCCCCGCTCCTCAAGAATCTGCGCGCCCAAAGAGTCAAGCTCGCTCGTCACGACCCCCTGATACTTGTCAGGCTCCTCACAATGGGAGAAAGAATCGAACACCAAAGTCTGGACACGGACAGCATCATCGTCCTTGAATTTGTAAGGGAAAGGAAAATTCGCTAAATTTCTGGCAAAACGAACGCGGGTCGAAAGAACGACATCATTCTCTGGGCCGTCAAAGGCATACCATGCGTCGCTAGAGATATTTGTCTGCTCGCTCATCAGTCTTCCCCGCCAGAGACAGGAGATTTTTCGAGAGCTTTGAGATAATCACGGTAAACAGCGGCCTTCTCGTAATCCTCACGCTTCAAAGATTCTTCCAGTTTGCCTTGAATCACGATGCGGTCAGTGAGGACGGAGCGGAAATTTTTGAGTCGTTTTGGCAAAGTGCCCTTGTAAGGCGGCAGGACACCGATTTTTTTGAAAACATCGTTCACTTCATTCCTGAAAATCGAATAGCACTCAGGGCAGCCGGCCTTACGGGTCATGGTGATTTCCTTAACGCTGATGCCGCACACCGGGCAGAGACGGTCATCTTCTTTTTTGACCTGAGCCTTAGCCCGCCCCAAAAGAGAATCAAAAAGCATGGCAAGCGATCGCCCGATAGTCTTGGAATCAGGAGAAACGCCATGAATCTTTGCGCACTCGAAGCACAGGTTGAGTTTTCGTTTTGTATTTGCATTAGTCTGCTCTATAAAAAGAACAGCCTCGTTTTCACCGCATAAATCGCAAACCATAAGAAAATTATAGCACAAAAGCAGGGATTTGTCATGTTTTGGAACGCAGGTTTTGAAATATGATGGATAAAGTGAGGGGGGAAGTCTCCCCTAGGGAGCCGGTCGCCGTAGGCGAAGAAACTCACGAGGTGAGTTTCTAGGCGAGTCTCGGTGAAGGCTATGCCTGAACCGTGCGTCGCTACCCTCTCTCCTGGGGCTGTCGCCCCAAGCCCCAAATGCTTCTGCGAGTTTTGCAACTCAAAACTCGTGTTTGGAAACTTCCGCCGTGAATTTAAATGACAAATCGCTAAAGGTAATTTATAATGCAAGTGCATACAAGGAAGAGAAAGACGATAAAGTTCGGGCATTTCTCCGCTTTATCCAAACGAACGAGCCAGGCCAAGATGATTTCTCAAACCGACTTTCCGCCCTGGTTGAGAAAATCAAAGACAACGATAAGTTCAGGAGGGATTACGCCGCTATGAATTTACACGACAGAGATATAACTAGAGCCGCAAAAAGAGAAGGTGTTTTGCAAGGTGCAGGCAAAGCAAAACTTGAAGTGGCTGAAAATCTTTTAAAAATGAGACTCCTTAATTCAGAGCAGATTGCTCAAAGCGTTGGAATTTCGCTTGAAAAAGTTAAAGAACTACAAAGCCAGCTAAAATGAGAAATCATAGCAAGGGCGTTCGCGGAACTGGGCTAAATTTTCATTAATGTTTCAATCGGCTTTTCTTTGCCGGCCTTGATTGCGGGTATCACGCTAACCAAAAGGGAAAGCACAATCGTGCCAACGGCAATCAGAACGACCTGCGGAACTGGAATCACCAGCGGAATGTTCTGCAAATAAAACTGCGGGTCAAGCAGATGCACATCCGTAAAAGCCGAAAGATTTCCTTCGCTGATTACGCACATAAGTTTTGCGAAAAGGTTCACGACCTTCTCAATCGCGCTCATAATCGGGCTGAAATTCACGGATGCAATAAGTCCGAGAGGAAGGCCGAAAAGCACCCCGAAGAATCCTGTTACGGCTCCTGTGATTATGAACGAGAGTGCTATTCCGTTCGCGCTTCCGCCCAGACTCTTCAAAATCGCGATTTCCTTACGCCGCTCCATGACCAGCATGACAAGCGCGCTGGAAATGTTCACCGAGGCGACAAGCACAATCAGCATCATTATGAAAATCAGCATAATCTGGGTTGAGGCAAAATTTTCGTACTGTGCAGAATTCAAGTCATTCCAGCGGTAAAGTTTTCCGGCCGAAGCCAGGAAAGGCTTTAGCGAGCGGTAAGTTTTTTCAAGGTTCATCGAGAAAGCGTCATCGGTCTCAATTCCAAGATGCGGGGTCGAAGAAGCCTGAGAAAGCAATTTGAATCCGTTTTCAAGCGAGATAAAAAGCCAGAGAGAATCAAGCTCCTGATAGCCAGATGACACGATTCCGCTCACCTTAAGAGAAGTGATTTTCGGCATTGTCTTCCCTGCAGCATTTTCTTTGGTTGTAATCAGGCGGACTGTGTTCCCGGCCTTTACGCCCAAATCCTCGGCAAGTTTTTTTCCGAGAACGCATGAATTTTTTGAAGCGATGTCGGTCGTGCCGTCAATCACCTCAAAAAGATTTTTGAAAGCAGGATTCGTCTCAAAAACACCGCTTTCCATAGCCCGGATTGAAGCTCCGAAACGGCCTTTTGTCGAGGAAGCCAATCCGATTCCCTGCAACTCCGGGTAAACTTCCTTTACAGAAGAATCGTACATCTTTATGATTGAGCTGATTTCACGCATTTTATCGACATTCTCAGCGAATTCTGAATTCGGATAAAGCACCAGCTGCAGATGAGAGCTTGAAAGCCCTATCATGCGGTCAGTGATTCCCTTAATCATGCCGTTCGACACCGTAAGAACCATAATCAGCGGCACGAGGCTTATTCCGATGCAGACCAATGCACCGAAAAGGCTCCTGCGTGCATTGGATTTTTTGCCTGTCCGCGGGAACAAAAGCCTTGACGCAAAAAGAATTGAAGAAGAAATTGTCATACAAGCCCCTTCAAATCAACTTCTTCGAGACGGCCTTTTTTGATTGAATAGCACAGGTCGCCTTTTTTCGCAAGGTTCATGTCATGCGTGACGAGAAGGAGCGTTTTTTTGTATTTGTCAACGACTGAAAAAAGAAGGTCGCCAATCATCTTTGCATTCTCCGGGTCAAGGTTTCCTGTAGGCTCATCGGCAAGAATCAGGTCAGGGTCGTTCATCAGGGCGCGCGCCACGGCAACCCTCTGCCTTTCTCCGCCAGAAAGCTGGCTCGGAAGATGATCGATTCTGTTCTCAAGTCCGACATCCCGCAGAAGCTGCCTTGCCTTTTCTGCAGCCTCTTTTTTTGGAACGCCCGCCATTATCGACGGCAAGAAAGCATTCTCCAGCGCGGTAAAATCCTTGAGAAGATAGTGAAACTGAAAAATAAGGCCGAGGAAGTGACTTCTGTACTCGGAAAGTTTCGCAGCCTCAAGATTCGTAAGCTCGTAGTCGCCGCACCTCACGCTTCCTTTTGTGGGATTATCAAGCCCGCCTATAATATTAAGGAAAGTGCTTTTTCCGCTTCCACTCTCGCCTACAATCGTGATTTTTTTGCCCTTCTCAATCTCAAGATTTAAGTCCCTGAGAATCGTAAGGGTCTCGCTCTCTGTCTTATATGTCTTTTCAAGCGATTTTACGCTCACAACAATGTCACTCATCTCTCATCACCTCAACTACAGTCATTTTTAAAACGCCACGGCTTGCCATAAACGAAGCAAGCAATGAAGAACAGATTCCGAACAGGGCAATCATAACGACCTCGCCGGAAAAGATTTTCGGAGGAATGCTCGCATAAAGCATGAACATCGGATTCTCGCGAACGAAATCTCCGTTCGCAGGATTAAGCACCATAACGGCAAACATGGAAGCGTAGTACGAAAGTTTTGAGAGAAGCATGAAAACGCTGTCCATATTAATAGAAAGAAAAAGACCAAGAATCACGCCCGGAACCGAGCCGAAAAATCCGGTCAGAAATCCCTGCATCACAAAAATTGACTGGATTGAAGAAGGCCTGCCTCCGAATGCCGTGAGCACGCTGATTTCCTCACGCCTTTCATAGACCATTCGCCTCATTCCGTTGAAGATGTTGATTGCGACTACCACGAAAATCAAAAAGACCAGAACCATCAGCATGTTCTTTTCGACCCTCAATGCCCCGAAAAACGAGCGGTTGTAGTTTTTCCAGGAATCTGCCCTGAGCGAAGGGAATTTTGCCGTAATCCGGGAGATTTCCCGCGAATCGCTCTCCGTGTCAAAAAGTTTGATTCCGTACACGACTTTTGAGCCTGTGCCGAAATATTTTTTGCCGTCATCGATGTTTATGAACGCGAATGTTGAATTTATGTCGCCGTAGCCAGTGTAAAAAATTCCGGTTACATTGAAAACGCGGTCAGTTGAGAACAAATCTACATCATTGCCACCGGAAAGAGCATAAAGATTGAGAGTCGTGCCGACCCTTGCCCCTGTGCTTCGAGCAAGATCCGAGCCGATGACGATGTTCCCAGGCTCCGAAAGATCGAATTTTCCTGCGATTACAGAAACCTGCTTTTTAAAGCCCTCGTCCTTCTCCATGATTTCAGGCTGGACGGCCTTTATCATCGCGGCGGCTTCCCTTCCAGACGGACCTGTGACAAGACTCTGAGCCTCATAAAAAGGCGTGAATGATTTGATAAGTTTTTCAGAAGAACAGAATTCCTCGAACTGAGCCGCATTTTCATCAGTGACATTTTCCGTGCGGATATGATATGAACTCACTTCCATTATTACATCGATAAAACTGTGCTGGAATCCGTTCATGACGCTGACAACCGTAATCAAAGTCATAACGCCGAAGCAGATTCCAAGCGATGAGAGCGTACTTGTGACAGCAGAACTGCCTTTTCTGTCAACCTTTGCAAAACGCCTCGAAACAAAAAAAATCCACGGAAGCGCGGACTTTTTGAGCGCATCCTTAATATTCAAAATTTCTTCTCCTCTTCTCCACATCATTCATATAAATAATCTCCGTTTTCTTGATTCCGTTCTCATAAATGACTTCAACAGAAAATCCGCCGTCAAAATACAGCTTTTCGGAATAAGAATCAGCAGACTTGTATTTACGCAAAAGATGAAGCTCCCCGTTCTCATAATATTTCAGGTCAGGCTTCATAAGGCCGCCATCGCGCACGGAAGAATAATCGTATTCATTACGCATTTTCCGCTCTTCCACGATACGCCTTCCGAAAGAATTCTTTTTATAAGACCATAAGGTAAATTCTTCCACAGTCAGACGGCCTTCTGAATCATACTGTTTTGAAGTGTTTTTGTCATTTAGCAGGACCATTTCTTTGGGAGAATCTGAATTTTTTTTGTTTTTTGAGGATTTTTCTTCCTTTTCCTCATAATGTCCCTCAATTTTAAGGACATTTCTTCCATTTTCGTCAAAATGATTCTCAATCCGCTTTTTTTCCGAAATCAGATCCTCAATGGATTTTTCAGGAACAGTCGAATCACCGAGATAGCCGTAATCAATGATTTTTTCAGCGGTCATTTTCCGAGCCTGAGAAGCTGTCCTGAAAACCTCATTTTTCACGAGGCGGAACAGGGAATCAAAATGTTTCCGTATGAGCTTGCTTCCATAGAAATTCACCAGTACGGTATTCTCACCTTCATTCCATGCGGAAAATTGCTCGCCGTCATAAGAAAAACGCCTGAGCGAGCCGTCATTTTTAATATAAGAAAATTCCTGCGGCAAATTATCCTCAATTTTTGAATCCTCAAGGCCTTCAATTCCACGGTCATCACTTCCCTCAAGCATCTCAAGGATTTTAGAGCCGTCGTTCAAATCAACGATTTCGCTTTCTGTACCTGAACTTGGTGAAAGTCCACGGATTATCAAATCAATCCAGTCAGCTTCAAGGACAAAATTTTCATTTTCACTGGGAAATTCTGGCGAAGAAGCAACATACAAATCTTCAGGACAGAAAGTTGACTCAAGGATTCCGACCTTTTCGGGATTATAATATTCCAAAAGATAGACAGGATTTTCTCCAGGACCAGGAATCGTGTGCCGCAACAAAATATTCGTTCCACCCCTGGATATTTCAGAAAGAGCTGCCGCCTCAGGAATTGAAGAAAGTCCTGTTATGTTGTACCGCGTGACCTCAAAACAAACATCTCGGATATAGGAAAGCGCATTCTTCTCCCCCAAAGACAACTCCCCCGCAAACAAAGGACTAAATCCAAAGCAAAACGAGAGGCATCCAAGAAAAAACTTCAGATGAAAAATTTTCATTCACTTTCCCAAACAACTTTCAATTTTCAATTTTCGACTTTCAACTTTCAACTTTCAACTTTCAATTTTCAGTTTTCAATTTTTAGTTTTCGTTTTCAGTTTCCCAAAAATTCTTCGACATATTTTTCAGGCTCAAACGGCTGGATGTTCTCGTATTTTTCGCCTGTGCATACAAAAAGGACAGGAATTCCGAGTTGCTTTCCGATTGTGAACACGCATCCGCCGCGCGCAGTCGAATCATATTTTGTGATTACGATTGCATCCACGCCAACGCTTTCCGAGAAAACTTCCGCCTGTCTGAGAGCATTCTGGCCGGTTGTTCCGTCAATAACGAGGATTTTCTTGAAACAGCCCTCGTCGGCTTTCTGGGCGGCAATCCTGTCAATTTTCTGAAGCTCGCGCACGAGATTCTCCTTGTTGTGGAGACGGCCGGCCGTATCAGCAATAATAACTCCGCCACCATTTGCCCGGCAGCTTTCCGCGGCATCAAAAACAACCGCACTTGGATCACTTCCATGCTGATGCGCAATCACTCGGATTCCAAGCCGCTCACCGTGCATTTCAAGCTGTTCTTCCGCAGCCGCCCTGAATGTGTCGCTTGCCGCCATGATGACTTTCTCGCCCCTTTCCTTGTAGAGCTTGGCAATTTTTGCGGCCGTCGTTGTCTTTCCGACACCGTTCACGCCGAGCATCATATAAACATTGACTTTTCCCGGCTCCGGGGTAAATTCACAGGCTTTTATATAAGAAGAAAGCATTGATTTCAGCTCACTTTTGATTGCATCTTCGTCCGAAATCTTTTTTTCACGGCAGATTTTTTCAAGTTCTTCAGTAATCTCATAAGCAAGTTTTGCGCCCATGTCCCCCTCGACAAGAGCGTCCGTCAAATCATCAAAGAATTCCTCATCGATTTTTTTTGAGCTGAAAAGATTTTTGAATTTCTGTGCGAATGAAAGTTTTGCCATAATTTCCCCACTTTTTTATTGAACGAATTTTTCGTCTGTTTCGATTATTTTTTCGGTTTCTGAATCATCCGTTTTCTGCTCACCTGCCGCTTCTGCAGCCGAATCCGGAACAAATGTCTCAAAACTGAATTTTGTTTTTTTATCAATTTTAGCCTGAGCAGGAAGAACCCTGTCCGCAGCCCAAAGATAGCGTATCAACTCTATTCCAGCCCAGACTCCGCAGACGGCCGTGATACCGACCATAGTATTTGCCTTGTTTTGCAAGTCAAGCAGCCTGTCCTTGTCGCCCCGCCCCTGCATATAAGCGTTATTTTCGGCCGTAAATTCACCAAGATAGTAAAAAGTGAATGGAAGCGAGCAAATCAAAGCAGTATATGCAGTATACATCCATCGCCGGCGTTTGTCGATGTTGGCAGCACGGTCAAAAGGCTTGGCGTTCACGACAAGATTCGCGCCGTCAAAGGCCCTTCCCTCCGGGATCTGGAAAAAAGCGATGTTGCTTGAATCAGAATCATCTTCTTTTATCTTAGGAACTGTAAAAACGCCCAAAACGGATTTTCCATTGACCTCAAGCTGGGCAAAAGGCTGTTCTTTTGTTACAGGAGCCTGATTCAGACCATAAGTATGGAAAACACCATCACGATATTTTTTAAGATGGATATGAGCCAGCGCACTGACTTTCGGAACAAGATTCGCATGAATAAAAAAATGGCTGTCATCAGTGAACGAATAGGAAAAAGCCATTTGCTCATATTCGGGAGCCTCTATTGTAATGTGATGAAGCCCCGACTCTTCAACTGTTTTATTATTAAAATGACCGTCCGGCCTGCTCAATGAAAACACAACGCCGTCAATCGAAACTTTTGCAAATTTTGCGATTTCTTTCGGCTCAATATCAAATTCAAGAAGAACTGGAAGAGCGTTCGCGATTTTTGAATCGAGGCTGCGTGCTATGGAATTTGCCATAGGCATCAAGTCACTGAGAAGCCCGACTTCTGTGACAGTTCCCATAATCTTACCGCCAGGATAAATGCGCAGATTGGTCGTGACGGAACAATAATCTCCGTAACATGTTATCTCGCCGGTGACTAGGCCGTTGATTTTTGCGCCTGTCGCCTCCTGCTCGAAAGTCCAGGAAGTGAATCCGGCTTCCATAGCATCCTTAGACGGAGCAAAAAGTGCCGTAGAATCATTTTTATAAAGGACGACATCCTCTGTCACGACCTGATTTTTCTCATCGACCCGGAAAAACTGAAAAGGCAGCTGGAAAGGGAAAAACGCATCCGGGCTTTGCTTTTCCTCAACTTTTGCCCCTTCCGCAATTTCTTTTTCACGCTGAATTTTAGGCTCTGACTCTGCTTTTGCTTTTTTTACATTCTCAAGGTTTTCGTCAATCTTGATTTCAATTTCGCGGATTTTTTTCATCTGCTCACGGATTGCCTTCGTCAAAGACCTTGGACTTGTTTTTGTGAGGACGAGGGAATCCCTTGTCTTGTACTCCTTTGAAAGCTGAAGGAACAAGGAAAGCCTTTCCGTCTGCAGCTCATTTAACTTCCGGTCAAGTCTCTCAGTCTCAGGAATCGTTCTGACTTCCTGATTCGCAATTTGCTCAACGATAAGCTGAGGCAAAACCTGAGCCGCCTTTTCAGAACTCTGAGTACGGCTCTGCGACTGCTTAAAAGAAAATTCCATCACGCCGAGCGTCCAGTCATCAGCGACAGCTTTAAATAGAGAGAAATTGATTATAAATAAAACACCCAGCTTTTTAATGATTCTATTCATAAATCAGGAATTCAATTGAAAACTGAAAATTGAAAGTTGAAAACTATCTTCCTTCAATTTTAACTTTCAATTTTCCGTTTTTCGTTTTCAATTTACAGATCGTCGTCTTCGTCATCACCGCCAACAGGAAGGCCCTTCCACTGAGCCTGCAGGAAGCTGTCGATGAACTGGTCGATGTCACCGTCCATTACGGCCTGAATGTCGCCGACCGAGAACTTGGTGCGATGGTCTTTGACCATTGTGTACGGCTGGAAAACATAAGAACGAATCTGGTTGCCCCATGAGATGTCCTTTTTCTCAGCACCGAATTTTGCCGTCTCCTTTGCACGCTCTTCTTCATAGTGAGCGTAAAGTTTTGCCCGCAAGAGGTTCATACAAGTCTGGCGGTTCATAATCTGGCTTCGCTCGCTGTCGCACTGAACGACGATGCCTGTCGGAATATGAGTGAATCGAACGGCAGAGTCGGTTTTGTTTACATGCTGGCCACCCTTTCCGCCTGAACGGTAAGTGTCTACGCGCAAATCTTCCGGCCGGATATCGACTTTGATTGTGTCATCAAGAATCGGGAAGATGAAAACCGAACTGAACGATGTGTGTCGGCGAGCATTCGCGTCAAACGGACTGATTCGAACCAAGCGGTGAACGCCCGCCTCGCCCTTCAAGTGGCCGTAAACATAGTCGCCTGTAATCTGGATTGTGGTGGATTTGATTCCGCCCTCGTCTTCCTGTAAATCAACAGTCTCAAGCTTGTAGCCGTGTCGTTCAGCCCAGCGGATGTACATTCGCGAAAGCATGTAAGCCCAGTCACAGGCCTCCGTGCCGCCCGCTCCCGCATGAATCGTAAGGAAACAGCCGTTTTTATCGACTTCACCCGAAAGAAGGTTAAGAATGCTCTGCTCTTCAAACTTTTTCTGGCAGGCTGTAAGCTCGGAGCGGACTTCTTCCTCAACTGAATCATCTCCGCCCTCTGTTCCAAGCTCGTACAAAGTCTTGATGTCGTCAATCTGCTGCATAAGCTCGCGCCATGGCTCAACGCGCCCCTTCAGGAGCTTAAGGTCGTTCATGACTTTCTGAGCTTTTTCGGCATCATTCCAGAATCCTTCTGCGGCAGTGAGTTCTTCTGTTTCTTTTATTTTTTTGTCGATTGCAGGCGCGTCAAAGACGCCCCCAGACATTTTTGATATCTTCTTCGAGAGTTGCGATTGGTTCTTTGAGTTCTTCTAACATCAGTTGCTCCTAAAAATTAATTTTGCTTTGCTCCGAACACGCTTCGTTTCCACTGCTTGTGCTTCAGTTCCGTGACGGCGAAATTTGAATTCACCGGAAACTGATAAATTCTGAGGGTGTCGTAATAGTCAGTGACGGAATCAATCTCGCGTTTAAGAGATGTAAGCTGGGCTTCGTTAATCTGCATACTTTCCCAACAAGCCTTCTGTACTTTTTTAAAGCTGAACCGACTTAAAATTTCTGCGATTGACTTCGCACTGTCGATTCCGCCCGGATCTAAAACTACGGATACAAACATTTATATAGAATAAAACATCGTCTTTATCTTGTCAAACCGCCCTTTTTGCTGCAAAATAATAATATGAGCTTGATTTCAAGGCAGCTGGCAAAACCATTTTTCCTCGTTTTCCTCACGATTTTTCTATCTTTTACCCATGCACAAAAGATTACGACAAGGCCAGTTTGCACTTCAATCAGCGCGCAAAAAACCGGTGTCAACAAAATTCAGGTTGCCTGGAACATTCCTTCCGAATTCAACGCGGCGAGCATAGCCATTTTCCGCTCGACAAGCCAGATTCAGCAAAAGTCCACAATTTCCGCCGAGAAGCCGGTTGCGGAGCTTCCTGCACACAGCACAAGATACACGGACACGCTCAAGCATTTCGGGGATTATTACTATGCGGTCATTGCGCGTGATAAGAACGGAGACCTTTACAACATCCTGCTCCCGACAGTCAACGCCACGGTAAAGCCAGTCTCGCTGATTCCGCCGGACGATTATTTTGAAGTTGCGGCTGAGCCAGATGAGCAGTACACGCCAGGTTTTCTGAGAGAACTTCCGCTTCCCTACCTCGACTTAATCTCAGATTTGGACATAAAAGCCACTCCAATGACGGCAAAGGCAAATCTTGCGGCCACAGAACTCGCCGGAAAATACGCGGTCAAAAAGCCAAAGCTTCTCAATCCTTTCATTTTTGAAGAAGACATGATTGTTTCTCCACAGGGAGATGATTTTTTCCTTTTTGAATCGCTAAAAAATTACTTTATCCAGAACGACTACAAAGGCTCCGTAAAGGATTTGTGCAAATTCCTTGCAATCACGAGGGAGCCGCAGGTTACGGCAAGGGCAGTTTTTTACCTAGCCGAGTCTCAGTATTACTGCCACAATTACAGAAAAGCCTTGGAACTCTTCCTTTTTGTTGAGGATGAATTTCCAGAGCTTTCAAAAAAGTGGATTGATTCCACACTCGATTTTTACAGGATTCCAGAAAAATATTAGGCGAAGTTGCAGGATTTCCTAAAACTTTTCAGGCTTTTCAAATCCAAAGCACCCAAGCCCAAAGCAAACCTCGCACCACGCACTTTCCTTAGCTCTTCAAGCCACGAATAAGCTCAATAATCGCCGGTGTCTTGACCAGCCCCATCTCGCGGGCATCAAGTTTCTTCTGTTTTTCGTCTTCTGGCAGGATTCTCTTTCCGTTCTCGCCGGCTGCAGGCGAGTTGTCGGCAATCTGCGCATCCTCCTCGCTCTTTTCGTCCGGGCGGAATTTCACAAGGACTTCATCACCGACATTAACGCGGTCATAGAATCCGTTCTGCTCCAAAATGCCCTGAGAAATTTCCTCGCCGCTTCGGGTAATTTTTATGGTTCCGAGATGATTTTTCTCTTCGTAAGTTACGCCCAATCCCTTGTCGCTTGTGGTGATTTTTCCGGCCTTGATTACATCAAGCACGACATCCTTTTTCATGCCCTCGACTGTTCCCAAATCAACGAGAATGTCGTTAACGCTGCGCTGGATGATTTTTCCACGAACAGGAAGCATGTCGAGCAAATCACGGCGGAAAGCCCTCAGGACAGATGCGAATTTATCGTTTCCAGTTCTGAAAGAAGAAAATTTTGTGGTCTCGGTGCCGGTTCTTGCTGAATAAACCGTTGCGCCCAAAGTGATTTCACGCTCGGTCTCGTCAATGTCAAGAATAACAAAATAATCAAGGTTGTTCTTGCGAGCCAGCCTGTAAGCCTCACCATAGCCGGAAACAGCACGGTTTTCCAAAGAAACGGAAGTAGATGCGATTCCGGTGAAAATGTCAGCGCACATTCCGGCGGCAATTTCCTCGGCATCACAATGAAGAAGCTGCACAGGAGATTTTGTGTAATAAAGGCCGATGTTCCATCTTGTCTTGTCGAGATAGAACGGGTCTACATTCCATTTTGCGGCGAGCGAATATTTCATAAGGGATTCGTAAGCCTCAATCGTATCGTTGACCTTTTTCTGCTCGGCTGTGAGCTTAGTTTTCTCAGCACCCTCATCCTCATCCTTTTCCTGATTCTGCTTGATGAATTTGAGCTGATTGAGATAATTCTCGTTCAAACCTGTGTTTCCCAAAAGACGGGCAAATTCCGATCGTGCGCCATCATCAAACGGATTGATTTTGAGTGCTCGCTGATACTCGTAGCGGGCCTTTTCGCCGAAATAAGATTTTGTATATTCGCGGGCTTTCTGAACATGAAAGGAAGCCCATGCAGCCCGCCGCTCGTCCTCGACAGGGAGTTTTTTCATTACAAGGAGTTCCAGACCGCTTCTCATAACCTCATCATAAGGATTGATTGAGAGAGCCATTGACCATGTATCGATTGTTGATTTCCAGTCGCCCTTTCTGTTCTGTGCGAGGCCCTTCAAATACCAGGCTTCTGTGATGTTACGGTTCCTTGAAATGAGGTAATCGCACATATCAACGACATCATCGAATTTTTTCTGTGAATAAAGAATTGAGCTTAAAAGGACATAAGCCTTTGTGTATTCAGGATTTATCTGAACGGCCGCCCTAGCCCGCTTTTCTGCCTCACCGAAATTTCCGCGTTTTGCCTCAAGATATGATGCAAGATAGTGAACTTCACTCTCCCCTGAGTGGTAGCGCAAAGCCTGCTCAAGATATTTCATTGCAGTATCGTGATTTCCAAGTTCCGCACTGATTAATGCGAGAGAAAGAAGAGCCTTTCGGTTGTTTCCCTGCCGCTTTAGGGCATCCTCATACTGATTTTTTGCGCCGATAAAACTTCCGCTGAACAAATCAAGCTCGGCAAGGCCAAACCGTGAGTCAATATCATTTGGATATTTTTTAAGGATGTCGGTGAAAACTTTCCGTGCATCATCAAGCCGTCCCAAAGCGATAAAAATCAGGCCTTTGAGATTCTGAATATCAGTCCTGTTTTTTGCATATTTGTCGGCTTCCTCAAGATAAGTGAGCGCAAGTGTATAATCGCCGATTGCATAAGTCACCTGCGAAAGATGGAACCAGGCATCTCCGTAAGCCTTATTCACCTGCAAGGCCTGCTGGAAATCTTCGGAAGCACCGTAATAATCCTCAATATTCTGCTTCTGCACACCTGAGTCAAAATATTTGAGTGCGCTCTGACTTTCACCAAAAGCAGACACAGAAAGAGAAAAAATAAAAAAAAACGCAAAAATTTTTGAAATCAACTTCATATCTCTTCAATTATCGGTAAATTCAAAACCACAGATTACAAAGTTTTACACAGATAAAAATTCCCCTACACATGCAAACTCCTAATTCCTAACTGCTCATTGCTAACTGCTCATTGCTAATTGCTAATTCTCAATTTCATCCGGTTTTTTAACAACCTTTATCAAATTGACCCGGTGGCCTTCCATGTCCTGCACGATGAAGTCAAAATTATCGTATTCAATCTTCTCGTATTTGACAGGAATACGCCCGAACAAATCAAGCACGAATCCGCCGAGCGTATCAAAATCTTCCGTCGGGAACTGGCTTTCCAATGTTTCGTTGAGGTCGTCCAAATCCACGCGCGCGTCGCAAAGCCATACATTTTCGCCAAGAGAAACGATGTCTTCCTTTTCGTTGTCGAACTCGTCCTGAATGTCGCCGACAATCTCTTCGATAATATCTTCCATGCAGACAATGCCGGAAATGCCGCCGTACTCATCAATCGCAATCGCAATATGCTGGTGTCGCCGCTTAAATTCGCGCAGAAGTCCGTCGATTTTCTTTGACTCAGGAACAAAATATGCTTTTTTAGTGATTTTCTGCAAGTCAACCTTTTCTTTTTTGCTGAACGCCTTGAGGATGTCCTTTACATAGAGAATTCCGGTTACATTGTCGATTGACTCGCTGTAGACTGGGAAGCGTGAGTGACCGCTTGCCGCAATTTTTTCCAATAATTCTTCTTCGGGCGTGTCAATTGAGATAAAATCAACATCAATTCGAGGAATCATGACTTCCTTAACGGTAGTTTCAGACAAATCCTCGATGCCCTTAATCATGTCTTTTTTCTCTTCGATGAGAATTTCTTCTTGTGCCCGATCCAAGTCAGAGCCTTTTTCTGACCTGGCGGCGTTACTGGAGTGATAGTCCTCGTCTTTCTTTTTTCTGAATTTAAATAGTCCCATAAAATTTCCTAAATTTATATTTTTTACCACGAATTGCACAGTAATCGGTGAAAATCAATGCAATCCGCAGTTTATTTATTCTTCTACCAGAACAACTTCATCCAACTCATGCAAGATTTTTTCCTGCAGGACAAGCATTTCGTCAGTAGGCTCTTTGCCCGGCTCGATATGCTCTTCACCGTGGTCGTAACCGTTAAGGTGCAGGACTCCGTGAATCAAAAGCCGCTTGAGTTCCTCGTTCTCGCTGACCCCGAAATACTCCGCGTTCTTAGGCAAAGTATCCAGAGAAATTGCGATGTCGCCCGCCTGAAGCCACTCACCTTCATCATCGGTGTATTTTGTGCCGTTCTCAAATGAAAGAATGTCGGTAGGCGAATCAATGTTTCTGTACTGACTGTTGAGCTGCTGGATTGCCATGTCATTGCAGAAGAGAATTGAAACTTCCTCGCCGTTTTTTCCAATCTTTTTGAGGACTTCAATCACAAATTTTCCTATTTTGTTCTCATCGAGCCATGAAGGAGCTGTAATTCCGCCCTGAATCGAAACCATAATTCTGTTTGCCATTATTTTTCTCCATCCCTTGTATCTTTTGCTTCTTTTGTATCTTTATTTTCTGAATCAGACTTAGACTCAGAAGAATCAGACTTATCCTTGTCGCCTTTGTTTTCAGAAGAAGCGGACTTGTCTTTTTCTGAATCACCTGTAGCGTCAGGGTCTTTCTGGTTCTGATATTTTATTCTTCCGTGATAGTAAGCCGCAAGAATCCGCACGAATGTATCACGGATTTTTGTAAGCTCACCAAAAGTCAATGCAGAATTATCAAGCTGACCGCTCTCAATTTTTTTGTTTATCAAATCCTGAATGAATTTTTCGAGTCGCTGTGCCGTAGGTTTTTCAAGAGACTTACATGCGGCCTCACAGACATCAGCAAGCATGACGACAGCACTTTCTTTTGAAGCCGGAGGATTTCCTGGGTAAGAATAATCTTCCGGGATTACATTCTCGTCCTTTTCCTTGGCTTTATTATAGAAGTAAGTGATTACGCTGTTTCCATGATGCTCGGCAATGATGTCTATGATTGATTTCGGAAGCCTGAGCTGATGGGCTTTTTCAACGCCAAGCTTGATATGGCTCTTGATTACAGAAACTGAAAGCGACGGGTTCAGGTCAGTGTGCTTGTTGGCCGTGTCAATGTTGTTCTCCGTGAAATATTCGGGATGCTCCATTTTACCGATATCGTGATAATATGCGCCAACCCTGGCCAAAAGCGCGTTCGCTCCGATTTCCTTACAGGCATTTTCGGCAAGCTGAGCGACCATCATACAATGCTGGTGAGTTCCGCTGGCAGTAAGCAGAAGTTTGCGCAAAATCGGGGTGTTCTGATCGCTCAAATCCATGAGGCGGAAGACCGAAGCCGTATTCATGATTGACTCAAGCGGTGTGAGGAAGCCAAGAACAAGGATTCCAGAAAGGAATGAATTGAGGGCAAGACCTGGGAAGATAAAGACAGAATCGTTGAAGTCAGCATTGAACATGACTTTAAGGAATATGATGAACACAACGCTGAGGACAGCCTGCATGATTGAGGCAAAAACCATGTCAATTCGACGCTCGATTTTCATTACGATGCGTGCCGAAGAAATGCAGACAGCAAGCGTGTACAATGTAGGAACAATCTGGAATGAAGAAGCACCGAGGACTCCGAGCGCAAGCAAAGAGCCGAAAAAGATTGCCGAAGTCTGTCCGAAAAGAATTGCTACAAGGAAAGCAGAAAAAACGGAAGGAATCATGACTGGAAGGGTGTACGGATTCTGGAAAATAGCGTTCTTCATGCCGAAAGATGTCGCAAAGAACACGATGACAAAAAGAATGCACTCCAATATCACTTCCTTAATCTCAACTTTTTTACGAAGCAGCACTGGATTGAAAAGTACAATCCAAAGCACGGAAAGAAGTATTAAATAGAGAACTTTGTCGCAGAAAGCACGGTAATCAACATAGACCGGTGAATCCGCCATCTTCTGCAGCTTAAAGTATTCCTCTTCCGTAATAGGAAAGCCTTTTTTGATTATCCGCTCACCCTTTTCGATTGAAACAGGATACTGAATGTCTTCTGGAAGAGATTTTGTTGCCACGATATCCTCGAAGGCAATCTGTCCGACCTCATATTTTTCAAGTGAGAAAGATGCAAAAGTCTCGGTTGTGTTTGCATCATACCAAAGGATTGCAGTTGCCAGTGCGAAGGTAACGAAAAAGGCACATATAAAGCTCCAGTTCCGCGAAATGAAGCGGCCTATCGAGCTAAAGAAGACTGAGACTCCAGCCTCTTCTTTTTTTTCATTTTTACTCATTTTTTAACTCCATTTGAATGTCCAAAAAGGACATTGCTATTACTGTTCATTATGGGCTTCATTCTCATAAGCCTGAACAATTTTTCTGACCAGCTGGGAACGCACTACATCACCTCCAGAAAGATGAATCATGCTGATTTCCGGGATTTCATTAAGAACCCTCATCGCATGAACCAGCCCCGATGTAAAACGCCTCGGAAGGTCAATTTGCGTTGTATCTCCTGTAATAAAAACTTTCGCGTTCTCTCCCATACGCGTAAGGAACATTTTCATCTGTTCCGTCGTTGTGTTCTGCGCCTCGTCAAGGATTACGGCACAGTTATTCAAAGTGCGTCCCCTCATATAAGCCAGAGGTGCCACTTCTATGATACCATTTTCTGTAAGCTTATGCACTATTTCACGAGGCAGGCAGGCATTCATCGAATCATAAAGAGGCCTCAAATACGGATTTATTTTATCCTCCAAATCACCAGGAAGGAATCCAAGGCTCTCTCCGGCCTCAACGATTGGACGAGTGAGCACAATCGAGCTTATTTTTTTTGAGAGCACGAGGTTCAATGCCTCAGCGACCGCAAGGAAGGTTTTTCCGCTGCCCGCAGGACCTTCCGCGAAAACCAGATCATTTCTGCGGAAAGCCTTTACCAGCTCCGCCTGATTTCTTGTCTTCGGATAAATTTTCCGGGTGCTTCCGGGAATTGAAATCGCATAACGGCCGGCATCAAAATCAGTGTCAGCCACGCCATGCACGAAACCTGTATTCAAAATAGAATGAATTAAATCAGAAGAAGAATCACCAGTGTCTGAAATTTCATCGACAATACGGTCAATAATGAATTTAAATTCCTGCTGAATATGAGGATCTTCCTCGTCAATAGAAATTTCGTTTCCCCGCGTAAAGACCGGCACACCTATGTGCTTCTCAATGAGTTTCAAATTGCTGTCGTTAGTGCCGCAGACCCGCGAAAGCAAATCGCCGTCAGCCAGCACGATTGTATATTCAGAATTCACTTATTTAATATTAACCTTAAAATCACTTTCATGCAACTGACAATCATCAGCAAAGACTCAGATAAAATTCACATTAAATTTTAACAAAATTCACTTAAAAAAGTTTGCAATCTAGTTTCTTTGGGTTTATTATATTAAATACACATTAAAAAATAATTATTTACTATTAGGAGCGAAATTTTATGGCAAATTCAGAAAAACCTCGTGTTTTGGCAGTTATCTTGGGCGGCGGTAAAGGAACAAGGCTTTACCCACTTACAAAAGAGCGCTCCAAACCGGCAGTACCATTTGGTGGAAAATACAGAATCGTAGACATTCCTATCTCGAACTGTATCAACTCAGGCTACAAAAAGATTTATCTTCTCACTCAGTTCAACTCAGCATCTTTGCATCATCACATCACGAACTCATACAATTTCGACCGTTTCTCAAAAGGATTCGTCGAAATTCTCGCTGCAGAGCAGACACTGGAGCACTCAGGCTGGTTTGAGGGAACAGCCGATGCAGTACGAAAGAACTTCATCCACTTCAAGTCACAGAATCCTACTCATTACATCATCCTTTCCGGCGACCAGCTCTACCGCATGGATTTAAAGGCTTTCATGGACAGCCATATCGCAAGCGGAGCTGACATCACAATTGCAACCACAGCCGTAAACGAGCGAGACGCAACAGGTTTCGGCATCATGAAGATTGACACCAAGCAGGCAATCACAGAATTCATCGAAAAGCCTTCCGTTGATGTGCTCAAAAGCGGCAACTGGAAAATTCCTGAGAAAGCACGCGGCGACCTTCCCAAAGAAAAAGAATATCTCGCATCAATGGGTATCTACATCTTCAATGCAAAGGTAATGGAAGAAGCCCTGGACAACGAATTCACAGACTTCGGCAAGGAAATCATTCCTCGTGCCATCAAAAACAAGAAAGTCAACTCATACATCTTCGACGGTTATTGGGAAGACATCGGTACAATCCGAAGTTTCTACAACGCAACGCTCGACCTCACACAGCCTCTCCCGCCGTTCAATTTCTACGATGCTGACGCTCCTATTTACACTCACATGCGAAACTTGCCGCCACCAAAAGTCAACGGTGCGCCACATATAGAGGACAGTCTCCTTTCAGAAGGATGTATCATCAACTGCAAGTCAATCAAGAAATCTGTCATCGGTGTACGAAGCATTCTCAACGAAGGAACGGAGCTTGACGGCGTAATTTCAATGGGTGCGGACTTCTACGAAAACGACACAAAGAAAAACGAAAACGAACAGTCTAAACGCCCGAACATTGGCATCGGCAAAAACTGCAAGATTGCAAGGACAATCATCGACAAGAATGCCGCAATCGGAGACAACTGCCGAATCAATGTTGATGGCAAAAAATATCCTGACGGCGAGAACAAGCTTGCTAACGGCGTATATTTCTACAGCTCAGACGGAATCATCGTAATCCGAAAAGGATCAATCATTCCTTCAGGCACGGTAATCTAATTTGCCGTCAATGTTCGACAAGCTGGGCGACCTGCTCAGCGATGCTCTCGAAAAAGGAGAGCTTCCAAAATCCGAGGACAAGCCTCACGACGAAAGCGTTGAAGCGACATTCTCGGATTTTAATTTTATTGCCAAAAAAAACGAAGATAATTCTCAACAAAAAGAACGGACTGGTTCCGCTCAAAAAGAATCAGGTGAGGCATCGTCTTCAAAAAAAGATTTCTCAGTTCCGCGTAGCTTACCCGAAAATGTCAGGAACGCATTTACCTTCATTAACATTCCGGAAGCAGCGGATTTTGACGAAGCAAAAAAAATCTACCGCGAAAAGCTCATGTATTACCATCCTGACAGGCGCAATGACAATCCTGTACTCCAGAAAGTCGCCAAAGAAAAGACCGCAAGGCTTTTAAAGGAATGGGAAATAATCGAGAAATGGTACGCAAATAACGGATAAAAATTAAAAATTCATGTCCAGGACAAGCTGAACTTCAGTTGTTGAGCTTCCAAGCTCTCTTGCTATTTCCTCAACAGAGTGACCTGCAAGATGAAGGTCCTTCACAAGCCCGGCAAAACTCTGCTGTGGCTGGATAGGCTCATCCGCATAGGTAACATTTCCGCCGATTACAGGAACGGAAGCATAAGAAGAGCCGTCAGATTCGACCGTAAATGTAGTTCCCGCATCAGAAACAATCCGTCTTGAATCCTCGGCGGCCGCCTGCTCAAACAAGTCCCCCTGCTCCTGCGTAACTGGCTTTTTTACCTGACGGAAGCCCTCATCGGTCAGCTCATAGCGGTTTGCCGACTGCAAGCCTGCCGAAATATTCTGATTGCGAAGATACTGCTGTGCAGCACGGCCAGGACCTGCAAAGCCACCCTGAGACTGGAACTGTTTTTTAGACTGCACCACGGAATCAATTTTGTTCTGATATGAAAGGTTAGCTTTCTGAACCTCAATCTCACGGCGAGCCAGCTCCACATGCCTGTCAGCCTCGGCAACAATCACTTTGAGCTGCTTGATTCTGTCCTCGATAAGCTCAATGTTGCGGCCGGCATTATGGTTGATGTCGGAAATCATTTTTTCCATCTGGTCCCGAGTAGAAGCAATGATATCCTCTGTAGAGAAAAGTTTTCTGAATTTCAAAAAAAATACGCACCAAAGGCAGAGATTTAAAACACAAAAAAAAGCTGCTATAAAAATAACCATCATTTCGTCCTACCTTTCAATGTTTATATGAATGCCAAGATAAGACTCCCGGATTTCTGACTCCTTTTTCGGAGCCTCTTCATTCTGCTGCTGTCCTCTTCTTTTTCTTCCGCCCTGACCATAAGCAGAGCCAGAATTCTGCCCTTCATCATTGATGCCGGTTGATTTTGCCTCATTGTCAGCAGCTTTATGAACCTGAGCCGCTTTCTCCGCGTTCTGCTGGATAATTCTTGACTCCTGCAACTGCTGAGCAAGGACTGCTCCCTGCTGCTGGTGAGAAACCGTGCGGGCAACATTATTCATGTTGGCATACATTGTCTGAAGGTCAAGAGGAGAAACACCCATTAACTGTAGCCCTCCGGTCCTTTGACATCATCGAGATTAGGCTGCTCATATTTGCCGCGGCGGACAAATCCATCCTCGTAGAAGAAAGTGACACCCTTAGTGTCAGCACGAACTTCATCCTTTTCATCACGGACAAAAATCTTTACGCCGGAATAAACCGTTCCCTGAGCATAAACCTTTCCGATATTCTTAAGCTCACGCAACCTTGCCTGAATCCGCTCGATTTCTTCGTTGTACTGAATATTTTCTTCGATGATTTCGTTCTTTTGCTCATTCAGGTTTATAAGGCTCTCTTCCTTTTCTTTAGGAAGTGATTTTCGAACCTTTTTCATGTTCTCAAGAGTCGCGATGTTGAGTTCCAAGTCATCGAGAATCTTAATATTGTTGTTCTGGTTTTCAAGAAGCTCTTCAAGTCGTTTCTTTGCACGAGGATCAAAGCCGACCGAAATGACAGTCTCTGTACCACCGCCCTCAGAACCGATATTCTTTGCGATTACGGCCTCTGTCGCGAACAAGTTTCCGCCAGTAATCTGAGCACGCTTTCCGTTGAGGATAATCTTCTTTTGTGCAGAAACCTCGCTGTTCATGATTGAGTCCGTTACGATGATATTTTCCTCGACCTGAACCGTCGTGTTCTGAATGAATTTTGCCCAAAGTGAGCCACCGCAGACAATTTTGCCTTCATCACGGCCGATGATACCGGAAGAAACGATGATGTCACCGTCAGATTCAAGAGTACATTTGCCGACCGTTCCGGAAACTTCGATATTGCCTGAAGCCTTGACATTGAAGCCGTCCTCGACAGCACCTTTGACAACGACTGTTCCGAGGAAAGTGATGTTACCTGTCTTGATATTAACGCCCTCGACTTCCATGATAGGCTCAACACAGATTTTATCATTGATAAGAAGAACCTGACCGTTTGCATCGGCAAGGATTGTGCGTCCGTCAGTATCAACACGGACATTCTTTCCGAGAGGAAGCTGAATGTCACGGCCGTTCTTAGCCTCAAGATAGCGTCCGTAAAGCGTTTTGCCGGCTTTGCCCTGCTCCGCAAGCATTTTCTGTGCAAGAGGCTGACCTGCGACGACATTCTGAATAAGGTTAAGCTCCTTGAAGTCAACCTGACCGTTAGCAGCCTGTTTTGCCTTGATTTTAGATCGGTCTGTCTCGAAGTTGTATGTGATATAGGCATCCTTTCCGTCAACAGGAAGGACAGCCTCAGCCACGACAACCGGCTCATTGTATTTTGGTTTGTCAATCAAAGCCTGGATTTTCTCATCGGAAATACCGGCAACAACACCCTGCTGGGTAAGGGCTTTTTTTATCTGCTCGACAGTAATATCCGCGCCGCCCAATGACGGAGGATTTATAGTGGCAGTTGCCTTCATCTCATCGCTCGTAACATCGATTACGAAAATAGCATCTGCTGAAGGCTCATGATTGTATTCACCGATAATCTGATATTCATCATCAGAACCATTCTTAACGATTGAGCGAACAAGATCAGCATCAAAATTCTTTGTGTCAGGACGGTTCAGATCCTCAAGGACAACCTCTGGGTCAACATATTTGCCATCACCAACCGGCATAGTAACTTTGAGCATGATGTCCGTTCCAAAATGATGAATGAAGTATTCTCCGTCCTTTGAAATGATTTTCTGAATATCTTCTTCGTCCTCGGATTCGATAATCTCGCCGTTCTTTCCGACAACAACTTTTTTGACTGTATCAGGATTCTGGTAAATTTTAAGGCACCACGGCTTTTTTGCAATTCCCATAAATCCGTCGAATCCACGCTCAACAACTTCGTACTCAAGGTTCGCTACCCTAGTATCAAACTGGACTGCAGCATCAGCAAGAGCTTCGTCAAGAGTATCTGCACGAACCTCAATAAAATTGATGCTCTTATCCTTTGAGAGAAAGCCGGCCATATCCTTGCGAATAGCTTCTAGTGTTACCATTTTTTAGAAAATTCCCTTTCTGAAATTAGTAAGCTTGGCTCGCAGATGCAAGTTTGCGTTTGAATGAAGCTGCGATATGCGAGACTCAGACACATCGAGAACCTGACCGATTTCCTTGAAAGTCAAATCCTCGTGATAGTAAAGGACAATGACCATCTTTTCTTTTTCGGGGAGCTCATTTATTGCCTGAATTATAACTTTTCGGATTTCCTCACGCTCTACCTGCACATCAGGATTGAGGCTCTGAGGAGACTCGATTGAATCGCCGATTGAAAGATGATCAGAATCATCGCCGGAATACCAGACATCATTTAGTGAAAGAACGCTAGTTCCGCTGACCTTCATGACAGTATGCTGATATTCCTCAAGACTGAGGTTCATTTCCTTTGCAATTTCTTCGTCCGTGGCAGGGCGGGAAAGCTTGGATTCAAGATCAGAGATAACATCCTCAATTTCACGGGATTTCTGACGGACAGAACGCGGAACCCAGTCAAGCTGACGCATTTCATCAAAAATAGCTCCACGGATTCGCGTAACCGCATAAGTCTTGAATTTTACTTTTTTATCCAAATCATACTTGCTGATTGCATCAAGAAGACCGAACTGACCGAAACCGACCAAATCATCAAATTCCATGCTGGCAGGAAGACCGACAGAAACTTTGCCGGCAACATATTTAACCAAAGGCATGTATTTTCGGATGATTTTATCTCTGAGGGCAGAAGACTTTGTTTTTTTGAACTCCTCCCAGAGTGCATCCTCTTCTTCATCATTTATAAATTGTGTTTTTACATTATCCATATTCACACCTTTTAGTTATTATCCTGTGCAAGCAATGTCTGAATAGCCTTCGCCATGACATTCGTATCGCCGCTGACAGGCTGTTCTTTCATTTTTGAGCCGCCAGTAGCGAATTCCGTGTCGGTAACAACCTCAGCCGGAGAATCCAGTTCGGATGCCGTGCCTCCAGATGCCTCCTCAATGCCCATGCTTCCAATATCAGGAAGCTCATCAAGCGACTCTTCCCCACTAGGAGCAGAAGCCGCCGGAGAAGCATGAGGCGCAGGAGAATCAGAAACCGCAGGCTGTGCAGCACTTTCACCAGAGGCACTTCCAAGACTGACAGGTTTAAAAGAAGATTCCTGCGCTGGAGAAGAAGGCGCGGCGGCCGGATTTTCGGCGGCACCAGGCTCTGGGACCGGCTCAGAAACTTCTGGCTCAGGCCTGTAAACAGGAGGCTCAGTTCGTTTTTCGTGCAAATCAGCATGATTTGTGGCAATAGTAAACTTTGGAGACATTCCTTCATCAACAAGATTTGTGTCGTCCACAACAATGTTTACGACTCCCCCAACAGGCCTTGAGGGCGCAACATCACCGTCCACGGAAAAACCGTTGCTTTCATTTGAGAGGAATTTTTGATATACGAATGTAATTCCGATGCACATGACCCCGAACAAGAGGGCGAAAATCAACGCCCTTATCAAGACATGAGAAAAATTTACACCAGAAACAAGTCCTATAAAAAAAGACAAGAAAAACCCGATGCAACTACAAAAGCATATATTCTTCGGGTTTATCATAATATCCTCCCATTTATAATTTTAAAGCAGAAAAATCATTAGGTCAAGTTTTTTAAATTATATTAACCTTTTCGCAAGAATTTTTTAAGGAAGCTTGAGACGCCTTCGCTTGTTCCTGTATCGTTCTTCTCAATGCGACCGACTATATGCTTTATACACTGAGCCGGCTTTGAAGTCGGATTAACAACAATAAAAGGCTTCTGACGAATGACCGATGCCTGAACTACCGGATCATCATAAACAAAGCCGATGTAATCAACTTTCTTGTTAAGGAACTGTCCGGCGATGTTGATGATTCGCTCGGAGATTCGTTTGCCCTCATCAGCGGAGTGAACGCGGTTTACGAGCAGCTTGATGTTCATCTCCCGGTCAACAAGTTCCGTAGTGATGATTTTTATGATTCCGTAAGCATCGGTGATTGCAGTAGGCTCCGGAGTTGTGACTACATAGACCTCATCAGCGGCGGCA
>NZ_JAFRNB010000080.1 GCF_017430385.1 Treponema sp.
GACCGTCTTCTGTTGTCGCATTCTCGGCAACAGGGGCGGTCTTTTTATTTTTAAATCATTTCATTTGGAGGAAAAAAATGAAAAGTAAGAGAGAGATTGCCCGGTCAAGCCGGGCAATGACAGGACGCTCGTCATTCCCGCGCATGATAAAAGGACTTGCAGCCTTTCTTATGGCACTTGCCCTTGTATTCACCTTCGCCTCGTGCAAAACAGAGTCGGAGGAAGAAACCGTTTACCGCACCGTCACCTACAGCACGGAGCATGCCACTGCACCAGAAAAGCTCACGGTAGCAGACGGCACAGCCCTTACGGCAGAGCAGCTGCCCGCACTCACTGCGGAAGGCTACACTTTCGGCGGCTGGTATGACGGCGACACAAAAGCCGAAGCCGGCTACAAAGTGACTAAAGATGTCACACTCACGGCAAAGTGGACAAAAAACACCGTTACTCCCACACCTGATGACGGAGAAGATGACGGCGGCAACACAAGCGAAAACACAAAATACACCGTAACATTCACCACGAACGGCGGAACGGCAATCACATCACAGAAAATAGAAAGCGGCAAGACCGCGACAGAGCCGGCCTCCCCGACAAAGGAAGGCTTTACCTTCGGCGGCTGGTTTACCGACAGCAACTTTGCCACTGCCTTCACTTTCAGCACGGCAATCAAGTCAGACATCACGCTCTACGCAAAGTGGATTGAAGCAAGCAAGCCTACCTACACCGTAACATTCAGCGTGGACGGAGCCGAAACCACACAGATTGTAATCGAAGGTGAAAAAGCCTCAAAGCCGACCGACCCTACAAAGACAGGTTACACTTTCGACGGCTGGTACAAGGACGACACAAAGTTTGACTTCGAAACAACAGTCACCGCAAATCTCACACTCACGGCAAAGTGGACGCCCATAACCTACACCGTCACTTACGAAGGTCTGAACGGAGCGGAAAATCCCAATACCGCCACAAGCTACACGGTTGAAAGCGAGACAATCACTTTGCAGAATCCGACAAAAAGCGGTTACACATTCGTTTGGATGAACGGCTCTGATGAAGTGACACAAATCTCAAAGGGAAGCACTGGCAACATCACCCTTACGGGAAAGTGGACTGCAATCAGCTATGAAATTACTTATGTTCTGCCAGATGTGGTAACAAATCCGAACACGGTAACGAGCTACACGGTTGAAACTGAAACAATCACTTTGCAGGATTTTAGCCACGCTGATTACACATTTGAAGGATGGTTCGATGCTGAAACCGGAGGAAACAAGGTTACAAGCATACCAAAAGGTAGCACGGGTAATAAAACGCTCTACGCACACTGTACATGGAAATGGATAGGCACAAAAAATCCGACAACGGCAAAAGCTGTGGGCGACATCGTGTTCTCGGACGGCTCGGCGACGGCGTACACAAGCGGCTTGACCTTGACAAGCGAGCAGATAGCGGCGGCGGTCGCGGTCATTTTCTACGCTGGAAGCGCGAGCGACACGCTCGGAGCAAAAACGCTCGGCGTGGGCTTGCAGAACGCAACAGGAGATGGCAACACGCGCTCATGGGCACCAGAAAACACGACAGGTTACACCACAAACTTCACGGACATCCAATGTACGCAAAGCGAAACCGCCCCAAGCGACGACACGGCGTATTACAGTTACACATCTTCAACCAAGACCTACTATGTCACGGGCGATTTTGACGGCAGCGACAACTGGGAAAAAGTATGCGCGGCTGACAGCACGGCAAGCGAAAACGCGGCGACAAACTACCCTGCGTTCAACTGGGTGAACAATTACGGTAATTCCCTCACGGGCGATATGGCGACGGGCTGGTATTTGCCGAGTGTAGTGGAGTTGCGAATTTTGTACGATAACAAGGACACCGTGAACAGTGCGCTTGAAAAAGCCGGTGGAACGAAAATCGACATAGGCTATTGGTCGTCTAGTCAGTACGCTTCCAACAATATCACTGCTTGGGATGTGTATTTCGCCAACGGCTCCTTGTACTCCAACCCCAAGTACGCCGACATATCAGTTTGTGCAGTCCGTGCTTTTTAGCGGCGCGGGCGCACAGCCCTCTTAGGCAAACACGGCATGGGAAAGAAAGCCGCCTTCACGGGCGGGGGCTTTCCCATGGGTGTGTGCGGGGGGGCAATGACAGGGCGGATGGCGTAAGCCGTCATAAGAGGCCGCAGGGGTTCTTGCGGCCTCTTTTTTATGAAAAAAAATTGATTTTGGTAGTAAAATGCAGGAACTGTAAAATCAATGAGAGGATCGATATTTTTATATGCAATTTCATTGCTTTTATCTTACAATGTAAATATGGAGTATATGAGAACGGCAGTAATTCAGACAAGGGTTGATACAGCCCTAAAATATGATGCAGATGCTTTTTTCGAATCCATAGGAATGGATACAACGACGGCAATACGCATTTTTCTGAAGCAGACTTTAATCCAGCACAAAATACCCTTTGAGATTGTTCAGGACAGCTCATTTTATTCTGAGAAAAATAAAAAGGCACTGGAACATTCAAAAATGCAGATGGAAAACGGGCAGCATTCAATCAACTTATAAAGATTATTCAGTGTAAAAATCATTATGATGATAAATAAAAACTGACAGTGGAAAAAAATGCCTGAATATGCTAGAATAATATGTTCAGTGAGGTTTTTTGAATATTTATGAACAGCATGACAGGCTACGGGTTCAAGGAATCCGTCATAGAAAACACACAAATCAGCGTCGAAATCAAGAGCGTCAACAACCGCTTTCTTGATTTGAACATAAATCTTCCTTACTTTCTAAATCCCCTTGAAGCAAGGGTGCGGAAGCTGGTCTCAGAGAAAATCGTCCGCGGCAAGGTTGACGTCACAATCCGCGTCAAGGATATGGCTTCCACCGCAAAAGTCACTGCTGACCCGCAGGCGGCAAAGATGTACGCCGAGGCCATCGGTCAGATTGCCCTTGCCCTTGGGAAAAAGGCCGAGGATGTCCCCCTTTCGCTTATCGTGAATCAGGAAGGTGTCCTCAACATCACCCACGAATATGATGCGGATTCTTACTGGGCAAAGATTGAGGGCATTTTCAACGAGGTTTTTGAGCAGTTCATTTCTGACCGAAAGCGTGAGGGTGAGAACCTTAAAAAAGATTTGCTTGCAAAACTTGATGTTCTTGATTCTTGTGCCGCTTTCTTTAAGGAATGGCAGCCGAAAATGGAAGAAAAGTTCCGCGAGCAGATTACAACGAGGTTCAACGAGCTTCTGGGCGACAATGTTGACGAGAATCGCATAATGACGGAAGTGGCGGCCATGATGGTGCGCTACACTATTAACGAGGAGATTATCCGCCTGCACAGTCATCTTGCAGCTTTGCGCAAGGAATTCAGCGATAATCCTGTTCCAGGCAAGCGAATCGACTTCATCTGTCAGGAAGCAAACCGCGAAATCAATACAATCGGAAGCAAAAATCAGTTCACTGAGGTGGGCGCAATGGTTGTAAATGCCAAGGATGCGCTGGAAAACATCCGCGAACAGAGCAAAAACGTGGAGTAGAGGGAACCACAGATTACACCGATTACACAGATTGAAAATTTTGTATGCGGAACTTATCCGTATTTGGGGAAGCGACTCGCAAAAGAAAGAAAAATACATAATCTGTGACATCTGTGTAATCTGTGGTTAAAAAATATATAAAATCTGTGGATGAAATCTGAATTCCCTCTGTGGACTCTGTGCCCTCCGTGAGGAATTTTTATAAACAAGGAGAAATTATGTCAGAATACAAACTTAAAAAAGAACTTCGGGTCGCTATTTCTGGAAAATCGGGCTGCGGAAACACTACTGTTTCCACAATGCTTTCAGAAAAGCTCGGAATCAAGCTCATAAATTACACTTTCCGCCAGCTTGCGGCAGAAAAAGGGCTTACTCTTGCTCAGGTAATTGAAAACGCAAAGAATGATGACAGCTACGATGTCGCCGTTGACACACATCAGGTTGCCCTTGCTCAGGCCGAGCCTTGCGTTCTAGGGAGCCGGCTTGCAATCTGGATGCTCAAAGAAGCTGATGTGAAGGTTTATCTCATCGCAAGCGACGACACCCGTGCAAAACGAATCCTCAACCGTGAGGGCGGGGATTTGCAGCAGATTAAGGACTTCACAGCGATGCGTGACCGTGAGGACAGCGCGCGCTACATGAAACTCTATCAGATTGACAACAACGAGTACGAATTCGCCGATCTCAAGATTGATACGGCCACTCGCACGCCGGAGATGATTGTCGAGATGATTCTTGATTACCTTGAGAAACGTGATTTCATCGAAAAGAACTAAAAATCTTAGTTTGAAACTTGGAGCTGCCTTTGTAGGGCGGCTCTTTTTTTTCAGAAAAAAATGTCTTACCAGATTTCTTTTCTTAGGTCGGCACCGGTTTTGCCTGGCATAAAAATGACATTTGAGGTGTCAACGACTTTTTTGAGATAGTCCATAGTCGGTATCATTTTGCCTTCATGCAGCAGCGGCCTCATGAGCCACGACCCTGCCAGGTATACTTTGCCGTCGCGCCCTAAAGTCATGTAAAGCTCTTCTTCAAGCTGGTCCATATTTTTCTGGATAATTTTGCTTACGAGGACTTCTTTTGGAAAAGGAAGGTTCCCGCCTTTTGCCGCAACTTCTGCATCAACATTTGAGCTGATTGTGGCTTCCAGGGCTGAGTACATTGCAAATTCGATGTCGCTTTCGACGGATTCTGTTGATTCTGTTAGTTCCATAGACGAAAAACTATTTTTATTTAACTGAATTATATCATGAAGCGGGGAAAAGACAAGGGCAAAAATTAACGAAAAAATCCAGTTGTAAATAAAAAAAACTCCCAGCATTTGCTAGGAGTTTCAGCGGCAGAAGGGAGTCGAACCCTCGTCATCAGCTTGGAAGGCTGAGATAATGAGCCGTTATATGACTGCCGCAAGAAATGCCAGCGATTGGAATCGGACCAACGACAGGCAGATTTTCAGTCTGCTGCTCTACCAACTGAGCTACACCGGCTTGTTGTCTCGTGACGGTGTTAAATATATACCTATGCAAAAAAAATGTCAACATCTTTAACAAAAAAATTAAAAATTTTTTCATTTTTTTTTATCAGACATTTTTATTTGCGATATTTCTTGCCACCGTAAGGAGTTGCTCCCTTTCATTCATTTCCGGGTCGTCAAGAACGCACTGAAAAAGTTCGTTGAGAATGAAACCGAGCTGTTTGCCTGCTGGAATCCCGGCCTTAATCAGGTCGTTTCCGTTCACGGCGAGGTCTTTGAGGGAGAGGGCTGTTTCCTTGGACTGGACTTCCTTGATACGCTCCCGGAGGATGAAAATCTTCTGCACTCCGTCATTCATCGGGTCAACCTTGTGCCTGTGCATTCCGTAGATGTCGGCGATTCTGAGAGAGAACAAATCCTCGACGCATTCAGGCTTCACGCGCACCAGAAATCTCCTGACTGCGGCCGCGCTCCAGTGCTCCTCAAAGAAGAACATGTGCTGCTCGATTAGATGGCAGACCTGTGCTATCGTGTTGTTCGAGAAACGGAGCCTTGTGAGGATTTCTTTTGCCGCCTTTGCCGAATAATGCTCGTGCCCGTGAAAATGAATCTGCTCGACAAAAGAACCTGAGCCTTTGGGATATTCGACCTGTTCGACTCTTTTCGCCTCTTTTTTGCCGATGTCATGGAAAAGGGCTGCCAGGCGGACGATTTCATTGTCTCGTGGCGCACCGTCGCAGGCGTAGAGATTGTGGTCGAGAACATCGAATTCGTGGAAGCCGCGCATGTCGGCCTGCTCGCAGCCTCTGCATTCCGCAAGCTCCGGAATGAATTCTTTTAAAATCCCTGTGTCTTCCATGCGGTGAAGGGCCAGCGAAGGCTCTTCTGATTTCAGGATTTTTTCGAATTCATCGCGGAACCGCTCCATTGAGATTGATTTTATCTTTTCCTGAACTTCCGGTAGTTTGATTGCGCTGAAAGTTTCGCTTTCGATTTCAAAATTGAGCTGGCTTGAAAAACGGATTGCTCGGATTGGCCTTAGTCCGTCTTCCAGGAACCTGTCGCGTGCGTTACCGACCGTTCGTATTATTTTTGATTTTATATCTTTCTGGCCGTCGAATGGGTCGATTATTTTTCCGTCGGTGAGGGAAGCTGCGATTGCGTTCATCGTGAAGTCCCGGCGCGAGAGGTCATCGTTCAGCGTGGCGTTGAAGCTTACTGAATCCGGGTGCCTTCCGTCTGAGTAGCCTGACTCGCTTCTGAAAGTTGTCGCCTCGATTTCGCTCCCCATGAAGTGAATCGTGATGGTTCCGTGCGCGATTCCAGTTGGGATTACCCTGTGGAATATTCTCATCATCTGCTCCGGGGTTGCGTTCGTCGTTACATCCCAGTCGCTCGCTTCTTTTCCTAAAAGGACATCCCGGACGGCTCCTCCGACGAGATAAGCCTCAAATCCGTTCTGCATGAAAATTTCGTTGAGTTTTTTGAGTGTTTCGGGAATCTGTATGGATTTCATGAGAAAATTATATCAGAAAGAAATGCCTTCTGAAAGTAAATTTATCGTGAGCGAGAGAATGGAGAGGGCTGTGCTTGCTGCAAAAATGATTATGTAGCAGATGAGGTGGATTATCAGCTTGAGCTTCTTGATTTTTATCAGGTAGAAAATACATTCTGCCGTGGCTATCGCCGAGAAGAACGAGAGGGCAATTGCGTTGCAGGTGATTATCTTGAGAATCAGCGTGAGGTTCGAGTCGAGGAAAATCTGCCTGTTCCCAGTGATGAAGAAGATTCCCGTGGCAATCAGCGTGAGTAAAAGAAATACGTTTGTCCTTCGCGTGAGCCGGAGAAGTGGTGGTAGTCGGCGTGATTTTTGGTTGGGGAGTTTTTGTGGCTCCGGTTCGGAAAGAGACTCTAGTTCTTCTAATTCCTCTATTTGTGCCGTTTTTTTCATGTTTCTTGAATCGACCCCGCCAAAAAGTTATAATGACTTATAGTATATCAAAAAAAACATTCATAAAAAAGGTATCAGGAGAAAATATGGAAAGGGTCTTTGCGATTCGTGGTGCGACAGGAGCTGAGAATACTGCCGAGTCAATCAGGAATAATGTCTGTGAGATGTGCCTTAAGCTGTTCGCTGAGAACGGTCTTGCTCAAAAGGATTTTGTCTCGATTCAGTTTACGGTTACGGATGATTTGGATGCGATGAATCCTGCCGCGGCTTTGAGAAAAGGTCAGGATCAATTTGATGTTTCTGAGATTCCTCTTTTCTGTTCTCAGGAACCTAAGGTTTTGGGTTCTCCTGAAAAAATGATTCGCCTTCTCGTTACGGCCTATATGGACGAGAATGCTAAGCCTGTTCCGGTTTATATCAACGGCGGCGAGAAGCTCAGGCCTGATTTTGCGAAAAAATAAAAAAAACAAAAATTTTTGAAATTTTTTAGTTTTTCCTGTTGACACTTTTTTGCGGTTGGTATAATATACTACTCGTTCGCAACGCACTGTTGCAAAACAATCTGCTGCTTTAGCTCAGTTGGTAGAGCACGTGATTTGTAATCTCGGGGTCGTGGGTCCAAGTCCTACAAGCAGCTTTAACCGAAAAGGTTATTTGGGGAGTTCGCATAGCGGCAATTGCGGCGGACTGTAAATCCGCTCCCTTTCGGGTTCGGGGGTCCGAGTCCCTCACTCCCCACGAAACGGTCTTGATTAAGTTCAAGGCCGTTTTTTTTATGTCTGAAAATCTTTATCTTTGACAAACCCCGGTTATCTGATTATAATTAGGAAGATATTATCTTTAAAAAGTTTTCGCCCTGTTATTGGGGTGTGCTTTCGGAAGAGCAGATGGGGTCACATCGGTGAATATACATTTTTGGGGGGTGAGAGGGTCTATTCCGACTCCTTTGTCATCTCAGCAGGTTCGTGCAAAACTTATCGCTGCGTTACGGCGCATAAAAACAGAGGATATTGAGTCCGATGCGGCTAAGGAAAAGTTTGTTTCCTCTTTGCCGTGGTGGATTTCTGAGACTGTCGGAGGAAATACGCCTTGCGTTGAGGTAACGCTTAAGAGCGGTTCCCGGCTTGTCTTTGATGCAGGTTCTGGCATGCGCGTGATGGGTAAGCTTTCCGATCTTCCTTCCGACAGACATTATCATCTTTTTATGTCGCATTTTCACTGGGACCATATTCAGGGGCTTCCGTTTTTTGACAGCGCGTACAATCCGAACATAATCTTTGAAGTCTATTCTCCGTTCCCCAACATGAAGGAATTTTTTGCAAAGCAGATGGTTGCCCCTTATTATCCGGTTGATTTTTCTGCTGTTGAAAAACATTTTAATTTTCATCAGATTGAGCCGGGGCAGGTTCTGAGCATCGGAGGGGCCGAGGTTTCCTGCGTCAAGATGTCTCATCCGGGAGATTCTTTCAGTTATGCCGTTGTTGAGGACGGACATAAATTCGTCTATGCCACGGACATAGAGCTTGGCTCAAAGGATTTTGTTCATACTGAAGGCCGGTCGAAAATCTTTAAGGAGGCCGATGTGATGCTTATTGACTCGCAGTACACCGTTGAGGAAGCCCTGCGCAAAGTCAACTGGGGACATTCTGCATTCTGCTATGCGATTGATTTCGCCGCCGCATGGAAGGTTAAAAAAATGTACATGTTCCATCATGAGCCTACTTATGATGACCGCAAGCTTAACACCATCCTTGAATCTGCTGTCTGGTATGCCAATTATGTTTCCAGCAGCACGCTGAATATTGATATCGCAAGGGAAGGAGATGAGTTCGTTCTATGACAGGTTCTTGTGTTTCTGAGAATCCCTGCTTCTCGTTGGATTACAGTTTCAATGCGGAGGAGGTTCGTGCTCTGGCCAGACTTTTCCGAAAAAATCAGGATGCTCTTCCAGACGCGCTTTTTGTTTTTGCATCAAAAATTGAGCGTGAAATCTATAACTCTATGTCCATTGATGAGGCCGAGTCTTTTTATTCATGAAAAAAAACAAGCATAAAAAAAATCCTTTTCTTTCTTTCGTTTTCTCTTTTGTGGCGTGCGTTGTGCTCGCCGTTCTCGCATGTTTCCTCGCTTTCAGACTTTCACTTTCCGCGCCTGATCAGAAATCCGCGGCCAAGCAGGTTCGCGTGGAAATTCCTTCCGGTGCGAGCGTGTCAAAAATCGGTGAGATTCTTGTCGATAAGGGGCTTATCCGCTCTGACCGGGCATTCTATATTGCCGCTCGTTTTCCGTTCCTTTCGATGAGGAATACTGTTCCTGTCCTTCAGTCCGGGTATTACAGCCTTGATTCATCCATGTCCGCGGTTCAGATTATGGATATCCTTGAGTCGGGCAAGCAGGATTGTATCAAGGTTTCGGTTCCTGAGGGGTTCTCTCTAAGAAAAATTGCCGCAATCCTTGAGAAAAATGAAATTTGTTCTGCAGAGGATTTCCTAGAGGCGGCTCATAATCCCGCTCTTCTTGAAAAATATTCGATTCCCGCAGAGACATTCGAAGGATTTTTGTTCCCGGATACATATTTTTTTGCGCCAGGAATGAGCGCGGACTCCGTGATTGCCATGATGGTGGAGTCTTTTTATGAAAAGGTTTCGGAAATCCCGTATTTCAAGGGAAAATATCCTTCGAATTTTTATGAAACCCTTGTTCTCGCGTCGATTGTTGAGCGGGAGTACCGTGTTGCTGATGAGGCTCCGCTTATCGCGAGCGTCTTTAAGAATCGCATTGATGCCGGTGTCGGTCTTTATTCATGCGCCACGATTGAGTATATAATCACGGAAATTCAGGGACGGCCTCATCCTGATGTAATCACTTACGATGACCTCAAGATTGACAGCCCGTACAACACATACAAGTGGGCGGCACTTCCGCCAACCCCGATCTCAAATCCGGGCATTGTGGCTCTACGGGCTGCTGCCGAACCTGCGAAAACCGACTATTTCTATTTTACCTTGACTGACTCTTCTGCTGGAAAACATACTTTCTCCAAGTCTTTCAATGCGCATGTCAAGGCGGGTACTCAGTTCAAAACTAAAAAATCTGGAAGCAATTAGCTGATGGAAGGAATTATTTCTCAGGAAACAATAGAAACGATTAATTCTCAGGCGGACATTGTTTCCGTCGTGAGCGATTATGTCCAGCTCGAAAATCGCGGAAATCAGTGGTGGGGCTGCTGTCCGTTTCATCATGAGAAAACTCCGTCATTTTGCGTGACCCCTGAAAAGCGGATGTATTACTGCTTCGGATGTCATGCTGGCGGCGGGGCAATAAATTTCGTCATGGAGATGGAGAAGGTCCGTTTCCCGGAAGCCGTTAAGATCCTCGCCAGAAAATTTGGCGTTGAAATCAAATATTCGAATAATTTTGTTCCGAAGGCCGATAAGCCTGACAATACGAAAGAACTTTACATAGATTTGTATAACCGTGTGGCTGACATGTTCCATTACGGCCTTTTGAAGACTGATGCGGGAAAATTCGCTCTTGAATACATCACGAAACGCGGAATCTCAATGGAAACAATCGAAAAATTCAAGCTCGGCTATTCTCCGGCGGACAGGGGCTGGCTCAAACGGTTCCTTAAGTCCAAGAACTTCAGCGACGAATTCCTTGCGAAATCGGGGCTTTTCAGCAAAAAATATCCCGATATAGCTTTTTTCTCCGACCGCCTCATGTTCCCGATTTTTGACAGGCGCGGGCAGGCCGTAGCTTTTGGCGGCCGTTTTTTGCGAGGAGATCCTGAAAAATCCCCGAAATATCTCAATTCTGGCGACTTGATTCAGTATCAGAAGGGCGAGACGCTTTATGCCTTCAACTTCGCGAAGAATTCAATCCGCGAGAACAAGAAAGTGATTTTCTGCGAGGGGTACATGGACTGCATTGCCTATCATCAGTGCGGAATCACTTACGCGGTCGCGCCTCTTGGAACGGCACTCACTGATGAGCAGATAAAAATCGTGCGGGGTTTTGCCGATACGATTTTGCTTTCCTTTGACTCGGACGGGGCGGGGCAAAAGGCGACCTGGCGGGCAATCATGATGTGCAGGCGGCAGGGGCTTACGGTCAAGATTATCCGGCTTCATAATGCGAAGGATCCTGCGGAAATTATGGTGAATTTCGGCGCAGATACCTTGACGAATGAAGTTAATTCCGCTATATTAGATAGTGATTATCTGTTGAGTTTTCTGTCGCAAAAGTACCAGAAGGATACTCCGGAGGGGAAAGCCAAGTTCGCGCTTGAGTTTTTTCCTTACATTGATGCGTTACAGACCGACATACAGAAAGAATCGAGTCTGGAGCTCTTGGGGCGGACTTTAAATATCTCCCTTGAGGCGGTAAGAAAGGATTTCAATAATCGTGAAGATGTAAAAAAACGAACTCTAAATATTCATGCGGACAGTCAGCAGCCTGTGCAGGAAGATGTCATTGTGAATTCCGAATTCAGGGCTGTGCTGGCAGTTTTGTCTGACACAAATCAGTTTGAGCTGATGAAGAGTCGTTTGACGGAAGACGATTTTGAGAATCCGTTTGCCAGAACATTGTTTTCTGTTCTTAAGGAGTGCTACGAGTCGGGGGATTTATCGTTTGTTTCAGTGCTTGACCATTGCAGGCATGCCGGCATAAAACAGAAAATCACTGAGTCGGTTTCCCGAGGGGAATTCTCTCAGTGTACGGCACAATCGGTTGCGGACAGCATAGAGCGGCTGGAAATCAACAGCCTCAAACGAAAGCGAAAATCAATCCTTCGACAAATGAATTCCTTGCAGGGGCAGCTCAGCATTCCCGCGAATCAGGAGCTGATGACGAGCCTGTTTGAGCAGAAGAAGCTTATTGACGAAAAAATTAATAAAAAAGGATTGGAATATGGATCAGGAAATGGATCCTAAAGTTGCGAAACTTTTAGAGTATGCCAAGGACAAGCAGATTGTTTCCTGGGATGAAATCAATGAAATTCTTGGTCAGGATTTCGTTAATTCTCCAAAAATGGAAGATGTGCTTCAGCTTTTAACCCAGAATAATATTCAGGTGATGGAAGAAGACTCCGACCTTGACGATGACACCGATGCGGATGACGAGGATTTGCTCGATGATGAGGATTCGGAAGGTGTCGGCGAGGGTGATGACGAGCTTGCCGCGACAAGGCTTGTAAACGGAGATAAAGACAGCAATATCGATGATCCGATTCGTCTTTACCTGCGTGAAATCGGTAAGGAAAAGCTTCTTACTGCCGAGCAGGAAGTCACATACTCAAAACAGATGGAAGACGGTGAGAACATCATTAAAGATGTAATCAAAAAGTCCGGAATGATGATTCCAGAATTCTTCGCAATCTGTCAGAAGGCGTTCGCCAAGATTGACCCGCATGAACCTGGCAAGGCACGAAAGGAAATCAATGAGGCTCAGGCCGAAAAACGCCGTCTCAAGAGCTATTACGGCGAAAACCTCAAGGCATGCAAGGAAAGCATGAAGGTTTACATGAACCTCAAGAAACAGCTCTTTGAGGCGAACCAGTCACGCGAAATATTTGAGAATGAGCAGATTATCGAGCTTCGTGCAAAGATTATTCCTGAGCTTCAGAAGATTGATATTCAGTCCGAGGAAATCGATAAATTCAGCGCGAAATTCGTTGAGGCTACTCAGAAAATCGGCGAGTACCGCCATAAGCAGGAACATAAGATGCGTGAGCTTCGCATTTCTAACCCTGCTGAGCTTCGAAGCCTTGGCCGTCGTCTCGCAATTCACTCTGAGGCCATAAAGCTTGAGAATGAGCTTGGCCTTAAAAGTGATGAAATCCGTGACATTTACACGCAGATTCAGAAGATTGACCGCAAGCTCCGCCGCATGGAGTACGATTTCGAAAACAATGTCGAGGAAATCCTCACTATGGCGGATGAAATCGAGCGCGGACGAAAAATGCTTGAGAAGGCGAAGAACAAGCTTATCAACGCAAACCTTCGTCTTGTAGTTTCGATTGCGAAGAAATACACAAACCGCGGCCTTCAGTTCTTCGATCTTGTTCAGGAAGGAAACATCGGTCTTATCAAGGCTGTCGAAAAATTCGAATACCGCAAGGGATATAAATTTTCTACATACGCAACATGGTGGATCCGTCAGGCAATCACCCGCTCAATTTCTGACCAGGCACGAACAATCCGTGTTCCTGTCCATATGATTGAGCAGATTAACAAAGTTGTCCGTGAAGGCCGTCAGCTCATGCAGAAGCTTGGCCGTGAGCCTACCGATGAGGAGATCGCACAGCAGCTTGGCTGGCCTGTTTCTCGAGTAAAGCAGGTTAAGAATGTTGCGCGCGAGCCGATTTCTTTGGAAACTCCGATTGGTGAAGAGGAAGATTCTCAGCTCGGAGATTTCATCGAGGATAAGGATGTTGAGAATCCTGCAAACCAGACGGCTTATACCCTCCTGCAGGAGCAGCTCAGGACCGTGCTTAATACGCTGCCGAACCGTGAGCAGGAAGTCCTTAAGATGCGTTTCGGCCTTGAGGACGGTTACAGCCTCACCCTTGAGGAAGTCGGCCTTTATTTCAATGTTACGAGGGAACGAATCCGTCAGATTGAGGCAAAGGCATTGCGCCGGCTCCGACATCCGCGGCGGGCAAGCAACCTTCGTGATTACATCGAGATGTAAATTGAATTAAAAACAAAAAATAGCCGTCTGTGATAGACACGAACGGCTATTTTTTATATAATCTTTCGGTACATTAATTGGAATTTCTAATTTATTTAGATTTCCGAGTTTTGAGGTCTTTTATATATGGAAATGACAGAAGTTTTTGACAAACTTAAATCCCTTCAGGATGTTTTGGTCGAGAAGTACGACTTGGAGAAGCAGATTGCCACATCTCCAAAGCAGCTTGACTCTCAGGATGAGCTTTTGGCCCGTCTTAAAAAAGAATATATCGAAAAAAACAAGAGCTATGAGGAGCTTAAGACTGAGGTTGACAGACTTAAGGCTGAGCTTTCTGCAGCAGAGGCTTCACGCGAGTCAGGCGAGAAGAACATGGACAACATTACTTCTCACCGTGAATACGAGGCTCTTGATAAGCAGATTTCCGAAGCTACTGAAAAAGAAGCAGCTATCCGAAAGGATTTGGTTCGTGAAGAGAAAAAACTTGCTGAGCTCGACGGCTCTTTAAAAGCTGATGAGGCTATGATTGCTTCTCAGGAAAGTGACTTGAATAACAGTAAGGCTGAGCTTGAGAATCAGATTCAGGGATATAAAAACCAGCTTGAGAACCTCAAGAAAGCAGAAGATGAGATTATTCCTGGCCTTGATCAGGAAATCGTATATAAATTCCAGCGTATCATTCAGCGCAATGCTCAGGGTATCGTTGCTGTTCGTAACGGTGTCTGCATGGGCTGCCAGATGATTCTTCCGGCTCAGTTCGCGAATGAAGTTCGTGCAGGCGAGAAGATTCTTTTCTGTCCGTACTGCTCTCGAATCTTGTTCTATCAGGAAGTTTCTCAGGATGAGGCTGAGGATTACTCAACTCTTGAGGAAACTGGTAGCCTCGCTGATTTTGATGATGATTTTGCTGAAGATCGTGAGGATGAGGACATTGAGGACGGCGACAACGAGAACAATCTCGATGACGAGAAATCAATGGCTTATGACGACTAAATCGTCTTTTATAAAAGTATAATTGCAGAAAAGATATAACCGTGCCTGACCTGCTCATGACAGCAGGTTCGGGTGAGGAAAGTCCGGGCTCCACCGGAAGAAACGCCGGGTAATAACCGGGCAGGGAAAGGAACTTGTTCATTGTGTGGGCATAAGCCTTTTCCTTGACAGATAGTGCCACAGAAAACAAACCGCCTTCGGGTAAGGGTGAAAAGGTGAGGTAAAAGCTCACCGCGGTTCTGGTAACAGGACCGGCAGGGTAAACCTCGTTTGGAGCAAGGCCAAGCAGTAGCCATGCTTTTCCGGGCTAAGGCTACGGGTAGGCTGCTAAAGGCTTCTGGCGACAGAAGTTTCGGATAGATGGTTATGCGTTCATTTCATTATGGAATGTACAGGACAGAACCCGGCTTATTTTCTTTTCTGTTTTTTTTATTGGTGGAACGGGGATGATGAAATTAAAGGCTCTGCAATCAAGGGAAATCTTTAAGAAAAAAAATCATTTTTTTAAGAAACTTGTCGTTTCCACCTTTATTTTGATTGCAGTGTCGTCAGGCGCATTTTTTGCATGGCGCGCCATCGATTCAAATCTGAACAACGGAAATTCAATAATCAATTTAAAGTCTAAATGGAAGAAATATGATTACCAGCAGGTTTACGATATAAGCTCGGCAATCCTGTATAAATCACCTTTCAATATCACTGCCAGAACCTATAACGGATATGCGGCATTTTTTCTTGCAGTTTCTAACAGTGATGTGGTTCAGTCTCTTGCCTTTATCGATGAGTCAATCAATTCTCTTCGAATAGCGTTGCAGGGAGCAAAATTCGGTTCAGTCTCTCAGATTGAATACATGCTTGGAAAGGCTTATTTTTACAAGAATCTTCAATCTTCTTACTATTATTATGCGGATTTAGCGGTTCATTACCTTCTTAAGTCCAAAAAGGACGGTTATAAGGCTGATGACATACCGGAATTGCTTGGGCTTAGCTATGCTTCTCTTGGAATGACAATGGAAAGCATCTCCGCTTTTACCGAAGCCCTGCTTGTCAGCGATGATGATATGCTTCTTCTTTCAATTGCCGAGCAGTATCATAATGTCGGGCAGGATAATGCCGCCGAGCAGTATCTGTTCAGAATTTCACAGAACTGCAAGGACGAGCAGATTATACTTAAAAGCCATCTTTTGATGGGAAATATTTATCTTGAAAGAGACCAATTCGATGAAGCCGAAAAAGAATTTAATTTTATTTTGGAAAAAAATGAAAATTCTGCTGACTCTTTGTACGGATTAGGTGTAATATATGAGAGTAGGGGTGATGTCATAAAAGCCCGTTCTGAATGGAGAAAGGCTTTGCGAATTCAAAATAATCATCCTCTCGCATTGAAAAAAATGGCTGATTATAAATAAAAAGTTTTGGGAGGACTTTTTTTATGGGTTTTTTGGACCGATTCTCAACTGATATTGGTATTGATTTAGGTACATGTAATACATTGATTTATGTGCGCGGAAAGGGCATCGTTGTTGATGAGCCTTCGGTAGTCGCCGTTGAAAAGGGAACAAAGCATGTCTGGGCTGTAGGTGCCGAGGCTAAACGAATGCTTTGGAAAACTCCTGGCAACATCGAGGCTATCCGTCCGCTTGCAGACGGTGTTATCGCAGACATTGACAGCTGTGAGAAGATGATTAAATATTTCATCTCAAAGGTTATCTCGCGTCACCAGCTCTTTAAATCTACCAGAATGAAAATCGGTATTCCTTCTTGCATTACTCAGGTTGAGAGACGAGCTGTAATTGAGACAGCCCTCAAAGCCGGAGCAAAAGAGGTAGATGTAATCGAAGAGTCTTTGGCTGCCGCAATCGGTGCTCAGATTCCAATCAACGAGCCTGCTGGTCACATGATTTGTGATATTGGTGGTGGTACAACAGAGGTTTCTGTTATTTCTTTGGGCGGCATGGTCGTCACAAAGGCAATCCGTGTTGGTGGTGATAAATTTGATGAAGCCATCATGAAATATGTCCTCAATGTTCACAACCTTCGCATTGGTCAGCAGACAGCAGAACGGCTCAAGATTCAGATTGGAAATGCCCTTTCTGACAAAGACAAAGCCATCGAAAAGATGGAAGTTCGTGGTAATGATGCGATTACAGGTCTTCCACGCCGCCTTGAAATCGACAGCGTAGAGGTTCGTGAGGCTCTTAAATCAACAGTAAACGAAATCGTCGAGCTTATAAAAGTCACTTTGGGTGAAACTCCTTCTGAGCTTGCCGCTGATATCGTTGAGCGCGGTATCGTTATGAGTGGTGGCGGAAGTATGCTCAAGGGATTGCCAAAACTTATTTCAAAAGAAACTGGTGTTCCTGTATTCCCGGTAGAGAAGCCTCTTGAATGTGTAGCTCTCGGTGCTGGCATGGCATTCGATTTGTTCAAGAATATGTCTTCTGACAGGGCTATTTACGACAATCTCAACGACTAATTCTTGACGGGTTGCTCTGCATGGCTTCTTCTAGACATTCATTTCGATTCGGTTTATCTGAACTTCTTCTCATTGTTTTCGTTGTCTTTTCTGGCGTAATGCTTGCGTTCCATTCCGGTGGCTTTGTGATTAACTTCCAGAGCCTCGGATTTACCGTTTTGTCTTCCGTTCAGAAAGGAGTTAGTGCGGTTGCTAACGGAGTCGGTGATACATTCAATGCAGTTCATGAGCTTGCTCGGCTCCGCGAGGAAAACCGTGAGCTTACTGAGCGGCTTAAAAATTATGAGATTCTACAGCGCGCGAACACTGACATATAAAAGAAAATGAAAGGCTCAAGGAACAGCTTGATTTTTCTCAGAGCTTTACGGAGCGCAATTATCCGGCTCAGATTATCGGAAGAAACCCTGACAGCTTGTACTCAGCTTTCACAATCAACAAAGGAAGCCGTCACGGAATCCGCAAAAATATGCCGGTTCTTGCCGTTCAGGGGGGAATCCTTGGTCTTGTCGGCAAGGTTGTCACTGTCGGTGTCGGAACGAGCCTTGTAATGCCAATCTATGATACAAAATGTTCGGTTTCGGCTCGAATCCAGAATACTCGTGATATCGGTATCGTTACTGGCGACGGCTCTTCGGATTCTCCGTTGGTTATGACTTATATCAAGAAGAGGGTATTGAATGAGCTTCAGGTTGGTGATTTGATCGTTACCAGCGGTGAGGGCGGCAATTACATCAGCGATATTCCAATCGGCTCGATTTCCGAAATTAAGGTTCTTGATTATGATTCTTCGTTAAACATAAAAGTTGCTCCCGTCATTGATTTTTCACGGATTGAAATGGTGATTGTCTCTGATTTGGAAAAACTAGGTACAGGCATTTCTTCTCAGCCTGCGACTGCTAAGTAGGGGGCGGGGTGTGATAAAGTCTTTTTCTGTTTCGGCATTGATTCTTCTCTGTTTCGTTGTTTTTGAGACTGCAATCCTTTCGAACATGCTTTTTCTTCCGGCTGTTCCTGATTTCCTTCTTATTGTAACTCTTTATGTTTCCGTACATAACGGAAGGCTTTTCGGAGTTTCATCAGGCTTCGTGTCAGGACTTTTCCTTGATTTTTTGAGCGCATCTCCGTTTGGACTTCACAGCCTTTTCAGGACGATAATCGGTTATATTTCCGGAGTTTTCAACAAAACCCTCAATATGGACGGAGTTTTTCTTCCTATTCTGATTGGTTTTGTCGCAACTTTGATGAAGGTCTTCATGATTTTCGTGATTTCGGTGTTTTTCCCGGATTCTGTCGTGCCTTATTCGCTTTTGTCAAAGTCATTTTTATTCGAACTTGCCGCAAATTCTATCCTGACTCCGCTTGTATTTAAATTCCTTGGCATTTTCAGTAATGTAATTCTTCTTGATCCGGAGCAAGTCTCGTAAATGACGAAGTTTTTTGAGTCCGAAAACGGTTCGGTTGAGCAGAACGCAAAGGTTGTTATTCTCGGCTTTTTAATTTCCCTTATTTTTGTCGTTTATGTGCTTAAGCTCTTTTCGCTTCAGGTTATTGAAGGTGCCCAGTATCGAAAACAGTCTCAGACAATCTCCAGCCAGGTAAAGACCATAGATGCCCAGCGTGGCGAGATTTTTGACAGAAATGCCTCAATGCCAATGGTCATCAATACAGATTCTTTCGCTATCGATTTGATTCCTGCTGAAATCCCTAACGGACATTATGATTCCGTGGCTTCAAGGCTTGCTTCTTATCTTGGAATCTCAAAACAGGAGATTGACCGCAAGGTTCCGGCCGGTTTGCGCCGTTCTTATACTGCGGTTGAAGTTCGCTCAAATGTCCCTTTTTCAGTAATCTCAAACATCGCTGAGAATGTCACAGATTTGCCAGGCGTGTCATGGAGGAGCAAGCCTGTCCGTAACTATGTCGAGACAGGCTCAATTTCTCATGTCGTAGGTTATGTCGGTGATATTACGAACGAAGAAGTTAAGGTAATGTACAATGTCACTGACAAGGATGGCCGCAGGGTTTATTCAAACAAATCAGTAGTCGGAAAAACTGGCATTGAAAAGCAGTACGACCTTCGCCTGCAGGGAATTCAGGGGCGGGAAAGCCGTACTGTCGATGTACGCGGTCATGTCCTTTCGGATGCGCCGATTGTTGAGCCTCCGCAAATGGGAAAAAATCTTGTCCTTACCATAGACATGCGGATTCAGGAACTTGCCGAAAAAGCTCTTGGTGAACGGGTAGGGGCTGCTGTTGTAATTCGTCCGAGTGACGGTGAGGTTCTTGCCCTTGTCTCATATCCTTTTTATGACCAGAATCTTTTTAACGATGATAATGCTGCTGCCCAGTATACAAGGCTTGCGAATGACCCGAACAGGCCTCTTCTGAACCGTGCCGTGAATGCAGCATATCCTCCTGCCTCGACATTTAAAATCATTATGTCAACGGCTATGCTTGCGGAAAAGGCTTTTCCTTCCTCAAAGGATGTTGAATGTACGGGCCGGGTTGATTATGGTAACCGAATTTTCCACTGTCATCAGAAGTGGGGTCATGGTTATCTCAATATGAAAGAAGCCCTTGCGCAGTCATGTGATGTTTATTATTGGGTAGTTGGCCGTGATTTCCTAGGTGTTGATAAGATTTCTTCTTATGCTAAGGAATTTGGTTTCGGTGAGAGCCTTGATATTGACTTGCCGGCTCAGCAGGCTGGCTTTGTTCCGACAGCACCGTGGAAGGAGCGAAAATATCATCAGAAATGGCTTGGCGGTGACACTATGAACATGTCGATTGGTCAGGGATACACTCTCGTGACTCCGCTTCATATTGCCAATATGGTCGCAATGGTCGCAAATTCTGGTAAAATCTATCGCCCTCATCTTCTAAAGGAAGTTCGGGATCCGGCTACTAATGAGGTGATTGAGCAGGTTAAGCCAGAGGTTCTCCATGAGTCAAATATCGATGATTCTGTCTGGCGTGAAGTGCAGAACGCAATGCGTTACACAATCACCGACGGAACTCCTGCTTTCCCGCTCAACAACAAGGTCGTCCAGATTGCCGGAAAAACTGGTACTGCTGAGGTTGGTTCCCTTGACCATTGGCATTCATGGATGGCATGTTACGCGCCATTCAATGCGCCGGTCGAGGAGCAGGTCGTTGTCGTTGTTCTAGTCGAGGCTACGAATGATTGGGAATGGTGGGCGCCTTATGCAACGAACATCATTTTTCAAGGAATCTTTGCGAACCAAAGCTATGAGGAGGCTGTTAATTCGCTTCCTGCAAATGTCCGTGAAGTTATAACATCCCGCAAGCATGTGGGCGCAAGACAGGAATAGGGAGAATACTATGAAACTGAATTTAAAATTCCTGCAATTTTTTGATTTCATTCTATTTTTCTGCGTTGTCGCGCTTGTTACTTTCGGCGTGCTTTTTATATATTCTTCTGGAATTAACTCGGAAGGAATGAATGTTTCTTCTGAATATGTAAAGCAGATTATTTGGGGAAGCACCGGCATTCTTCTTATGCTTGCCTTGTCTCTCTTTGATTACAGAAAAATCAGCCGCTATGTTCCTCAGATTTTTGTTGCGGCGTGCGGTGTCCTTATTTTTACAAAATTTTTCGGCCGTTATGTAAACGGTGCGAGAAGCTGGCTTGGTATCGGTCCTTTTGGTATTCAGCCGTCGGAATTCACTAAAGTCGTATTCATTCTTTTCCTTGCATGGTATCTGGATAAAACAAAGAAGACCCAGGACCAACGGAAGCGTTTTATTATTTCCCTGGGAATCATGTTCATTCCGATGGGACTTATTCTCGCTCAGCCGGACTTGGGAACATCTCTTGTTTATTTCCCGATTTTCCTTGCGATGACTTTTATCGCCGGGATTCCTGTCCGATACATTCTGCTTATCTTCCTCGGCGGTATGATGACTATTATTTTTACTGTTCTGCCAATTTGGGAAAGCCAGATTGCGCATCATTCCGTAATTTTTATCCGCATCCTTACAAATACAACATTGAGGCTAATCCTTATTTTTGCGACAGGTTCAATCGGCGTTCTTTCTCTTCTCGGAATGTTCTTCTATCGCCACAACAAATATTTTTACTGGATTTCGTATTTCGCGGCTATTTTCTGTGGGGCTTTGATTTTCTCGTATTTTGCGGGCAAGGTTCTCAAAGAATATCAGGTTATGCGACTTATCGTATTTATTGACCCTTATGCTGATCCTCGTGGAGCAGGGTGGAATATCATTCAGTCAAAGACTGCTATCGGCTCCGGCAACTTGTTCGGCCGAGGTTATTTGCAGGGAACTCAGAGTCATTACCGCTTTTTGCCTGAGCAGAGTACGGACTTTATCTTCAGCATCTTGTCTGAGGAACTTGGTTTTGTGGGCTGCATGGCGGTTTTTGCGCTTTACTTTTTGATTTTTATGCGTACAATTTTCATTATCAAGAACGCTTCCAACACATTCGGGCTCATGATTGCTTCTGGTGTTTTGGGAATGTTTGTATTCCATTTCCTTGTTAATGTCGGAATGGTAATGGGAATCATGCCTATTACGGGAATCCCGCTCTTGTTCTTAAGCTACGGCGGCTCTTCATTATGGACGGCGATGATTTGCGTTGGTCTTCTGATGAGCGTATCATCAAGAAAATTCGGATTTTAATTATTAGACGCAGATGAACACAGATAAACGCGGATAAATAAATCTGCGTTATTTGCGTCAAAATTTTAGGAATATTATGAAACTTATTAATCCCATTGAACTTTTTGGAAATTCTCTTTGCTCTGTTCAGAATCCGTCAAGCTATATTGGCGGTGAATTCGGGCAGATTGTTAAGAATCATGCTGAAAATGACGGTCTTTTTAATTTTTGTGTGGCTTTTCCTGATGTTTACACAATCGGCATGGCAAATCAGGCAATCAAAATCATTTATAACGGACTCAATCAAAAAAAAGATGTACGATGTGAGCGGGTTTTTGCAGTCGAGACTGATTTTGAGGACCTGCTCAAAAAATTTGACGCTCCTTTGTACACGCTTGAAACCGGAATGCCGTTGAATGAGCTTGACATGATTGGTTTTTCAATCGGTTATGAGCTTGGAATCACAGGCGCGCTTTCAATCCTTGATTTGGGGCGAGTTCCGCTTTTAAAGAAGGACAGGGGAGAGAACGACCCGATTGTAATTGCTGGAGGTTGTGGCTCAACAAATCCTGCTCCTTTCGCAGACTTTTTTGACGCTGTTTTCATCGGTGAGGCCGAGGGCGGAATGTTTGACCTTATCGAAGAATGTGCAGAACTTAAAAAGAATGGTGCAAGCCGAAGCGAGATTCTGGCACATTTTGCTCAGCATCCAAGCGTGTGGACAGAGAACATGAGCGAAGAGACTTGCGGCCACAGCATCGCACGCCGGGCTGTCTGGGCTGATTTTGGAAAAGTTCCTTCAGTAGAGTCATTCATGCCGCTTCCCAATGTTAAGCCTGTCCAGGATCATGGCGTGGTTGAGATTATGCGCGGTTGTCCGAACGGATGCCGCTTCTGCCATGCCGGAGTTTATTATAGGCCGCAGCGGGCCAAGGAAAAGCAGCTCATTTTTGACGATGTGGACAAGCTCGTGAATGTTGCGGGCTACCGTGAAATATCCCTCACATCGCTTTCAAGCGCGGATTATCCTGACATTGAGAACCTTCTTGATGATTTGAATGCAAAATACAAGAGCCAGAATGTTTCGTTCCAGCTTCCTTCATTAAAAGTAAATAGTTTTTCCCTTCCTTTGCTTGAAAAACTATCGGAAGTTCGAAAATCAGGCCTTACTTTTGCGGTAGAGACCCCGGAAGAAGCCTGGCAGCTTCGTCTTAATAAGGAAGTTTACGCCCAGCACCTTGTAGATGTCATTCTTGATGCTAAAAAACGCGGCTGGAACAAGGCAAAATTCTATTTTATGGTCGGGCTTCCTTTCCCTGAGACTGAGGAACTTACCGAAGAAAAAGCTATCGTTGATTTCTTGATTGATTTGCAGAATAAGACTCGAATTCAGTGCAATGTCAACGTCGGAACTTTTATCCCTAAGCCTCACACGGCCTATCAGTGGGTAAGGCAGATTTCCCCAGAAGAAAGTGACCGAAAACTTTCATATATCCGAGAGCATCTTCCTCGTGGAAAATTCCATGTCGGAACTCACGATATTAATACAAGTTACCTTGAAGGACTTCTTTCGCGCGGAGACAAACGGGCAGGGAAGGTTATTCTTTCGGCGTATAAGAAGGGCGCACGGCTTGACGCATGGGAAAATCATCTGAAAGAAAACCTAAAGCATTGGGAATCAGCCTTTGACGAAGCGGATTATGATGTAAAAGAATCGATACTCCGTGAGCGCAGCAAGGAAGAGGCTCTTCCGTGGGATTCAGTTTCGCTCGGAGTTGCAAAGAATTTTTACAAAAAGGAATGGGATAAACACGAGCAGGAAGTTTTGACTCCAAAATGCTCTCCAAACTGCGACCACCGATGTGGCGTATGCAACAATAAAACTTGCGTAAATATTGATAATAAACCTCAAGATGTACAAAAAAGTGAACGGGCTGTTAATAATTCTGTCTACCCTGAATGGAATATTCCTGTTATGTACCGTGTTATTTTTGAATTTACCAAGAAAAACGGCGGCGAATACATCTCGCATCTCTCTCAGATTGAATTTTTCAACCGGGCGTTCATAAAATGCAACCTTCCTGTGATTTATACTACGGGCTTTAACCCGCTTCCTCGTCTTGAATTTGCTTCAACATTGTCTCTTGGAATTTCATCTGATGCAGAGATTGCTTCAACTGTTCTTTACGAAAATACGAGTGAAAAAGATTTTATCGAAGCCTTGAACCGTCATCTTCCAAAGTCTATTCAGATAAAAAAGGCATATATTTTCCCGGTTACGAACCAGCGTCGCCGGGAGTCGCTGAGCACAGGCTTGTGGGGAAATGTCTATGGATACACTTTCAAGTGCAGCCAAGAAGAAGTGAAGGGCTTTTTTGCTTCGCAGCTTGCTAAGCCGTTCCTCGAAGAAGACTCTTTGTGTGACTTTAACATTGATGAGACTGACGGAACGAAAGTAACTGCAAAACTTCTGTTCCAGAAAGACAGACCTTTCCGAAACGCTCTGGAAGAATACTTCGGAAAGAAAATATGGGAAATTGTTACGATTCACAAAATCAAAACTCTTGCAAAACCGGACATCACCGGCTGGACGAGCGAGATAAACGCCGCATATCAGGCTTCTCTTGAAGCGATGGAAAAACATTCTGAGATGATTGCAATCAACGCCCGCTTCAAAGAAAAGATTTTGCGCCCGAAAAAAAACATGAATTCAGCAAGGGACAACGCAATCTCATATTTCGAGCTTTATGAGAGAATCGCATTGATTAATAAACAGCTTATTGAGCAGCGCGACAATCTCATGGAGCGAAAAGCCGAGAAGAAGAAAAAGTAAAAAGTCTGAGTGCGTTTACCCGCATGGGAGATGTCCTGGGATGATTTTTTTAGGCTAAAGGTCAGGCATCTTCACTCAAGAAAGAACTTATATTGCTTTTTATAATGTGTATTCTGTCGACCGGAATATATAAAATTTCCTGCTTCTTCAGGATTTTTTCTTCCCCCTAGCCTTATTTGATCCGCTGTGGAATGCCGCAGAAAATGCGCATAACGCTGGACTTCCTTGCGATTTTTTGAAGTGCCAGGCCTGTTTCTTCCCGCAGCTTCCGCTGGAAAGCATCAATAGGAACGACCCCGCAGAAAATATCATCGCAAATGATTATTTTTGTTCCGTTGTCTTTTGTTCCGGCTGAAAAGTCAGTTTTTGGTGAAAGTCCGTTCTTGAGGCAGTAACCGATATAATTTTCGTAATGGGTGATACATTTTTTTGAAAAATCCGGCGGAAAATCCGTGCTACAGACAAAAACATCGTTTTCACAAAGCATAAATGTTGACTTGGCCCAGGTCGTTTTTCCCTGATAAGCTCCCCCGATTATAAGATGAGAATTGGACGGCTCATTTGTGCTGTTTATATTCCCTGTATTTTCTGCCCTATTTCCACTTTCGATTTTCAATTTGCTTGTCATTTCTACCACCCTGTCGCAGTTTTTTGCGACGAATTGCTCGGTTTTTGCAAGAATTTTTCTGTATAATTCCGTCGTTTTGTCGTAAATTTTTCCGTCATTGAAGATTGTATCAGTCACGAAGATTACTGATGAAACTTGTGCCATAAGGATTTTGAGTTCGTCCTGTAATTTTTGCAGGATTGTCTCCTCTTCGGTTTCAAGAGAATCAAAATCTGTCCTCCCGTCAAACATTTCGTTTGCGACAAGGGCGGTCAAGCTGTCAAAAAGAACGACACTGCCCGGCTCCAGTTTTTTTGCGGCCTCAGATATGTTTTTCCCACATTCAACCGTGCTGAATCCGAGATTTTTGCGATCCTCTCGGTGTTTTTGGATTCTCTCATCATCCTCGCTGTCATGCGGAATCATTGTCGCAAAATAAATTAGGGATGGCGGATTCGCAACTTTGTTTTCTGGAATTTCAGGAGTTTTTTCTGCAAGTTTTATAGCGAGATTCTGTGCGTAAGATGATTTTCCGTTTTTGCAACCGCCTGAGATTAAGATGTTCATGTCAGGAACTCCGGGCTGTGAAGCAATTTTAAAGTCTCAATCAGTTTTTCGTTTTCTTCGTGCGTTCGGACGGCTGTTCTCCAGAAATTTTCGTTCAGCCCATTGAAATTCCCGCAGTTTCTGAGCAAAATTCCATGTTTTAGGAGTGAATTGTTCAGAAAATCATACATGCTGTCATTGTTTTGATGTGGTTCTTCGTTGTTTTCGGTCTGATTCGCCCTGACATCCTCAAAAAGAATGAAATTCGCGTTGCTCGGATAAACTTTGAAACCCAAAGCTTTGAGTTCTTTTGTCAGATAATTCCTTTCCTCACGGATTAGATTCCTGGATTTTAAAATATAATCATGCTCTTCAAGGGCAGAAATTCCTGCAATCTGGGCAATTCTTGATACATTCCACTCCGGTGCAAGGCTTTTGACTTTCTGCATCAGGCCTTGATTTGATGTTACCGCAAATCCGAGCCGGATTCCTGCCATCGCGTAAATCTTTGTAAAGGCATTTAGGACAATCAGATGCGAATTTTTTGCGGTAAACTGAACGGCGGATTCTTGCTCACGGTCTGTAAAGCCGATGAAACATTCGTCAACAAAAAGAAAAATCCCCTTTTCATTGCAAAATTCAATTAATTCTTTGAGCAGATCAAAATCAATCATTTTTCCTGTAGGATTATTTGGCGTACAGATAAAAATCATGTCCGGAGATGTTTTGTTGATAGTTGAAAAAATCGTGTCGTCCAAAGTAAAATCAGATTCCTTGCTCAAAATATGATGACAGATTTTTGTGCGGCAATTTTTCAATGCCCGCTCATAGCCGGAAAAAGTCGGAGAAATAAGAAGCGCGTTCTTCGGAGAAACAGCCTGAACGAAAAGTGAAATCAGTTCGCTCGCTCCGTTTCCGAGAACGATGTTTTTAGGAGGAAAATCCAATCTGTCTTCCTGGGATTCCGTGCAGAACATGTCTTTTAATGAGAGTGCAAGTTTTTTTCTAAGAAGCGTGCAGTTTTGGTCAGGATATCGCTCAAGTAAATCAACAGAAGACAGAATTGCATTCCTTACACCAGCAGGAAGCCCCGTCGGATTTGTGTTCACTGACATATCAAGGGTGATTTCTTCGCATCGCTCGCCACCGTGATGGTATTCTTCAAAATCATTGCTGGTTCTGACAGTTTTCAGAAGATTCATAATCCGATCGTAATTTTCTGAACGGTGCGGAAATGTGCAGTCCGTGCATCTCTTGATCGTTCTTCCATCTTCCTTTTTTATGAATGTCGGATTTCCTGGACAGACTTCCCGTGTATATAGCGGACAATAACAGAAGAGGCAGTTGAATCCGTCTGCGTCAAGCCCTTCGTGGCATGGAAAATATGTGCAGGCTGGGTTTTTGAAAAATCGTGAGGAATTTTCTATTTTTTCTGATTCCATTGATTAATATGCCTGCCTTATTCTGCTCTTTGACATTTCCTTCTCAGCCTTTTTTATCAGATGATTTATGTTTTTGTCTTCGGACGGAATGTAATATGCCATTCCAATCTTTGTGAAGGTGCTGACAGTTCCATCAGATATGAATGAATCAATCAGGCTTTTTGCATTCTTAAGGTCGATTCCATGCAGTACCGCCGTGAATTGATTTTTTTGCGTACGGAATATAGGGCTGTGCTTGAACTTGTTGCAAATTCCCTTGCAGACTGAGAGAATGATTTTGTCTGATGTGTCGTCGCAAATATCGAACATAATGATTCCAAGCTCGGTGTCGGGATTGCTTTCTATATCTTCGTTAAGCGAGATTTTTGCTTCTTCGAAAGCGTGTTCGTTGCCTACTCCTGTCAGGGAATCCTTGTTGTTTGATTCTTCGATTATCTTGTTGAGCTGCTCTGTCTGCATCTGTGATTTTTGCCTCATGCACTTCAGCAGTGTTTTTACGACCCGTGAAATTTCCAGAGGTTTTGTCAGATGCTCATTCATTCCTGCTTCAAGGGAATTCCTGACATCTTCTTCAAATGCGTTTGCTGTGAGCGCGATAATTGGTATGATTGGAGCATCGATTCTGTCCATAGAACGGATTTCTTTTGTGGCATCAATTCCGTTCATTACCGGCATCATTATGTCCATGAGAATCGCATCATAGTGATTTGGTTTTGATTCTGAGAACAGTTTTACGGCTATCTTTCCGTTTTCAGCCGTTGTGACTGATGCTCCGTCTGCCTCAAGAAGTTCTTTTGCGCTCAGACGGTTTGTTTCGTTGTCTTCGACCAGAAGAATCCTTGAGCCGAACAAAGTCTCGTTGCTTTCGCCTTCTTCCAGAAATTCACTTTTCCTTACGGCTGCCGTCCTGTCATCTATAGCGAATGGAATGTCAATTGTAAATGTGCTTCCTTCATTCAGCTTGGATTTTACACTTATTGTGCCGCCCATCATTTCGACTAGGGATTTTGCGATTGCCGTTCCAAGCCCTGCCCCTTTGTACTCAGAGCGCGCGCCACCGTCTTCCTGGGAGAATGTTTCCCAGATATGGCTCAGAAATTCTGCTTTCATTCCTATTCCGGTATCCTCGATTTCAAACCTGTAAGTTACGGTTTTTTGCCCGGAAGAAAGTTCTTTTATTCTGAATGTGATTTTGCCACCGTCAGGGGTAAATTTTACGGCATTTCCGAGAATGTTTACAAGTGCCTGCCGCAAATGAAGCTCATCACCAAGCAAGAATGGATGCTCGAAATCGTCGAAATCCGTAATGATTTTTAGGTTGCGGTTTATGAGCTGGCCTTCGATTATTGAAAGGCATCCGTCGGCAAGTGAAAGAATGTTCATCGAGCGGTGGGCAATCTCCAGCTTTTTGCTTTCGATATGGCTCATGTCAAGGATGTCATTTACGAGCATGTTGAGATGAAACGCTGCTTTCATGATTTTTTGAAGGCATTGCTCGACCTTGTAAGGATGGAACATGTTTTTTGTTGCAAGCTCGGCCATTCCGATTACACCGTTGATTGGAGTGCGTATGTCGTGGCTCATCCGTGCAAGGAATTCGCTTTTTGTTGCGTTTGCTTTCTCTGCTTTTTCTTTGGCTTCTTTTAGTGCCTTCTGAGCTTTCAGTTCGCGCCGGATTTCGGAATCTTTTATGGCAAAACCGAAAACAACCGTTCTCTCCTTTTCCCAGTCACCTACTTTGACACATTTCATCTCGCAGTATTGATTGAGTTCATTCCTGTATCTGTGGAAGAATCTGTCTTTCGTGGCGAGCTGTTCTGCGACATAGTCAGGGGAACAATGGGCTAGAAAATCAGCCTTGTCGTCCTCATAAATGTATTTTTCGGAGTATATTTCTGCGACTTTTGTGAACGGAATCTTAGAGTTGATTAAATCATTCATCTTACTTTCAACTCGCGGGGAAAAATTGTAGATGAAGAATTCAAGCGTGTCTAGATTGACATAATAGACATCTGAATATTCTGAGGCGAGCATCTCAAGGAAATTTTTGTTGCGCTTTTTTTCCTTTTCGTTAAGCTCTTCCTCGTTTATGTTTTTACCGAGGATTATTGCCTGTACATTGTCCTGCTCGGAGCCTACGAAAATCAGTTGTAATTCAATCCACTGCTCGTGTGACTCCGTGAAAGCGTACGGAAATTGCAGTGTGATTGGAGAATTATTGTCTTTGATTCGTTCGAGAATTTTTTGCCTGTTGAAAGATGCGGCAAAAAGATTTGCATAATCTTTGTTGAGTATGGAAGCTTTGATTGTGCCTAAAAATGACTCGAAACTTCCGGTGTATGCGATGGAGTCTTTTAGTACGGTATTGCTGTATGAAATAATCTGGTAAAAATCATTTGACAAGTTGCAGAAAATCATGAGCGGATGAATGCTGCTCACGGCCTTGCTTAGGAGCTTGTCATAGTTGCTCGTCTGATCAAAAAAAGCCATACAATTATTATATAACTGATTTTGAAAAAATGCAAAATATAAGAGGAAAAACACGAATGGCACGAAGCTGCACTGATTCTGCTCGCTTTCATGCCAATTCGCTTGATTCGGGTTAATTCTAATTTGTGACTAGAACTTAATCTTTCTGTCGCTTCCTTCGTAATACTGCTTGCGAAGGGCTTTGATTGAATCGTCTGCCATGTAGTCATCGAACGGCATCATTCGGTCAATCACGCCTTTTGGTGTAATCTCAACGATTCGGTTTGCGATTGTCTGAATGAATTCGTGGTCGTGGCTTGTGAAGAGAATTACGCCAGGGAACTGAACGAGTGCCTGGTTCAAGCTTTCGATTGCCTCAAGGTCGAGGTGGTTCGTAGGGTCGTCAAGAATCAAGACATTTGCGTTCTGGAGCATCATTTTTGAGAGCATACAGCGAACTTTCTCACCGCCGGAAAGAACCTTTACCTTTTTGAGTGACTCATCGCCGCTGAAGAGCATTCGTCCAAGGAAGCCGCGAACGTAGGCATCATCCTGCTCTTTTGAGAAC
>NZ_JAFRNB010000081.1 GCF_017430385.1 Treponema sp.
CCGAGTTTTATTACGAACTTCAAATGTTTCGCTACAATTCTCAAAGAATTTTTCTTTTTGCAATATTTCGAAAAATTTCATATCCTGCACATTCCTGTCGTGCATGTTGACCATCCGCTCGACAAAAAAATTCCGTTTACGCCGTCGAAAGTCAAGGTTTATCTGGATTTTATCAATCTCTGGGTGCGCCCGCTTGCCATGCTTGTCAAAAAGTTCGGATTCTGGCACGCAAGCCGCCTTACAAAGCAATGGATGCTCCGTTTCCGAAGGCTTTATCAGTGCTGCGGTAAGATTTATCATTTCCGGCTCACGACAACTGACCGCCCAAAGTACAAGGAAATGCGCGAGTTCAGGCAGATTCACGCGCTCGACCCGCATTTTTTGTGCGTTCCGAGCCTTCATGTTTCCACTGTTTTTCTTGCTTTCGGATTTTATCGCTATATTTTTGGCACAGAAGATTTCACCGAGACAGAAAAACGGCTTTGGGGCGAGGAACTTTACAAAGGCGCGCTTGAAATTACCGAGACTGTTCTTTATGTAAAGCAACACTCAGTCAACTGCATTCCTGCGGCTCTTTATCTTGTGACCGCAAATTTCCCTGAATGGATAACTCTCGAAGATGCCCGCAAATTTATCAGCGAATTGTTTGTAAATCCAGATGGTTTCAGCGAAGAAGAAGCCTATCAGGTACGCGAGCATATCCGTGCTACTTTTGAGCAATATCTTGTCGATGGCCAAAAATCAGCCCACTGGTACGATCCGGTTTGGGAATTTCTTTTGAATTACGAGAAAAAAGAATAGAATTTTCGAGCAGCCCCCTTGCTAAAGGAGGCTGTTTTTTTACTCGCTGTTCTCCGAGTAATACTGCTCCAAGTCTTTTCGGCAGGCAACAAAAATCTCTTCCAAATCAGGATCAAATTGCTTTCCCATGCCGTCAATCATAATCTTGTAGGCCTGCTCAAAACTCATCGGCTCTTTGTAGCATCTTTTGCTGACCAACGCATCGTAAACATCGGCCACGGACATGATTCTTGCTTCAATTGGGATGCCCTCTCCTTCTTTGCCGCCGGATTTTCCTTCCGGGTAGCCATTTCCATCCCATCGTTCGTGATGATAGCGCGCGACATTAAAAGCCGTGTTCACGAAAGCCTCTTCCTCAACATCACGAAGAATAAGATTTACGATTTCACCGCTGTGCTCGGAATGAGTTTTCATGATTCTATATTCATCATCATCCAGTTTGCCCGGCTTGCAGAGGATTTTTGTGTCGATGAAGATTTTGCCCAAATCGTGCATAGGAGCGGTCCTGATAATATCCTCACCTTTTTTGGCAGAAATTTTTAGGAATTTTGGATTGCCAGTTCCAGCTTTGTTTCGGCGGATTATCTCATCAACAAGGATTTTCATGACTTCACTCGTTCGTTTTACATGACCGCCAGTATTTCCATCTCGTGAGCCAATCATATCACCCAAGCTTGAGACGATTCGCCGCTGAATTTCCTGAATGTGAACAGTCTGCTTTGCAACTTCATCGCTCAGTTCAGTAGCAAATCGTTCCAGCATCATTTTGTGCTCTTCATGCTCCCGCACTTCGGAATCAACATCCCGCGCAACACAAATAACTTCAATCGGCTCATTCTTGGAATTTCTTTTACACACGATGAAACTAGAACGATACCATCGGCCAGTGTCAGGTCCATGCAAGTCACGGGATTTGAAATCTGCGCTGCAATTGTCCGTGTCTTTAAGCCTGTCTTTCAGAGTATCAAGATTGTAAAATTCCTTCACTTCCCTGATGTTCTCAGGAATAAAAAATGCTGCCGGGATTTCAGACAGTGCCTTGCGAATGCTCGTGTATTTTTCAAAATAATCATGAAGCAAAGTTGTCGCACGGATGCATAACCCAGACGACAAACGCCCCGATGAGCAGCTTTGGCTTGGTTCCCTGAAAATAACTTCGGGTGAGTTTGTAGAACATTGTGCTCGAAAAATCAAGACTCTCACCCTTTTTATAGTAGAAAATGAATCCGATGACAACTTTTCCGGCTTCTTCCTTGAAAGCCTGGACCGGCATTTCGCCCGAAATCTCAGAAGGTCTGTAAATAATGTAATCGCCGTAATCAAGCGGAATGTACAAGTCCTGAGAAACATAAAAATGAGCGAGCATAATCTTGCTGTCGTCATAATTTCTTAAATCGAGTTCCTGAACGATTTCTTTGCCGCTTTGCTTTGAGTGCTGATGAATTTCGACCGTGCCGCACCAGGAATTGTTGATGTAGCACTCTTTTTTTATGTTGATACGGATATTCCAGTCAGTAATTACAGAATCGCTGAAATTTTGAACCATACAGTCATAAGTTGTTCCTGTAAAAGTTACGATTTCATCATTGAATTCAATGTCGCGCTTGTCCCATGAGTCAGCAAGCCCCGCCCTCGGATAGAGACTGATTATACATTCCGCGCTTTCATTGTCAGAAACAAGTCTTTCCTTTGCGTTAAACCGATTTGTCTCAAAAATATGAATTAAAAAAGTTACGAGTATAAAAACAAAAAAAATGCCAAGAACGCTAAAAATTATTAGGTTCGATTTTTTTTCCTTTTCCATAAAAACTCCAGAGCAGGATGCAGAATCGCGGTTTAAGATTGACCGTACGGAACTCTTGTACGCTTTCTGCAACCGCCACGGATTTTCGGCTTAAACCTTGAACAGATTGATTTGCGAAGAAATTTCGTCGATTGCATCACGAACATCGTTTGAATTCTTTGCGAGTATGTCGCCGCTTTCACCGATTCTGTGTGCACCGCTGGAAATCTCTTCAACTCCCTGCCGCATTGTTTCGGTAGAAGAGCGGAGTTTTTGCATTTCTTCAAGGATAAGCTCGTTTCTGCCTGCAATGTCCTTTGAAGCATGTCGTACATCGCCCGTGCTGTCGTTCATGCCTCGGAGCGCATTGTTAATCTGCTGAGAACCTTCATTCTGCTCTTCCATTGCATTCTTGATGTGAGTGACAAGCTGTTCCGTTTCACCGATTTTATTCGATACGATTGCAAATGCCTCACTCGCCTCTGTTGAAGCAACGACGACGCTGGAAATCGAATCCTTAATATTGCTGAGCTGCTGACCGATTGTCTTTGACTGTACGCTCGAAGTTTCTGAAAGCTTACGGATTTCATCTGCAACGACCGCAAAGCCCTTTCCTGCCTCGCCTGCGTGAGCCGCCTCAATTGCCGCGTTCATTGCAAGAAGATTTGTCTGCGAAGCGATGCTTGCGATTGCGAGGTTAGCATCATGAAGCATCTGGCTCTGTTCCTCAATCTGCTGAATCCTCTCGTTTACATCCTTCTGCTTGTTTACGCCGGTGTCGGTGTTCTGTGCAAGAATTGTGAACGAAGCCGCCATTTTATCAACGGAAGAATTGACCGAAGCGATGTTTCCAATCATTTCCTCAACGGCACTTGAAGCATCTGCAACGCTAGAAGACTGCCGCTCAATCATGTTGTCAAGCTGAGAAATACTTGAGGCGATTGTGTCAACGGCATCTGCCGCCTGATGAACGCCCTGGCTCTGTCCTGCAATCTGGTCATTTATGTGATCGATATTCGATATGATTTGAGTGATTGCGCTCGCCGTGTTAGATGCGTTTCCTGCAAGTGAATCTCCAAGAGTCTGCATGTCGCCCGATTTTGTCTTGATGTGGGAAATTGCCGTGCGGAGTTTTTCGATTGTACGGTTGAAGTATTCGCTGAGCTGAGCAATCTCATCTTTTCCCGAAACAGGAAGTTTCGCCGTCAAATCACCTTCACCTTCAGAAATATCCTTGAAATTCTCCGTAATTCGCGCAATCGGACGGACAAAAACACGGACAATAACCAAAACGAAGACAATACATGCAATGATAACGACAAGGAAGCCAATTCCGACCTGCTGAGTCAGAATCTTTCTGAACAAAGAAAGCTGATTTCCTTCTTCCTTGGCAACAGCTGCATCAATATCATCGATATAATTTCCAGTACCGATAACCCATGAATAAGGCTTGTATGGAGCCGTGTAAGAGCGTTTTGGCTCAGGTTTGTCACTTCCAAGCTTAGGAAATTTAAAATCACAGAATCCGCCCGCATCACTTTTACCGATTTCGATGAATTCCTTGACCATATATTTGCCGTCTTGGTCGGTCCAGTCAAGTCGATTTGTGCCCTCGGTAGCCGGTTTTGGCGGAAGCAAAACATTCACGCCGTCAAAAGTATCAATCCAGAAATATCCGTCCGTTCCGTATCGGATGCCACGAACCAATTCCTTTATAAAAGATTTTCTCTCTTCAAGCGAAAGCCCCTGATCTTTATAAAGCTCATCATAAGTCTTAATGAGGGAAATTACATTCTGTACCTGCCACTGAATTTTTTCATCATAACCAGAAAGCATAAGGCTTTTTTGATTTTCCAAGGTGTATTTCTGTACCGAAACAAGAGTTTTCAAAGAAAAGCCAGTGTACACTGCGGCAACTACAAGCAAGATACAAACTGAAAAACCGCCGACTTTAACCTTCAAACTGCCAAAAAGCCCATGTTTAGTTGACTCTGCCATAAATTAATATGCCTCCTGAAACAAGTTTACGAACTTTATACAGATAATTTTAAATTATACCACTGAATTTCTATCTGTCCAGAAATTAATGAATTATGGTAGAATTTTCTTTAAAAATAAGGTATTATGGGCGTTACCCGCTAAAGCGGGTCGGGCTATCCGCGGTTCCGCTTTCGCTACATTCGCTTCGCGAACAAGCCGCTACTATCCCTAACGCTTTTCTTTCAGGAATTTTTATGAAGTATTTTTTTGAAACTTACGGCTGCGAAATGAACATCGCAGAAAGCGCAAGCGTAGAGCAGCTTTTGATTTCACGCTCCTGGGAAAAGGCTGAACGCCCAGAAGAAGCAAATCTCGTTATTATCAACACTTGCTCCGTTCGCGGAAGTGCCGAGCAGCGCATTTTGGGCCGACTGGGCTATTTTGAAGGCGTAAAGAAAATCCGAATGGGCGACCTAAATGCCAAAATCCGCCTCGATGACATGAAATATGCCGCTGAGTTCTTCAAAAAGAATGGCGAAGTTCCGCTCACACTGGTCGTAATGGGCTGCATGGCCCAGCGTTTGCTCGACGATCTCAAAAAAGAATATCCTGTCGTTGATTATGTCGTCGGCACTTTCGGAAAATATAAATTCGGTGAAATCATTCAGGCTGTCGAAAAAGGCAGCGACCCGTTCAAAATTGAAGAAGAAGAAACATACACCTTCGCACCAATTTCTTACGAGCAGGGCGCATTCTCAACTTTCGTTCCGATTATGCACGGCTGCAACAATTTCTGCACTTACTGCATCGTTCCTTATGTCCGTGGCCGCGAAATCAGCCGCCGCGTCGACAAGATTCTGGCCGAAATCGACTTTTTGAGCAAAGCAAATGTCAAGGAAATTACCCTTCTTGGTCAGAACGTAAACGCATACAAGGGCGAAGACGGCACAAATTTCCCCCAGCTTCTTGAAAAAATCTGCCGTCACATCGACGAGACAAAATCTTCCATTAAGTGGATTCGATTCGAGTCTTCAAACCCGAACGACTTCTCAGACGAACTTATCGAAGTAATCAAACGGAATCCTCATGTCTGCCGGGGCTTCCACATCGCAGCCCAGCACGGAAACAACGAAATCTTAAAGCGCATGAACCGAAAGAACACCCGCGAAGAATTCGTAGAGCTTGCACGAAAATTGCGCCAGGCCGCTCCAAGCACTCAGTTGATTACCGATTTGATGGTCGGATTCCCTGGCGAAACCGAAGAGCAGTTTAAGGACATTCTTTCGCTCATGGAGGAAGTCAAATTCGAGTCGGCTTTCATGTATTTCTACAACCCGCGCGAAGGAACACCGGCTGCAAAATACGACAACCAGATTCCAGTCGAAGAGAAAAAGGCTCGCCTCCAGAAAGTTATTGATTTGCAGTCAAAGCACACAACAGAAGTAATGACAAAACGAATCGGCGAAGAAATTGAAGTCCTCTGCGACATTGTTTCCCGCCACGACGAGACAGAACTTTTGGGCAAAACCGAGCAGAACGAGCGCATAGCCTTCAAAGCTGACAAAAAGTTGATTGGAACTTTCGTCAAGGTAAAAATAGACTCTTTGAATGGAAATACTTTCAGAGGAACTCTTCTAAGCCAATAAAATCATCGGCGAGTTTTTGAAAAAACGCGTTAGGATTTACGTGCGAATCCTAAAAATCTTTTAGGGGTTGCCTTTTATGAGAATAAGAACAGAAAGAAATCTTGTTTCGAGGTACGTTCAGTTTGCTAAACGGGGAGCGGGGATTTTAAGGGGCTTGCCCCTTAGGAGAAAGGGGTGTGGTGAAGACCGCTTGCAGGCTGAACCCAGGGGAAAGGCTTTTCCCCTTCTAAAAGCAATAAAAATCCTTTTTCGCATAGCTTTTTTTTCTTGTTTGGCCTGTTTTTGTTTTGTTGTTCTCGTGAATGCCTGCATGATTCTTTCGACACGAAAATTCGTTTATACAAAAGCTGAAGAAGTTCCAGAAAAATACACGGCGATAGTTCTCGGGGCTGCCGTATACAAAAACAGGAGCGTTTCTTTTGTTTTTCGGGACCGGATAGAAGGCGGAATGGAGCTGCTCAAAAACAACAAAGTTCAGAAAGTCCTGATTTCTGGCGACCACGGACATAAATCCTACGATGAAGTGAACACGGCCCTTTCGTATATCAATGTTATGCATCATTTTAACGAAAGCGATGTGTTTCTTGATCACGCAGGCTTTTCAACTTACGACTCAATGTACAGGGCCAGAGACGTTTTTTGTGTAAGCGATTGTATCGTTGTAACTCAAAAATTTCATATTTACAGAGCGATTTATATTGCTCGGAAACTCGGTTTAGATGCCATAGGCTTTATCCCCGAAGAAAAAAATCCCTTCAGAAAGCGTGTAAAGCTTTCATGGGAAATGCGGGAATGCCTTGCGCGGGTAAAAGCCTTTTTCAGCGTGGCTTTCAACGCAAAACCTGGATTGCTCGGACAAAAAATTCCGATTACAGGCGATGGAAATTCAACCAGAGATTAAAAAAGACTATCAAAACAACTTTAAATATAACAAAACTTTATGTATAATTTTTGAATATTAGGAGCGCTAAATGCCAGTTAAACTCATCGGAACTATAATTCTCTTGATTCTCGTAACAATTTTTGCAGGCGTGAATCTTGACAACAAGTGCGACATCACTTTCATTTTCTACACATTTAAAGACATTCCTGTCTTTATGACTGTCATTATTTCCTTTGCAATCGGTGCCGTTTTCATGCTGCCATTCACTTTTGGCCGCGGCAAAAAAAAGAAGTGTCCTAAAACAGAAGACAAAGCAACTGTTGAAAACAAAGAACAGCCAAAAAAGCCTGTGGCTACCGAGTCTAAAACTCTTTTTGATTTCAAAATCAAGCGCGAGGCAAGCAAAGCAGAAAGCGAAAAAGGCAAAAATGAAAGCGGGAAAAAATCGCTTTTTGGCTCAGGAAAGAAAAACTCCAAGGAAGAAAAAGCTGATTCAAAGTCAGAAAATGCCGCTTCAGCTGATGCCGAAAGCACAGGCGCGCCAGTTTAACTCTTTGCGGTCATGAGCCTGTTGAAATGCGCTGCGTAATAATCGGGGCTGCCCCAATCAAAAACTACAAAAAAATCCGCTCGTTTTTGCGGCAAGACGATTTTGTCATCGCGTGTGACGGCGGATTAAATCACATTAAAAAACTCAAAGTCAGACCAAATTTAATTGTCGGTGACTTCGATTCGCACAAAAATCCTCATTCCACAATCGAAACAATTGCCCTTCCACGCGAAAAAGACGATACGGATTCAGTTTTCGCGCTCAAAACAGCAATTGCCCGCGGCTTCAAAGATTTTTTGTTCATCGGAATGATTGGCGCAAGGCTCGACCATGGACTTGGGAACCTCTACATGCTCGTAAAATGCTTTGAGGAAGGCTTAACCGCCATGATGCTCGATGATTATTCTGAAATGCAGCTTGTCGGCAAAAAAGAAGCCCTTATCACGGACGATTATGCCTATTTCTCGCTCCTGAACATAACAGGAAGAGCAAGCGGAATCACAATCAAAGACGCAAAATATCCGCTAGAAAATGCCGAAATCAAACAAGATTATCAATACGGAATCAGCAACGAAGTGCTAAAAGGAAAGACCGCCAAAGTCTCTGTGCAGGAAGGTTGTTTGCTACTAATTAAAATATGGTAACTATGCAACTTTAAGCAAGAAAAAAATGCAAAATGATGTACTAAGAATCAATTAAATGCGAAAAAACGGAAGCGGGAAGAAAAGCAGAACGGTTTGAGGCACTTGCAAGGTTAATGCACCGCAAGCAAATACGTAAAACAAAGAGTTCTAAAAAGTCCCCTTGCACCTAGGGAGCGTTAAGAAAACTCACGAGGTGAGTTTTTAGCGATTCTCCGAAGCAGCTGTGCTGCGTAGGTTCCTCAATACCGTGTTTTTTCTGGAAGCGTACGCTTTTTCACACTTGCAAGTGAATTTTGTACGCCTTTTGTTTGTATTGATTAAAACTTCGCTTTTCTAAGTCGAACTTCCTCAATGTTCTCGCTGAACAACTCTCGCAAATCGTTCAAACCAAGTGCCATGAGCGCCATTCGGTCGATACCCATACCCCATGCGAGGACTGGAACATCTACGCCCATTGATTTTGTAACTTCCGGACGGAAAATACCAGCACCGCCAAGCTCGAACCAGCCCAAAACAGGGTGCTTGATATGAACTTCGACAGATGGCTCCGTGAACGGGAAGTAGCCAGGAACATATTTAACCTCTGTTGCACCAGCGATTTCCTTTGCGAACATCTCAAGGAAGCCGAGCAAAGTGCGCAAGTTTACGTCGTCACCAAGAACGATACCTTCTGTCTGATAGAAGTCGCTCAAGTGAGTTGCGTCAACTTTGTCGTAGCGGAAACATCGTGCGATACCGAAGTATTTGCCCGGGATTTCTGCCTTGTGAAGCTGGTGAGCCGAAAGAACTGTGCCCTGTGAGCGCAAAACCAATCGGCGAGTGAACTCGTGGTCGAAATTGTAGTTCCATCCACGGCTTCCTGTGTTGCCGCCGTTTTTGTGAGTGTTAGCAACATTTGAAAGCCACGGTTCTTCGATTTCTTTTGCGTGAGTCGGGTTTTTGATTCGGTAAACGTCGTGAATGTCGCGGGCAGCGTGGAACTGAGGCATGAAGAGTGCGTCACCGTTCCAGAATTCTGTCTCTACGAGAGGACCGTCGAATTCCTGGAAACCGAGTGAGCAGAGCTTGTCCTTAACATGCTCCAGGAACTGAACATAAGGATTTGTGCGGCCCGGAATGATTCGTGCCGGCGGAATTGCGATATTGTAGCCACGGAATGTGCCGTTCTTCCACTCTCCGCTTGCGAGCATCTGCGGAGTGACGGCACCAAGCTCTTCGCCTGTAATTCCGGCATTTTTGAGAGCCTTTACAACATCAGCGCTTGCTGCTTCAAGTTTATAAACGACTGTCTCACGCTCAATGATTTTGAATGGTGAATCAGCTGCCCCTCGCTTTTTTGCATAGTTTGTAATGACTTTCTGCTCTTCTGCAGTCAAAGCTGCGTTGTCAAGCTGACCATTCTCTGCTTTTGCGGCACGTTCAAACAATTCTGTGGCAATTTTGATATTTGTCGGAACTTCTGCGCCTGAATATTCAGCCTTCTTTTCGGCATTCATTTTGAGGACACCAGCCTTTGAAAGCTGACCGAAAGCAGAACCTACGTCCTTCTGCTCCAAGCCTGTGCCGGCTGCGATTTCAGGCAAAAGTTTAGCACCGTTTTCCTTTACAAAGTTGATGATTCGGACTTCTGGGATTCCGTCTTTGGCATAAGCACGGCCAAGCTCAGTGATTTCATAAAATGTGTGTGGAGTTTTGCTTACGACAGAAAGAAGCTCTTTGCCACCAAGCCAGCTGAATGCCTGATTTGCATGACCTTCTTTGTAATCCAGCTCTTTCTGGAGCTTTTCTGATGTTAATTCGTCTTTTGCTGTGTAGTTAAGAAGAACCTTGATTTCAAGCGGGTGAAGGTTTTTGATAATGTTCTGAATGTCCATTTTTTTTGTAATCCTAATATAAATAATTTGAGCCAGCTCTTATGAACTGGCTCATTGCGTTTAGCGCGTGAACTGTACATAAGAATGATAAACTGCCCATTTCATATTTTTATCATCCTTAAAGAATTTTGTGTTATCCCTGCGGAGGTAGCGATAGTTGTAATACTGATTTTCTTTTTTGAAGTCATCGAGACATTCAAGAACAGTATTCATTGCCTCGCCCTGATCAAATGACACTGACAAACACTGATAATAGATGTGAGCCTCATCAGTGAGTGGAGTGTATTCAATAGTAACTTTTGCAGTCTTGTTTGTTGTGTGCTGGTTCTCAGGAACAATAAGACGTGTTGAAGTGTCGACGAAGTTTGGGTCATTCTGCAACTCTGACAAATCTTCAGCAAATGCAAAACCTGCAAAACAAAAAAGTGCTGCTACAACAGCGATAAATTTCTTCATAATATTCCTCCTTGGTAGAAAGCTGAAAAACAGCAATCTGCAAGATGTTTATACAATTATAAATTTAAGACTAAATAAAAAGTTACAAAATTCTTTTAAAAAGTCTTATACTCTACTATTTTAGCCGTTTCCATAAAAAAATCAAGGGTAACTTTATAACGCCCGGCATCCACCCCGATTTTTGGCGGCTCGCTCATAAATACAGTTCCACTGATTTCCTTTGGCTTGGACTTAATCCATTTCCGCTCGTAATTCCTAACCGCAAGCTTTAAAGCCTCAGAACAAGCAGCCTGAATTCCTTCAAATCCGTCTGAAAGCTGAGCATAGCCCTCGCCCTTGATTCTCGGATGCAGGACAGAAGCCCATCCTTTGTAAACATGAACCTGAGCATCAGAACGGCGGTATTCAACCCAGCAATTCAGAATCGAATCTTTTATCCACGGTTTGGCATAATTTACAGTCTTCAATTCACTTTCACTAAGTTCATGGACAGGCGTAAATTCAAAATATTCTGGAACCCCGCGAGCCTTATCATAAGGAACATAAACAAAATTCCAGCCGTAGACCATTCCAGAAAGAATAAGAGGCGTGACTTCTTTGATTTTTCGGACTGGAAGCGCAAACGCATTTTTTTCTACGGTTTCAACTCCAGGAAAAGCCTCAAGGGATGCCCAAAGCGCGAACCGAACCATCCGCTCCTGACTAACATCCTGAGCAAACATCGGGAGAAGAATCAACATCAAAAAAACAGAAATTATCTTCTGTAAGCGTTTTTCCATATCTTAATCGGATGAACACCCATGCGAACGACAAAATAAAGCCATGCGAAGCCGAATCCTGCCAAATGCGTCAGATGTGCGACATTACTTGAACCTACGAACTGGCTGAAAAATTCAATCACTGCGTAGCCAAGAACCATTAGCGGAGCCGGAACCGGAATCAGGCCCCATATATATATTATCGACCGCGGAAACAAAACAGCGTAGGCAAAAAGAAGCCCATATATCGCCCCGCTCGCTCCAATCAATGAAATTCCGAAAGTCCACGGCTGAATTCCGTTTGCCATCAAAAACTGACCGAATCCAAAATATGCACCAAGAGAAAAAAGTCCGCTACAGACACCAATCACAAAATACATCAGCAGGAATTCTTTTGAACCGACAGCTCGTTCAATCGAAGTTCCGAAAATCAGGAGGGCGAGCATATTAAAGAAGAGATGCCTCAAATCTCCATGAATGAACATATAGGTAAAAACCTGCCAGAAATTGTGCTGATAAACAAATCCAAATACACTAAGCCCGAAAAAATTCTTGTTCAGGCCAAAAAATCCAATTAAAAAATGAACGGCGGTATTTACTATGACAAGAGCAAAAGCCGCCTTGAAAAAAGAATAAGTGAAAGGTTTTCGTAAAAAATTCATTAGTTATCCAAATCTACATCAGAAATAATCTTTGAGTCGGCAAAGGTAACACGATTTCGGCCAGATCTTTTTGAAACATAGAGGGCTTTATCAGCCTGATCGACAAGTTGCTTTGCCGAAGTAACAGGATTCAAATTGATGTCAAAAGTCGTGACTCCGAGGGAAATCGTAACTTTTACATGCCTGTCTTCGTAGCAGAAATCAAATTGCTCGACTTTGCTGCGAATTCTTTCGGCTACAATCATCGCATCATCCATGCTAGTTTCATTGAGAAGAACCGTGAATTCCTCTCCGCCGTATCGTGAAGCCATATCCTGACCACGAATGCTTGACTTGATGATTTTTGCGACAGTCTGCAAAACATAATCACCGCAAGCATGGCCGTAAGTATCATTAAAACGCTTAAAAAAATCAATATCAAACATTATGACCGAAAGCTTGTCTTTGTTGGCAAGTGCATGGTCGAGTTTGTCAGTGAGCACATTATAGAAGAAATATTTAAGCCTAAGATGTGTCATCATATCAGTTGATGACCGTTCAAGAAGGGCTGCATTATTGATTGCGATAGAAGCCAAAGAAGCTATAACCGTAAGCTGTTCCTTTTCGTAATCAGTGTAGCTGGCATCATCCGCAAGAGTAATTCGCTCACCAAGAAGAAGAATTCCGTTAAGATGGTTGTGCTGAACAAGCGGAATTATCAGAGATGGCTTGAGGGTTGTAATCATGTTCAAATCAGTTGAATCAGGAAGATTTTCGACAAGCTCATCAACGGTATAAACTTTGTTGCTCGATTCCAAAAGCCTGACAACCGGGTTTGACATTGGAACGATATAAGAAATGTTTGGATTTGGATCCATGCCATTGTAATTTGAATCAAGGTGAAAAGAATCTTCATCAAGTGCGTTAAGAACAAAAATTCCCGCGCCGAGAACATGAAACTGCCCCATGCAAGTGTAGAGAATTGACTCAATCAATGTTGAAAATTCGAGGGTAGAACAAAGGGAACGAGAGATTTCAAGAAGTTGCTGCAAGTCGTAAATTTTCTTCTCATATTCGCCTATAACTTCCTGAACTTTCGGATTTTGCTCAATCTCGACTATTTCATTACTCATGATTCTTTTTCTATCTCACCAATAATCGCGTAATTTTTCATAATTTTAAGGAATAGCTTCCAGTTTTCCTGCTGTTGTTCAATCATTCCAGCTCCATCGTGATTTCTTGCAGATGAAAGAAGAACCTTAATATTAGAAACCATATCAGACTTTGACTTTTTTGAATCAACAATCAGCTCGCCGATTTCCATATAAAGCTGATACAAAACACGGGACAATTCCTGAATCAGTTTGTGAGCCTGATTGTTGATGTTATCGACTAATGCCCCGACTTTTTTTAAGAAATCAGGATTTGCCCGGCTGTCCTGAATAAGACCTCGAAGCTGAGCCTCATCATTTTTGCCGCCACGCTCAAAACTTTTCTCAAAATCAGCAATTTGATTGTCAATTTCGTTCATCGCATAGATAGTAGAAGAAAAATCGGCCTTGTAACTCTGGTTGTTGAAAAATCCTTCGATGACGATATTGTTGAGAACCGTTCTGACAGCTGGTGTCATGAACTGGGCCATGAATGATTTTAAAACTTGCAGAGGTGTTATCCACACAAAAGAATATGGAGTTTCCGAGCGTAGATATTCGTTTGTCACTGCATTATAAACATTCAATTCCTCAAGAGGTCGCTCGCCAAACAATTCTTTTATTTCAAAAGAAACCGTGTAATCCTTAACTTCGCCCTTGATTCGCTCTGAATCAGATGCAAATCGCTTCTGCATGAATTCGATGAAAGTTTTGAGCGATGCCGTGCGATAAGATGCAAACTGGAAATTGATATTAAAATCTTTTCGTCCAAGAGAAATGACTTTTTTAAGGACATCAGCCGTGAGGAATCTTGTGAAGACCGTGTTAATCTTTTTGAGATTGCTGGAAATGCCTTCTTTTTCACGCTCAGAAAGTGGCTGGCCTGTAAGAAGTTCTTTGAGCGCGAAAATTGCCATTTCTTCGGAAACAGTTATCTTGAAATTTGCAGTAAGGTAATACAAATCCTGAAGAATCGCCGCAAGCCGCTCCGGTGGAACAGCTGTGACATTCACGAATGAAGAAGATGCGAGGCCGTCAAATTCCGGGTCAAAAGTCCTAACGATGTTTATGTAATTAAAATGACAAATATCAGCAAGCTGTTTAAGGGAAGAAATTGTATCGTCAATCTTGATAAATCCTGGTGCCGTAAGCTGCTTGAGAAGAAGATCCAATGTGCGCCGCTGAAGCTCAATCACTTTGTTTATAGGACTGTCGGATTCCATAACAGCCTTTTTGCGATTTTCGTATTCAAGGGAATAAAATTTTTCTTGGGAAGCTTCGTCAAAGCCGGTGATTATAAGCTCTGACTCAAAGCGGCCGTTTCGCGGAATATCCTCGGAATTGATAGTTTTTGAAAGAATGTCATCGATTGGCTTTGTATTTTCGTAAAGGACACGAAACAACTCACCGAAGTTAGGCTGCAGCAATCCGTTCTTGATAATCTGTGACGGCAGCACCTTCAATTCGTTTTCGATTTTACGCATCTCCGTGCGTTTTTTGACTTCTGGAGATGAACTCATGAAAATAGATTCAAATAATTCCTTTAAAGCCCTCAAAAATCCCATATCTTCTATTGTAGTAGCTAAACGGCTTTTTTACAAGATTTTTAAGCTTTGTATTCAGGGCATCCGCATCAAAAGCACTCTGCAATTGAATTCTTAACAAGTATTGTATTTAAAGATTAGGCGAGATGATAAAATAACTTCGGGTAGTAAAAATGACATTGAAGGAAACATTCGAAGAAATCACGGACGACAGA
>NZ_JAFRNB010000011.1 GCF_017430385.1 Treponema sp.
ACAAACATTCCGCTCGCAACAATTATTGCCCCGATAATCGTGTCCTCAACGCTGATGTCGAAAAATCCTACACCTTCAACAACCGAAGCGACTCCGTCCATGCTCAACATAAGGCTTGCCGCCCAGAACATGAGCATCGCAGTAAAAACGCTTTTATTTTCAGTTCCATTTTTTTTGCCGGAAAGGTATGCCACCGAAAATCCGACAGCCGTACAAATAGTAAGAATCAGGCACATCAGACCGCCCCCTGTAAATTCTTGTTTCCCGGTTTGCTGATTTTTTTGCTCACAAAATGCGAAATCAGTTCCGCTATTCCCCAGGCAGCCGTTACGACAAGCGCCATCGAAACGCCGACCGTCGCCATCTCATGAAGCATCTCAGGAATATCTTCCGGATTTTTCATAGCCGTCAAAAATGGCGGATAAAGCACAACCTCACCGTGATAAATATGCTCAATCGCAAGAAGAAAACTTCCGCCGTAAAGCATTTTCTCAAGATTTGAGAGCCTTGCCTTGATTACAGAATCCGCATTCTTTTTGAACGCGAGTTTTTTCGCAACCGTAAGAACGACCGCCTCTCCAAGCGGAACCAGAAAACAAGCCATAAAAGCCTCCAGAATAAAAAAAGGGAGCCTCGACTTGTGATCGAAGCTCCCTTGCTAAGTTATGCTCAAACTATACCGACAGGCAGAATTTGTGTCAATTTGCTTTTTTTCAACTTTAGTTCTAATCAGAAAACAGAAATTCGCCAAAAAACATGTCTTAAACGCTTTCACACTTTTGAAAAAAGTGTAAAATATAAGGGAAAATTTCCCTATTCAATGGCAAAGAGGTCGTTCTGGAGCAATCCGGAGCGGCCTCTTTTATTTTAGAAAGCAGAATCAACCGGAGGCAAAGAATGCAGAATGAACCGAACGAAAAAGCAATAGACGCAATCCTGATAGAAATAAAACGCCTCGAAAATATGATTTGTGATTTGATGAATGTCAGCGGAAACAGCAGTTCCATGGATTTACAACTGGAAAAAGCCGCAAAAAATTTCTCGCTCTCAGAAAGAGAATTCGATGTCCTGAAACTGGTAGCCGATGGTCGCTCAAACAACGAGATAAGCGAGCAGATTAAAATCAGCGTCTCGACCGTAAAAAAACATATCTACAATATCTTCAACAAGGCAGGGGTAAACTCCAGAACACAGCTCTTGAATCTCGTCTACGGAAATATGCAGGAAGCATAATTTCCTGAAAGTCCTGTGCAGTCCGTGGCAGGCAGAAGCGATGTAATTGTTACAACAAAAGACAGCGTTTATATCTTTGAACTTAAGATGGACAAAGGCGAGGATTTTGAGACAGTCGCACAAAACGCCCTCACACAGATAGACACGAACGGATATGCACAAAGATTTGCCGTAAACGGAAAAGAGATGTTCAAAGTCGGCGTGGTCTTTTCTAGCGAAGGAAAAGGTATGCTCGGCTGGAAGTGCGGAAAATGAAACCAAAACATCTGCTGGCCATAACATTGCTCTTAATCTCGCCGTATATTTTTTCGCAGGGGGCAGAAGAAATGACAGTTTCTGACGAAAAAATGACTGACATTCCGTATATCACCCTTTCTACAGAACTCTTTGAGAAATGCCTCCCGTGGCGGGAAGGGAAATACATAACCATAGATAAAAAAGGTCGCTTCGCCACGCTTGAATGGAAAAAAATCTTTGGCAAGGATATACTGACCACAAAGCCCATCTGCAATTTTCCAAAACAAGATTGCACACCAGGGTACTTTTCAGCTTCCCCCGAAACCGGCTGGGTATGGACTTGGAACAATATGAAACTTCTCTGCTATAATGCAGATACAAAACTTCGCAGTGACTTTATCCCAGTCATGTCATGGAAGGGGTATGTTAGTTATGTGACACCTTTTTCAAAAGATGAATTGCTTCTCTCGTTCCTTTGGGTGGATTTGGGTGAGACGGACTGCATCGTTTATTTTCCGTATAATCAAAGAACTCAAATCCTAGATACTTCACATGACAAAGAAAGAAGTGAGGTTCATCTTTGGAAGCAACTCCAGCCGTTTGGAAATGAATTTCTGGCATTTGAATATTATGAGAAAATGTATGATTCAAAATTCTTTTTCTATAACAAAGATTCTGGGAAAAAAATAGAAAATGATTTGACAAAAACAATGACAGGTCTTTTGGCGAGAACTTCTGAAGATGATATCTATGTAGATATGAACAAAAAAATGATATTGTCACAATCTAAACAGCCATATCCGCTTGTCATAACATGGAATGATGATTATTCTGATGTAAAAGTCTATACGGCAGAACATGTTTTTCCAGACGGAAAAAGGATGGCGGCATTTACAGCTTCCCCCGACTGCCGGTGGATATGTGTTTTTCTTTCAGGCTATAGGGGACTTAAGGGAGAATTCTTGAACAAAGTTGGATTTGTTCAAATATCCGACAAATATCCCGGCATGTTCAGTCCCATGGTTTTTATGAGCGATGATTACACAGAATGGCAGCGATGGACCTTTGATCATTTCATAGAACACCCCGAATACGGCACCTGCTTTCTTGCTGCATACGACAACGGAAAAACGGAAGAAACCCGCCTCTACAAGATGAGCGACGTGCAGAAGGAGATAGACAAAATCCTTTCGGAGCAGGGGGAATAAATTGCAGGGATTTATCGCTTTAATGCAGCTTTTATTTTTTGTTTTGCTTCTGGACTTGCCGCTTATTCATAAGGATGCCACGGCTCTTAAAAATTTCAAGGAACAGCACCCTGACAAAGGCGAGATTCGCAGCTATTTGAAATCCGCTCTTTTAAGAAACACGGCTTTTTTTCTGGCTCTGATTTTTATCCCTGCTTTGCTGAGTCTCATTTGTGCCACTTGTTATTGGAAAGGTGTAGACACATCCCTGCTTAAAATTCTAAAACCAAATCTGAATCTAAGGACTCTATTCTTTGATTTTTTCTTTACCTACATAATGTTTCCAGTGTCGCTTGTCTTTTTGCTAATAGTCAAAATCCGGAAAATAAAGATTGCATTATCAATCGTCTTTCCCATAATCTTCTTATCAGGATTCTTTTGTCTTGGTCTTCTTTGGGGGACGACTGGTTTGAGATACTACAAAAATCCTTTGGCTGACACGAAAGTTTCACAGACATTCAATCCCCGGAATTTGCCATTACTGAAAGAAGGTATGACAGAAAATGAAGTTCTGGAGCTTCTTGGAGACCCGATTTCAAGAAACGAAAATTGTTTTACTTACGCAGAGGAAAACGGAAGGGGCGTGTATGAGTATTTGATTCTTGATGTGTACTTTGAGAATGGTATCGTTGAACGAATATACAAAAAATGGGAATATGAAGATTGAAAATGCAATTTAATCGCACCAAAATCTGCTCGCTGCTGCCGGACATGTTTAAGATTTTTACTCTTCCTCGATGATCCAGTCGTCAAGCTGCTCCTTTTCGCTGGAATAATTCACGGCGACCTTCACGATTTTTCGTCCGTCGCTCTTGTAGGAAATAGGGTAGTCCTTGCCGTTGATTTGCTCCATCGCCTCTTTAGCGGTCTTGTCAATCTTAAACTCAAAGATGTAAATCGCCGATTTTTCCCAAACAACAGCATCGCTTCTGCCCTTGCCATTTTGCACCTCGCAAAGCACGAACTCGCCCATGAGCTTGAAGATAAGCCAGACAAAAGCCTGACAGTCAAGCTCGTAGCATTTCTGGTTTGTCTTTTTTGGGGCTGCGGCAAAAATGTTGTTGATTCGCTCCATGAACTCGTTGACCTTGCCGGCTCGGAGTTCTTTTAAGAAGTTCAAAACTTCGATATTGTCGCTTTTTCCATCGTAGCCGGCATAAAGTGGAACAAGGTTTTCATAAAGACCATACTTTACTTCTTTGTTAGGCAATCCAAGAATAAAACTGTCAAATTCCTTGTCATAGTTTTTTATTGTGATATAACCAGTCTGATAAAGCATCGGCAAGGCATTTTGTGAGTCAAGCCGATAGTTTTCAATGGTTCTTCGTCCTACCTCAATTTCATCTTCCAGAGAAGTGTAATCAAAATTTATATTCTTCATCATCCTGGTGAGGAAAGTCGG
>NZ_JAFRNB010000082.1 GCF_017430385.1 Treponema sp.
CAAGGCAGAAGGCAAGAATCCGTTCACCCTCACTTCAAAAGAAGGCGACGGAACTTACCAGGCATTCCTCAACAACGAGACACGATACTCTGCTCTTACACGCAAGTTCCCGGAGCGCGCGAAGGTTCTCTTCGACAGGAATGAGCAGGCGGCGAAAGCAAGATTTGACCATCTGACGAAGTTGGTGGAGTTGTATAAGTAATCGTCATTCTGAGCGATAGCGAAGAATCTGTAAAAGAGATGTTTCGCTTCGCTCAACATGATAGAAAAAATGTCTTATTGGGCAAGTTGCCCGATGATGTGAAAAAATGCGGTGGTTGTGTTTCGACAGGCTCAACAACCAAGTGTGTCGAAACCACCGTTAAACGACGCCGTTCTTTCAACGAGAGATTGTTGAGAAAACGGCGTTTTTGTATTATTATGTTACTATCTACTGTTGAGGAAGAATATGCTGAAACTCAGAAAGTTACATCTTGAAAATTTCCGAGGTTTTGAAAATATAGATATTGCTTTCGGAAATAATATCACTTGTATCGCTGGTATAAACGGGGCTGGAAAAACCTCTTGTCTTGATGCGATTGTGTATAATCTTTCTTGGGTTACAGAAATGCTAAAACTCCCTCCCTATCAAAACGGGAGATATGTTCCTCCAATCGAAAAGAAAAAAGATTCGCCATTCCCTGCAAAGATTTCTTCTGATATAGAGCTTGATGGTTCTGTGACAAATATTGTTACTGGGGCAGACGCTTTTCCTGGAATGACTATAAAGTTTACCGATGAAGATGCAATGAAAGATTTATTTGCAAAAATCACTGAAATTTATCCGTTGGAAAATAGAAAAAATCTGCCAGTCATTATGTACTATCCCGCAAATAGGTCTGATTTGGATATAGATGTTTCAATTGATTCAGAAAAAGATTTGAGCGACAAATATGAAATTTATAAAAATAATTTAGAGCTTTCTGTTCATTACAAAGATTTTTTCCGCTGGTTCAGAGACAGGGAAGACCGCGAAAACGAAGAAATGGTCGAACGCTATAAAAATCATGCAGACAAACAAATTTATGAAGACAAAGCGTTGAAAGCAGTCCGAAATGCGATTTGTGTTCTTCTACCGAATTTTTCTCAGATGGCCGTAAACAGGAAACGGCAGACAATCGTTATAAAAAAAGATAATACGGAACTTGATTTTTCAAATCTCTCTGACGGTGAAAAAGAAATAATCACTGTTTTTGGCGACATTGCCCGAAGGTTGTCTTTGGCAAATGAAAGCCTTGAAAATCCGTTGGGCGGAGACGGCATAATTCTCATTGATGAAATCGATTTGCACCTGCATCCAAGCTGGCAGCGAAAAATTTGCAAGGCACTTACGGCGACTTTCCCAAATTGCCAGTTTATAATCACGACTCATTCCCCGCAGATTTTGGGCGAGTTGAAGCCACAGGATATTCGCTTATTGAATAATTTCAGCGTTTCTGTTCCAAGTCAAAGTTACGGACTTGATTCAAATACGATACTTGACTCTTTACAGAATACGACAAATGAACCTCTGAAACAGGATGCCGAGGTCTCAAAAAAAATTGATGAAATCTGTGATTTAATCGATAAAGAGAAATTCAAAGAAGCAAGAGAAAAACTGCATGAGCTTGAAAAAGAGATGAACGGCTCAAGTCCTGAAACAGCTTCGCTTTGGACGGAAATTTCTCTCATGGAAACTGCAAGCTAATTATGGTACGAATAATAAAACAAACTGAGCCTAAAGAGCTGTCAGCATACAAAAGAACCCAAAATTGCTCCTATTCAGGCTTGCGGGGAAAAGACAAAATTGCCGTTTATAAGGCGCTGATAAAAGAGCAGTACGGACTTTGCGCGTATTGTATGTGCCGGATTTTTTATGAGAATGAAGCAGAGAGAAACATTCAAATCGAGCATTTTCTCCCGCAATCTGAAAACGAACTTGGAACAGCGAAAAGTCTTGATTATAAAAATATGCTCGGAGTTTGTGATGGCGGAATTTCATATAACAAGAGGAATAAATTTCCAAGCAATGAAAACATTTCCTGCGATGCATATAAAGGTGACAAAAGGCTGTCCTTGAATCCGTCGGATAAAGATGATTTTGAAAAAATGAAGATTTATTATAGTTCAAGCGGAAGAATTCATTCTGAAAATTCTCACTTTGATGAGGAATTGAATTCCGTATTAAATTTGAACACCCAGCGATTAATAGATGAGCGGAAGAAAATAAAGCACGACATAATAAAAATTATGAGTAAACATAAGAAAATGACAAAATCACAAAAATTAAATTGGATAGAGGCTTTGAGAACTCCAAAAGATGGATTGCTTCCGCCGTTTTATGATTTTTCTGTAAAATTTATAGAAAAATTTATCAAATAACAATAGGAATTTACTCTTGGATGGACGAAAAATTTTTGTAAGATACCCGACTTTGCGTTTGGGCGAGCAACAAATTTTTGTTTGAAAGCAGAAATTTCATTTAGACGACCAACGGCATTTTGCCGTTCACGGAAATTTCATTTGGACGGCGAAATTACAAATGTTTGTTGCTCACTTTTGACTTGGGGAAGGAAAACACATTTGTAATTTGCTCGAAATTCCGTTCGGACTAGTTTCAAACAAATGCGCGGTGGTCAAAATTCCGCCAGCGAAAGAAAACTTGTCGGCGTTTTCACGGAAATTTCGTTTGGGCGAGGAAAACGCCGCGCGTTTTTGCTGAAATTTCGTTTGGACGAACAAAACGCCGCGCGTTTTTGTAGAAATTCACTCAGCGGAAGAAAACCGTGCAGTATTTCGCTTGTTGTGTTGCTAGCTAATTCTATCTTTTCATAATTTCATACGAACTGTGAAATTTCATTATCGTGTTTCTAAGTGATTCCCTCAGCGGGGCGGGAAAATCTTCCATAACGGAAATAATGTCGCGGTATTTTTGGTATAAATGAATCGCATCTGATTTTTCTTCGGAAATTGCAAGTGAATTTTGACTTTTCGTTATTCCCAAAAGCGAGTCCAAAGGCTTGTGTAGGGCATCTGCGATTTTCCGTGCGGTTTCCATTTCGGGAATGCTGTTCTCTCTGTTTCTGCCGTTCGTAATTGTGGGATATGGTACGCCCGAGACTTTCGCCAGAGTTTTTAAATTCATATTCAAATACTTTATTTCTTCATCAACATTTTTCCAAAATGGACTCATAATTATGAAATTATTTACTCTATGAAGTAAAATTTATAGACAAAGTTACCTTGTAAGATTATAATAATTCCACAAGGTATTAAGATTTACTTTTCAAAGTAAATATAAAAAGCAATGTTTTTAAGGAGAGTGTGAATTGCTATGGAATGGAAACTTGAAGAAGATGTTATCTGTTGTGAAGTTTGTGTTTATGAGTATGTCATAAATAAGAGCGATACAGACATAAGCACTTGTATTGAAAAAATAAAGCAGCATGCATCAATTTATCAAAGAGAGTTTGGCTTTATTAGGGAAAGAATTCAAAATATAAAATATTGGCTTGGAGAGTTATTTATAGAAAATACAGTTCCTGTGTCTCCATTATCTCATGCCGCAATTCAAACAAAAAAGACTTTAATAACCTGTCTCGAAAATGCAGGCTTTTTAAAAAGTGAAAAATAAAAGGATGGATTTTATGAAAAATTGCAAAGTTTTTTACGTTTTAGCGATTATGTTTCTTATCGCTACTTTGGGGGCTTGTGTTTCAATGCTATATGGGGATAAAGGTCAGAAAATATATCAGGACATGCCCGAAAATCTTTCAGACGCAGAGTATTGCGATTACAAAGTTGAAAAATACAAATTTCCAGACGGGAAAGTCGCAGATGTCTATGTGTTTGAAGATATTCATGACCAAGCTCTTTTTCTTAATCTTCAAAAATTCGCCTTGCAGGAAGACGGAATAGCTAGCGGCAGAAAATATTATAAAAAGGAAATCGCTTACGCTAAAGAACAAATTGCTTACTATTCTGAGTCAGAGCATTATAGTGCTAAAATGATTGCTATGTACAATGACACAATTGCTAGAAACAATTGGCATTTAAATGTAAAAGGACCGATGACACCATTCTATCAGCAGTACACTAAACTGTTGGAGCAGTACGGCGGGCAAAAAGAGTTGCTTAAACTAGCAGAAAATCAGAGCGAACTTTTTGTCGTTTCATACTACAAGGCAGAGGAATTGGGAAAACTCGCAGATTGCATAGTGGGAAGATATGCATCGGCATGTTATGAAGATGCAAAGGGCGTGTATTGGTTGCGTTTTTCTCCTCCAGCGGATTTGGTCGCTCTTCGTGGCAACAAAAAGGAGCAAGCAAGACATAGCGGAGAAATTGGTTATGAGGTAGTATTTATACCACGCTCTATGTATCCGAAAATTGTTGCTCCGAAAGTAAAACCAGCGAAAGTGACACCTTACACCCCTAATTCAATTCCAGATTCTGACCGCAATTTAACACCGACTTCTGCAAAGGGTACTAGCGCATATTACTATGATGAAAACTTGGCTTATCAGCTTCAGTGGCTTGCTGTGAAAATAGCTTGTAAAGGCATGTATGATATGGCATATACAGGAGATTTCCGTGCAAAAAATCCGACCGACTATTACAAGACCAGTTTTATAAAGAAATATCTTGCTACCAATGACGGCAAGGCTTCAAAAGGCACGACACTGTTTGAAGGAATTTGTTTTGACTATGCGGATTTTGCTTATCAAGAACTCAGTGATAACAAAAAGAGTTATTCTTCTAGGATTGCAAAATTCTATATGGTGGGAACTTTCAAGGATGCAAACGACATTATTGCATATCGATTAGCGGCGAAAGGAGAAAGTTCAGATATGACAATCAATAGAACGCCCGTAGTTGTTTTCAGTCATAATAATATTCGGGCACATGATGCCGCAACCAACCATGCGTGGTTTTGGGTGCAAGCCACAGATGGCACTATGTATTGGGTAGACCCGACATGGACGGATAACTCTGGTCGTCCAGTTTACGGAATTGTACGAGGCGGACAAGAAATACAATTACCGTATGACAAAAGTCTTTGTGTAAATTAAGTGATATAAGGAGTAAATATGAACAAGAAAAAATTTATGAGGTTTGTTTTAGTTGGATTGCTAAGTTGTGTTTTCCTGTTTGTTTCAGCGGCAGAGTCTGTAAATTTTGGCAAAAGGACAAAAGCACTTTATGCAAATGAAGCATTAGATTATGAAGATGCTATTTGTTGGGGTATGCTTATGGCATCCAATTATAACTCTGATTATTACGATTTTCTTGTGGAAATTCATACTAAAGCCGAATTCACTAAACTTTCGAAAGATTTATTTGAAGATTCATGGGAAGCTCTCATAACACAAAAATATGGATTAACGATGATTGATTGTAAAGATATAAATGACTATGAAGAAATCTCTGTAATTCGCCTTAAAGATGGAAAATTTGTAGTCATTTCAGTTGAAGCGACTGAGAAAACGAAAGATTAAGCCAAGCGTTAAGGATTGTAGGGGCGGCGAAGCCGTTGCCGTAGGCAATGTAGTGCGGAAGCACGGAACCCCGGAAAGCCTGACCCGAAGGGGAACGCCCTTTATGGTATTCGATACAGAGATGTACGCTAGGAAGCTTGCTTCCCGAAATACAGGTGGACAGGCATCAAAGGCTTCTAACATCGGTGAAGTCTGTCAGTTCGCAGCAGCTGGTAAAGAGATGGGCAAAAAGTCACTCTCAGAGATCGCTATGAGCTACGGCTACGTATACGTTGGACAGATTGCTCTCGGTGCAAATCCTGCACAGGCTCTCAAAGTCATTCAGGAAGCAGAGGCTTACAACGGTCCGTCACTCATCATCGGATACGCTCCATGTGAGCTCCACGGTGTTAAGGGCGGCAGCTAGAATCGAAGATTCGCAACCACTGTCAGGACGAGATGAAGGCAGCCGTAAAAGCCGGTTACTTAGGGAGCGACCGCCTGTGGCGGGCAAAACCTGTGAGACAGGTTTTGAGCGATTCTCCGAGCAGCTATGCTGCGAAGGGAACCTCTTCAGCTTCAACCCAGCCCTCAAGGCAGAAGGCAAGAATCCGTTCACCCTCACTTCAAAAGAAGGCGACGGAACTTACCAGGCATTCCTCAACAACGAGACACGATACTCTGCTCTTACACGCAAGTTCCCGGAGCGCGCGAAGGTTCTCTTCGACAGGAA
>NZ_JAFRNB010000001.1 GCF_017430385.1 Treponema sp.
AGGCTCGCCCGCACTGATTGTGGAGCTGAAGCACAACAAGTCCGTACAAACCGCGCTCAATCAAATCAAGGACAAGCAATATTTTGACTGCCTTGCGAATTACTCCGGCGAGATTCTTTTTGTGGGCATCAGCTACGACGAGGACACGAAGAAGCACGAATGCAAGATTGAGAAGTTTGTAAAATAAAATTACCCGTCCGTGCGGCACTCAGTTTTTTCCGTAGCGAATACGTGGGTCAACAATCGCAAGAAGAATGTCGGAAATCGTCATGCCAAGAAGAACGAGCGCGGAAATGAACATATTATTTGCAAGAACTAAATTTACATCCTGCTGCATTACGGCATCGTACATGAGACGGCCGATTCCAGGATACGAGAAAATGATTTCAAGCACGAGACTGCCAGAAAAAAGGCTTGCCAGAAGATTCGCGCTTCCGGTGATATAGGGGTTGAGCGTGTTTCTGAAAGCGTGGTTAAGGTAGATACGCCGCTCGCTGATTCCCCTTGCACGGAGCGCCATGATGTAAGGCATTCCCAGCTGATCAAGCATCGTCGAGCGAATCATGCGCATTGTGCCGCCGATTCCACCGAGAAAAGAAGCAAACAACGGAAGAAAAATGTGATATGAATAGGAAAATACGAATTTTGCAGGAGCCTCACTGATTGGAAAATCAGGATAAGCCGTGACAGGGAAAAGCCCCGAAACTGAGGCAAAAAGCTGCAGGAGAATCAAAAGAAGGATTCCGGGGAACGCATGAAAGAACAAGGCGAAAAATGTGGCCGCCAAATCCGTGCGGGTACCGGCCTTGCTCGAAAAATAAACGCCAAGCAGGAAAGAAAATATCGTGATAAAGACCAGTGAAATCAGATTAAGGACAAGGGAATTGATGATACGGGTTTTTAGAAGGAAGGAAACAGGTGCTTTTGAAATGAGGGAAACACCCAAATCATGATGAACAACAACCCGTTCAAGCCAGTGGAAATATTGGATTGTAAAAGGCTTGTCCAAGCCCATCTCCGCGCGCATTTTTGCAAGCTGTTCTTCACTAAAAACATTTTCCTGCCCTGCTCCGCCAGCCCCCTTTGATTCAGTCTGGCTCATAAGCTGCTGCTGCATCATCTGGTCAACGATGTCGCCCGGTGCAAGCTCATGAGGCCGAACAAAGCCCAGCCCAAAATGAAAAGAATCACGAGCATAGTCATGATTCGGGAAGTGATGAAGGAAGCAAGAGGAAACTTGTTTTTAAAAACGCGATAGGGATAGTAGCAGCGGGCGAAGCCCGTTCTGAGCGAAGCGAAGAATGAAGCGATAGCGGAACTGCGAATAGCCCGACCGCCACAAGTGGCGGAATCGCCCAATTTCTCATTGCTAATTGCTAACTCCTCACTCCTCATTCCTAACTCCTAACTTCCAACTTCTCATTGCTAATTTCTCATTGCTAATTGCTCATTGCTCATTGCTAATTCCTGATTCATTAAGCGGTTTGCAGACAATTTGCTCTACCATTGCAGGAATTTTTGACTGCTCTTCTTTGGAAAGCCCTGCGGTTTCAATCGGATCGTGGATTATGAGCCTGACATGCTGCCCCTTCTTGACCTTTTTCTGTCCCTCATAAATGCGCCATGTTCCGTCAATCGTAACAGGAACAATCGGTGCACCCGACATAAATGCCAGCTTGAAGCTGCCAGCCTTGAATTCGTGGTGAGGGCCGCCTTTGCTACGGGTGCCTTCCGGAAAAATTACCTGAGAATAGCCTTTTTTGACACCCTCGGCCGCATCATGGATTGCCTGAACAGATTTGCGCGGGCTTTTTCGCTCGATAAATGTACACTGAAGAAGCTTCATCCAGTCAGAAAGGAGAGGAATTTTGCCAAGCTCGGCTTTTGCAACGAATGTCATGGGCTTATTGATGAAGCCGAACAAAAGCGGGATGTCCATGTTGCCCTGATGATTGCCAATAAAGACAACGGCGCGGTCTTTTGGAATTTTTTCTTCGCCGATAACTTCAACAGTGGACTTTGTGACCTTTGTAAAGACGAACTTTGCCCACTTAGGAACAATGCCAAAAACTACTTTGTCACGGTTTGCGATGTCGCCAGCCTTGTCGTATTTGAGTGCAAGACGACGAAGCTTGTTCTTTGAAAGCATATATAATGCGACTCGAATAAAAGAAATAATTGTCGTAAACATAGATTTATTTTACCCCACTAACGAAAATTTGTCATTACAAGATTTTAATTGCTGTTTCCTCATTTTAAGAATAGATATGTCGTCTCAGCACCGTTAAGATTGTCGTAATAAAAATTAGTCATATCCCAGCGGTTTTGGAGCGCGAAGAAAGAGCGTGAACGAATCAGATAGACAATCGGGCATTGCTCCAAAAAGATTTTCTGATATTCGTCCCAATAAGGCTTGGCTTTCTCATAATCGACTATGCACTTTGCCTTGTGATAAATCTCATCGATTCGAGCTTCCCATTCGGTTGCAGGAGATTTTTGAAGCGGGTACCAAAGATGAAGGTTTCCGTCACTTACCCAGACATTGCTGCCCTGACTTGGGAAAATTGAGCCGCCGCCGAAACCAATCATGATTGTCTGCCAGTCGTAGCTCGACATAAGCTGATCAACAAGTTTCTGGAAGTCTGTCGGGCGAGGAGTGACCATGATTCCTTCTTTTTTACATTCGTCCGTAATAATCTGTGCGATGTCAGAATATTGCGTTACGGTCGCAGGGAAAGAAATGTCAAATTCAACTTTGCGCCCTTTTTCATCATACAAAAATCCGTCGTCATGCTTTGAAAATCTGGCCTCTTCCAAAAGTTTTCTTGCGTGCGCATGGGAATATCTGTACTGAAGGATTATATTCTCATCGTAATACTTGTTTGCCTCCGGGAAGAATGAGTATGTCGGCTCTCCAAGCCCGCGGTAAGTCTGCTGAATGATTCGCTCACGGTTCAAGAGACAGCTCATCGCCTGCCGGAATTCTTTTTTAGTGAACCATTCATAGAAAGGCGCATCTTTGTTTTTGGGATTCTGATTAAAACTCCAGAAAGAAGCACTCATTGAACCTGCGGCATTAAAGACCGTATAACCTGATTTTTCGGAAGATTTTTCTTCGATTGGAGTGCCGTCAAGGTTCAGCGTATTTTTTGAATTGTTTACGACTTCTTCAAGCTGCTCAGGACTAGGTGCAAAAGACTCCATTTTGCCCTGTTTAAATAGAAGAAAAGCAGTGTTCTGATCGCCGATAATCTGCACAATCTGCTCTTCAGGATAATAATGATTCTCGCCGTTCTCGTCCTTTTTCCAATAATCCGGATTTCGCTTGTACAAAAGACGCTGTCCCGGCGTATATTCTGCCAAAAAATATGGCCCGCAGCTAGGAATCGTTTTTGGGTCAGTCGCCACAGTAAAAAGATTTTTTACAGCCGCGGCCCCGCCCTTTTCTTTTGCCGCCTTGTACAAGAATGCCGGGCCAAAATTCATATTCGTGCTTAGAATCGGCTCTGCAATAATCTTCGGGAAGTGGAACACAAAGCTCCTCTCATCAATTTTTTCGATTGTAATTGGTGCGCTTGTTCCGTCATCCATCGGCATGAACCGTGAGTTGTAGAGGGATGAGCCACATTCTTCATCGCCCTGAATCTCATCGTACCAGAAAACGACATCATCGCTTGTGATTTTTACGCGAGGCTGAGCGTTTTCATAGAAAGACCAGTAAATATCATCGCGGAGAGTGTAAATCACATCAAGCTTGTCATGCACCTCGTCGATTTTGACTTCAAAATCAGCCAGATAAGGCTTCCATTTTCTCTCGATTATGTCATAGTCAGCAAGATACTGCACAAGCGAACCCATAACGCTTGATGTCGTGCCGTCTTTTTCGGCAACGAGCATATTGAAGCTCTTCGGGTCGCCCATAATCGCATCGTTCCAAATGCCGCCGGCCTTTCCCGCAACAAATTTATTGGTTGTATTCGGTTTGGACACAGTTTTTTCAACAAGCTCATTCGCACCCGCAGCACGAGCGGCCTCAATTTCAGAGAGTGTCATTTCGGGATATTTGTGACAAGAATTTAAAAACAAAAGATTGCATAGATTAACACAGATTAAAAATACTTTGAGGCAGATTTTTACAGATAAATGCTGACGATTCAATACTATTTTCATAATAAAAATTATAGCACAAAAAAAAGGAACTGTCTTTCGACAGCTCCCAAAAAAAATGAAAAAAATTGCCATTGCCGCTGTCGGGAACCGTAGCCCCCGACAGTGGACTTTTGTTTATTTTCCGCTCCTCTTCTTCTTTGACATAACATCAAAGAGAACTGCGAGCAAAAGAACCATACCTTTGACAGCACGCTGCCAGTTCATGTCAACACCAAGGATTGACATACCGTTGTTCAAGACACCCATGAAGATAGCACCAACTACAGCACCACCGACTGTACCAGTTCCACCATAAGCAGAAGCACCACCGATGAAGCACGATGCGATAGCATCCATTTCGTAGTTCTGACCAGCAGTTGGCTGAGCTGAGTTCAATCGAGCGATTGTAACGAGAGCCGCAACAGCTGAAATGAATCCCATGTTTGTGTATGCAAAGAACATTACTTTGTTTGTGTTTACACCAGAAAGTCGGGCTGCCTTTTCGTTACCACCGATTGCGTAGAGGTAGCGGCCTGGAACTGTGTTCTGTGTGAAGTAACCATAAGCTGCGATGATGATTCCGAGCAGGATAAGGATTACTGGAAGACCACGGTCACGAGCAAGGAACTGACCCATGATGACGATTACAACTGAAAGGAAAGCAAGTTTTGCAAAGAATGAAGTCTTTGAAGAAACTGAGTAGCCGCTCTTAATCTTCTTTTCGCGGCTGATAACTTCCATGATGATGTAAGCAAGAACACAGATAACAGTGATAATCATTGTGATCATGAATACATGTTTGTCGATAATCTCACCGAACATCTCAATTTCATTTGCTTCTGAAGCTTCGCCTGCATTCGGGATGAAGCTTTCAAAAAGGTTCAAATATTTCTGTGGGAACGGAGCGATTGGTTTACCGTCGAGAACGATTGTAGCAACACCACGCCAAAGGAGCATACCAGCCAAAGTTGTGATGAACGGCGGGATATGAACGAACGCGATGAACATACCATGGAAAGCACCAATCAAAGTACCAATGATAAGGCAGAGACAGATTGCAAGCCAAATCGGAAGCTGCAGATTTACAATAAATACACCTGCAAGAGCACCAACGAGGGCAACTACTGAACCAACAGACAAATCGATGTTACCACCAGTCAAGATACACAAAAGCATACCCGTAGCAAGAATAACTACATAAGCATTCTGACGAATGATGTTCGTGATATTTGCAGGAGCAAACAAGTGCGAATTGCCGTCTGAATGTGCGCTAATCAAAATCTCAAACAAAATCATTACGCCAACAAGGACGAAAATCATTGTGTTTCCCTTGAAAATCGATTTCAAGCTTGAAGTCAACTTATTTACCATATTAGTCTCCCTTATTTCTCTAAGTTATCGTTTTTGCCAGAATTAATAATTTCTGTCATAATCTTTTCCTGAGTTGCTGATCTTCCGTCCATCTCAGCAATCATTCTGCCCTCGTTCATGACATAGATTCGGTCACACATACCAAGAATCTCAGGCATTTCAGAAGAAATTATGATTACAGACTTACCTTCTGCAACCATGCGGTTGATGATACAGTAGATTTCATACTTAGCACCAACATCAATACCACGGGTCGGCTCGTCCAAAATCAGGATATCCGGATCAGCGAAAAGCCACTTTCCGATAAGGACTTTCTGCATGTTTCCGCCCGAAAGATTTCCGACATCTTCCATGACATTGGCACATTTTGTGTGCATTTCCTTGACATAGTATTTAGCGACTTCGCGCTCCTTGTCAAAGTCAATTACACCCCATTTATTTGAAATCTTCTCTGGCTTTGCGGCCGTGGTGTTCTTACAGATTGACTCGGTAAGAATCAAGCCGTTGCCCTTTCGGTCTTCAGTAACATACGCAAGACCTGCCTTGATAGCAGATTTTACATTCGGGAAAGAAACTTCGTTTCCGTCCTTGAAAATGCGCCCGCGGATGTTTGTGCCGTAAGAACGACCGAAAATGCTCATCGCAAGCTCTGTTCGTCCTGCACCCATAAGGCCGGAGATTCCAAGAACCTCACCACGACGCAAGTTGAAGTTGATGTGGTCACAGACTTTGATTCCGTCAAATACAGGATGGTCAACGCACCAGTCTTTAACTTCAAAACAAACCTCACCAATGTGCGGCTCGCGTTTAGGGAATCGGTCGGTAAGGCTTCGTCCTACCATTGCCGAAATAATTGTATCTTCAGTAAAACTATCTTTCTTTTTATCAAGGGAAGTGATAGAAGTACCATCGCGAATAACGGTAATTCTGTCAGCTACATAAGAAACTTCGTTCAATTTGTGAGAAATGATGATTGAAGTCATTCCCTGTTTTTTGAATTCAAGGAGCAAGTCAAGAAGATGTTTTGCTTCCGTATCATTCAAAGATGCTGTCGGCTCGTCCAAAATAAGAAGCCGTACATTTTTTCCAAGTGCTTTTGCAATCTCTACAAGCTGCTGTTTTCCAACACCGATGTCTTTTACAAGTGTTTTTGATGAATCTTTCAATCCTACCATTTTCAAAAGCTCGTCAGCCTTATCGAATGTCTCGGACCAGTTGATTTTTGCCTTGCTTCCTCTTTCGTTTCCGAGGAACATATTTTCGCCAATCGTGAGAAGAGGAACAAGAGCGAGCTCCTGATGGATAATGACTATTCCTTTTGCCTCGCTGTCCTTAATCGTCTGGAATTTACAAACTTCACCGTCATAAACAATATCACCAGTGTATGAGCCATACGGATAGATTCCGCTGAGGACATTCATCAATGTTGACTTACCGGCACCGTTTTCGCCACAGATTGCGTGAATCTCACCTTCTTCTACGGTAAGATTTACATTATCAAGAGCTTTTACACCGGGAAACAACTTGGTGATATTTTTCATTTCCAATAATGTCTTAGCCATTGGAACCCCTTTTTTTTATATTCTGAAAAAAAGGGGGCTGTCTGATTTGTGATTTCGACAGCCCCTTAATCAAGTCAATTCAACTATTTGAGCTGAGCTTCTGTGTAATATCCAGACTCAATCAACAATGCTTTGTAGTTGTCTTTTGAGCCGTAAACTGGTTCACAAAGGAATGAAGGGATGATACCTGTTCCGTTGTTGTATGTTTTTGTGTCGTTTACTTCAGGTTTTTTGCCGTTCATGATAGCGTCAACCATCTCAACTACTTTAGCAGCAAGTGTACGAGTATCTTTGAAGATAGACATAGCCTGTGTGCCTTTGAGCATGTTCTTTACAGAGATAATATCGCAGTCCTGACCAGTGATGATTGGGAAGTTGTCTGCTGTGTATCCTGCAGAGATGAGAGCGTTTGTTACACCGTTAGCTGTTGAGTCGTTTGAGCAGTAAACTGCGTCGAGTTTTGTTGCTTTTGGACCGTATTTGTTAGCTGTGATGAGGTTCTCCATTCGTTTCTGAGCCTCTTCTGTTGACCAGTTGAGAGTAGCAGCCTGTGCTTTTGCTGTCTGGCCTGAGCGGCAAACGATTACGCCTTTGTCGAGGTATGGTTTAAGAACATCCATAGCACCGCCGAAGAAGAAGTTGATGTTGTTGTCGCCTGGATCGCCAGTGAAGAACTCCATGTAAACTGGGTCAGAAGCTGAGCGGCTCTTGAGGCCGAGTTTGTCAACGAGGTAGTCACCCTGGATTGTACCTACTTTGTAGTTGTCGAATGTAGCATAGTAAGAAACAGCTTTTGAATCCATAATGAGGCGGTCATAAGCGATAACCTGAACCTTCTTTTTGCGAGCTGTCTCAAGAACGTTTGAAAGTGAAGAACCATCGATAGCAGCGATTACGAGGACTTTGCATCCGCCAGTAATCATGTTCTCAACCTGTGAAACCTGTGTAGGGATATCGTTAGCAGCATACTGAAGGTCTACTTTGTAGCCAGCTTTTTCGAGCTGAGCCTTCATGTTAGCTCCGTCCTGATTCCAACGCTGCAAGTCTTTGGTTGGCATTGAAACACCGATTGGTGTTTTCTTAGAGATTTTCTTTGCGAATACGCTCGGAACGAGCATGAGTCCAACGAGCATTACAGCAAAAATTTTTTTCATAAAATTCCCCCTTTATGAAATATTTAGATTCTGCACCTTTCGGGTGCTTTTTGTTTGATGGTTACATTCTAGCCTATCAAGAGGGGGCGTGCTCGCCAATGTTTTTCAAATTTTTGCTATTTTGTGTGAAATTTTGCAGAAAACCAGATTTTTTTTGATATTCCTTCTAGAATTTTTTGTACTAAGAAAATTGAAGATGCTCCAGAAGAAGCCTTCTGACTATTTTTCCTTGTAAATCTCGCCGTGCGTGTGGAAGCCTGTGCCTACGATTACAGAATCAATCGTGTCCTTTGTGACAATCTCAGGATCAAGCCAGACGACGGGAATATCACCGAAACCATTGTTGATTGTGCTTCCGGAAGGAACGACGGAAGAAACTGACTCGCCACGGGCAAGCCTTACTGAAATATCCGCAGTTTTTTCTGCAAGTGTTGTTATCGGCTTGTACAGCGTGAAGGCCTGTTTTCCGCGGACGATATTCTGGCAGGCGGCAATATCGGCATCCTGGCCGCATACGGCAATGTTCCTGTCAGGACAATAATCGGACATCGCCTGAATTACGCTCCCTGCAAGCGCATCGTTTCCGCAGATAATCGCATCGGGGAGTCTGGTCCCGGTCATAATATTCACGGCTTCCTGATAAGAAAGATCATAATTCCATCCTTCAGTGTAATAGGTTCCGAGAATCTGGACTTTTTTGCCCTGAATTGCAGACTTCAATCCCCTCTGCAGGAGAATCATGTTGAAATCATCTTCCGGCCCGAGAATGCAGTACCAATAAGGCCCCACATTGAATGACATCATCCGCCTGGCCATAAGCTCGCCAACCTTTTCCGTGTTGACCGAAATATACATGCTTATGTCTGCATCGGTGATAAGCCGGTCATAAGAAATCACAGGAATTCCACGCGCACGGATTTTCTGGACAATCTCGGTGAGTGAATCCCGTTTTTTTGGCAGGACGACAATCGCATCAACCTTCCGTTCCATAAGATAAAGCAGCTGCTTGTTCTGAACCTCAATACTGTTCCCTGCATTCTGGACGATTACATCTGCCCCAAGTTCCTTTACGCGGTTCATAAAGATGTCAAGGTCTCTCTGCCATCGTTCCAGGGCAAGCGTGTCAATTGAAAATCCAATGCAGACTTTGTGAGCCTCGCCGGAACTTTTCTCAGAATCCGGGATTTCCCTTCTTTTGCATGAGGAAAGCGATATAGAAATCAAAACAGTGAAAAAAACTGAAAATACAAGGACTTTATTTTTGCGCAGCATCTCTGAACTCCGTCGGTGTCATGCCGAATTTACTTCTGAAAGCACGGCTGAAATAATTCTGGTCGTTGAAGCCCACGACAGCACTTATTTCTTTTATGCTCAGTGAAGCCTCTTTTAGAAGCGAACGGGCTTTTTCCATTCTGACATCGGTGACATAAGTGACATAATTCACATTTTTTTCTTCTTTAAAAAGCTTGCTCAAATAGAAAGAACTTACATTTACAGCCTGTGCCGTGTCCTCAAGAGAAATGTTCTCTGCGATATGTTCCATGATGAATGCGCTTGCCTTTTCGATAATCGGGTTCGCTACCCTCGAAGCAGAATCCATAACGGCGACCGCGCACTCACTGCAAAGCTTGCGGACGAACTGCTCCAGTTTTGACATGTCATTCTCACGGCTGAAAAATGAAAAAGCGTTGTCAAAGCTTTCGTTGTGATAAGAAGAATCGATTTCAGTGGCTATATTCCGCACATTCACCAAAAGCTCAAAGAGTGAATTCTTGATTTTGTCGGTATTGTCGTATTTTTTTTGCAGCGACTCAAAATACTGTCCGATAAAGGCATGAAGTCCGCCTGCATCACCAGCACGAATCCGGGCAAAGATTTTTTCGGCAATCCCGCCTGTGTCATTCCGAGTTTCCTGATTTTCGACCCATTCCTCGGCGAAGATGATTCCGCCCTGCTCCGAAACATTGTTCAGCATCTCAAGTGCCTTGTTGTAAGCGGAATTTGTTGCGGAAGGAGAAGACTCAATCTTACTGATTCCAGCGCGAATCCCGGACTTAATCTGAATCGAAAGAAGGTTGTACAGGGATTTTATAACTTCGATTATTTTGGAAGGATTTTCATCCTCGTACATTTTTGAAGGGAAATAAAAGAAGATTGCAATCCTGTTCATCATGAACGAGCCGAGAATACAATGAGCCTTAGGAGTGATTACATTCCTGATTTTGTTGTAGATTTCAAGCAGCTGGCTGTTCTCGACATTCGGAATCTCAAGGCAGCAGAAGCACCACACACAATTCTCAATCTCAAAGTAGGAAAAATAATCCGAAACATCGTTCCCTGCCCCGAAAGCAGCAGAATAAATGAAATCACTCTCAACCATCGGCGAAACGAGATCAAGTTTTTTATGCAGCTCCACCTCGGTTGAAAGTTGGCCGCGTTTTTTGTCAACATGGGTCATAGCCTCACGAACCGTATCAATAACCGTGTTGCGGTTCACTGGCTTAGTAAGATATTTGAAGGCTCCGAGGCTTACGGCTTCCTGCGCATACTGGAATTCATCAAAGGCCGAGAGGATGATTACGACCGTACCCGGCTTTGAGTGCATTATGTAGCGCACCGTTTCCAAACCGTTCAGGCCTGGCATGTTTATATCCATGAAAATGATGTCAATCTGATTCTTCGCGACGATTTCAAGGGCTTCCGTTCCGCTCGTAGCACAAAAAAGCTGGACCTGCTCAGAAAAATTCTTATTCAAGATGAAAGTCAGAGAATCAATCATAATTTGTTCATCATCAGTCAGCAGAATATTATACATTTGGAATCCTCAGAAGAAATTTCGTTCCCCCACCCTCATTTTCAAGAATGTCAAATACATCGTAGCGATGAAAATACAAGCGAAGCCGGGAAATTACATTCACCAGACCTGTACCGTTTCCGTCCGGGCTTGTGTTCGGTTTTTCTGCGGAATCAGATTTTTCACCGACTTTTACTTCAGGGTTCTGGCTCAAAAGCCATTCCCGAAGCTGAGGGTCAAATCCTTCGCCGCTGTCCGAGACAGAAATTTTTGTCTGGTAAAGTTCCGGCTCCACCGAAAGCACGACACTAATTTTCGTGCCATTATAGCCATGTTTTATGCAGTTCTCAACAAGAGGCTGCAAAATCATGCGCGGAAGAAGCTGGGAATGTTTTTCGTTCGATACATTTTTTATAAATTCAAATCTCTCTCCGAACCGAACTTTCATAATGTACACAAAGTTATCAATCAGGGCAAGTTCTTCATCAATAGTAGCCGCCTGCCCCTTGTGGCTTATGTTGTAGCGGAAGAAATCAGCGACCTGCTCCATGAAATAGCAAGTTTTATCCGCTCCCTCTATCATCGCAAGCTGCGCACCGGTGTTCAGAGTGTTGAACAGGAAGTGAGGGTTAATCTGATTCTGCAAGGCCCTTAGCTGCGCGCTGGCATACAATTCGCGCATCTCCATTTCCTTTTCGCGAAGCTCCGTTTCCTGCGCCGCCTTTTCCCAGATTTGGTCGATATATTCGCGGATGCTGATTGTCATGCGGTCAAAAGCACGGCAAATCGTGCCAATCTCGGTGGAATCATTATTTTTGAAAAGCGGAACATCAAAATCCTGCTGTGCGACCCTGAGCGCGACCGAAGAAATGTCCGAGAGAGGTTTTGTGATTGCCGTGACCGAAAGATAAAGCGCGGTAATCATAAGGATAAAGAACACCAGAAGCAGGACGAGACTCATTTTTGTAAGAATCAAAAGCTTGCCCTTGTTGTCCGAATAAGCCGCCGCATTCCGCTGCATGAGAAGGATGTTCAGTTCCTCAACCTGCCCCTGAAGCATGTCATAGCAGATAAGGCTTTTCCTGTAGCTTTCGGCCGCTTTCTGCTCGTTGTTCGCCCGCTGTGCCGAAACAGCGTCCTTGCTCGAAGAATAAAGGCTGAGGATCAGCTGCTTTACGACATATTCTTTTTGAAGAACAATGTCTGTCGAAGGCCTCTCCGGGAACCAGTACAAAAGCTCCTCGCTCGCCGCCTGAAAATGATAAAAAGAATCAATGCTCTCGAATGTGCGGTAGGCTATGTAATTTTCAAGCGATTTTTCCATGTTGCCAATCTGAGTTGAGACTTCGGTGAGCTGGGCATTCGTCTGATAAGACTTTCCCATGCGCTCTATCATTCTCTGGTCAAGAAAAATAATGACCGAAAGACAAAGCCCCATAATCAAAACGCTGGATATAATGCAGAACATAATCCGCCAGCGGATGCTTTTTCCCCGGAAGGGCACTTTCATTTTACAACGCTCCTTCTGACCCTGACATCAGCCGCAATGTAATTGTTCGCATAGCCATTTTTGATGTACTCAAACAGCTCGTTTATGGCAGTTCTTCCGATTTTTTCTGAATCAATTGAAAGAAGCTCGGTTATCGTTCCTTTTATCAGATAAGTGTCCAGAACTTCACCCCGTCCGAAACCGATTATCCCGACACGGCCATCCCTGTGAATTTCCGTGACAAGCTGGGAGATTTTGATTGTGTCCTCGGTCGTGAGGCAGACAAGAAGGTCTACTTCACCATGAATAATCATTTTTTTTATATCACTGTATGGATTTGAGCTGTCCGAAGTGTCGTAATCAAAAACCGTAGCAGAGATATCATTATAAGATGAAAAACTTGTGGTAAGGCTGTTCATCAGCGTGCTGTAATTGGGGCTTCCTTCCTCATCGATGTTTATTATGACAATCCGCCCCTTCCCGGAAAGATACTCCACGCTTTCCCGTGCGATTTTGCGCCCAAGCTCCGAATAATTCGTTCCGATGTAAGCAACCTGTGGCACATTCGGATGATACTGACCGAGCGTAATCATTGGAATCGAAGTTTCCGGCACCGTAAAAAATTCCCGGGCATCATCGTTGATTTCTGGCAGGCAGACAATCATTCCGTCAGGATTTATAAAAGAAGCATAATCAAAAAGTGCCTGGATATTTTTTTCACCATTGTAGTTCTTGGGAACATAAAGTTCCACAACACTGTCATAAGCCGCGCTCACGGATTTTGCGCCGTCGTAAATGCTTTTCAAAAAATTCTCGTCCTCGGACGAACCAAGAACAAGAATATGATGAGAACAGGGCTTAGCGTTGACGGAAGAGTCTTCGTTATGCCCCAGAACCAGCGAAAAAAGATAAAAAATGTACAAACAGGACAAAACGAGCATCAGTACGAAAAGAAAAACGACTGATACTCTCAACCTATTTTTCATAAAATCTATCTTGCGCCCTTGTCGTAAGGAATTCCTTCGGCTTTTGGAGCACGAGATTTTTTAGAAGTGAATGCAAGGACTACAAGAGAAATGATATATGGAAGCATTTTGTAGAATTCGCCGCTGACAAGATGGACAAGGAAATCGTAGCCAGAATAAGCATCGGCAATAGCACGGAACAAGCCGAACAAAATTGCAGAAAGAGCGATTCTGACAGGATTCCACTGACCGAAAATCATTACGGCCATAGCCAGGAAGCCCGCGCCGGCAACACCGTACTGGAAATCCCATGAAGAATTGGAAGCACAGACATAAATCAATCCGCCGATTCCACCACAGAAACCTGAAATCAGAACGCCGCAATAACGCATCTTGAAGACATTGATTCCAACGCTGTCCGCTGCCTGTGGATGCTCACCGCAAGCCATAAGCCTCATGCCGAATCGGGTTTTGTAAAGGATTATGATTGCGATTGCAAGAAGAACGAGAGTGAGAATCATGAAGAAATTCAGCTCAATCACAGGAGTTTTGATAAGGAATACTTTTCGGGTCTCGATGTAGTCAAGGATTGCGCTTACATTCGAGCCGGAAGACCATGAGCTGTTGTAAGATTTTACGATTACAGTCGCAGCGGCCGTTGCAAGCATGTTCATGGCTGTTCCGACCAAAGTTTGGTCTGCCTTGAAGTTGATTGCGGCGACAGCAAGCAGAAGAGAAGCTACCATGCCGACAAGCGCACTAACAAGAAGCGTAATGAAAATGACTGCAACAGCAGGAACTGCCGGCGAGATAAAGTGAAGCACGAACGCGCCGCCCAAAGCACCCAGAACCATGATTCCCTCAAGACCGATGTTGATTACGCCGGAACGCTCAGAAAACATGCCGCCGAGAGCAACAAGAATAAGAATCGAAGCATAAATTAAAGTATATTGAAGCAAAAGCATGGCTATTCTCCTTTTTTACCTGTCAGTTTTGAAGACATCTTCGACAGAATGTGCTTGATGAAGAGAACGAACGCACAGGCATAGATAATGATTGAAGAAATCAAATCAGCAATCTGAGGATTGTAGTAGCGCATATCGATGAAACTTCCGCCGATTGTAATATGCTGAATGAAGAAACCAGCGAAAATAACTCCGATTGGATGCAGGCCGCCGAGGAAGGCTACAGCAATTCCGTTGAAGCCCATAGCAGGAACAGCAGAACTTGTCTTCCAAGCCTGAATGCCAGTGAGATAATAGAAAGAAGCCGCAAGACCTGCGATTGCCCCGGAAATTGCCATTGAGAGCACGATGTTCTTTTTTTCCTTCATGCCGGCATATTTTGCGGCATACTTGTTAAGACCTGTCGAGCGGATTTCGTAACCGAAGACAGTCTTTTCAAGCACGATGAGAATCAGAACCGCGACCAGAACGGCAAGAGGAATCGCAATCGAAACATAAGGATTGTTGTTGAAGAATTTCCCAAGCCCCAGAGACGGAAGGAGCGAGCCAGGAGAAACCTGTGCAATGCTGAATGTCTCAGAGCGGCTGATATCCATTACTTTTTCGTCATGCAAAAGGACATTGACGATGTAAAGCGAAATCCAGTTGAGCATGATGCAGGCAATTACCTCGTTAATATTGAAGAAAGCCTTCAATGCGCCGGCGATAGCTCCGAGAGCGCCAGAAACCAGAACGGCGAAAATCACGCATGCCCACCACGGAAGATGCCATGCAAGAGCCGCCCACAGAGAAGCCCCGATTCCGATACAATACTGACCGCCCGCACCGATATTAAAGAGACCGGTTTTGAACGCAAAAAGAACAGAAAGACCGCAAAGAATCATAGGAACGGACTTAACCAGAGTGCTTCCCAAAGCTTCCATTCGGAGAGCAGGCTTTTTGAAGTACATGAAGCTCTTTAAAATAGTAGAAAGAGCCTTCGGAGCATGTTCGGCATTTATGGCAAGAAGAATCACATAACCAATCAAAATGCCGATAAGGGCGCAGATTAAAGCGGCTACGACGGACTTGAACCCAGATGAGTCAAGAATCTGACCGACTGATATTTTATTTTTCTTTTCCATAACTCAAATCACTCCCAGGACCTTTTTTCATCACGCTTTGCGCCAGCCATGTAAAGGCCAAGCTCTTCAAAAGTCGTCTTTTTAGGATCAGCCTCACCAACAATCTCACCCTCGTACATGATGAGGATTCGGTCGCTCAGGTTCATAACCTCGTCAAGCTCGTAAGAAACAAGAAGGACTCCTGCCCCCTTGTCACGGTCGGCAACAATCTGCTTGTGTATGTATTCGATAGCACCGACATCAAGGCCACGGGTCGGCTGAACCGCAATCAAAAGCGAGTGCGTTTTGTCCAGCTCACGCGCAATGATTGCCTTCTGCTGGTTTCCGCCAGACATAGAGCGGGCAATTGTTTTGCTTCCGAGGCTGCTTCGGACATCGAACTGATTTATAAGCACATCCGAGTATTTCGTTACATTCTTTTTAAGGATGAAGCCGTTCTTTTCAAAATCTCTCTGCCAATACCTCTGAAGCACCATGTTTTTATCAAGCTGATAGTCCAGGATAAGGCCGTGCTTGTGCCTGTCCTCCGGGATATGGCTCATACCGAGAATACTTCGCTCACGGATTGACTTTTGTGTGACATCATGAGTACCAAGAAGGATTTTTGTGTTCTTTGAATCAGCAAGCTCTTCAAGCCCCGTAATTCCATAGACAAGCTCTGACTGACCGTTACCGTCAATTCCTGCAATGGCGACGATTTCGCCGGAACGAACGGTAAAGCTGACATCTTTTACGGCGAGTTTTGAATGAATCTTGCTTGCGACACTCAAATGCTCGACTTTAAGGACGCTGTCTTTTGGAACAGCAGGAGCTTTATCAACGGAGAAGCTGACATCATGCCCGACCATCATGCGGCTGAGGCTTTCTTTTGTAGCAGATGCGACATCAACAGTTCCGATATATTTACCTTTGCGCAAGACAGCACATCTGTCTGCCACGGCAAGGATTTCGTTCAGTTTGTGCGTGATAAAAAGAATTGACTTGCCCTCTGCCGCAAGGTTCTTCATAATCTGAAGGAGTTCCTTGATTTCCTGCGGAGTAAGAACCGCCGTAGGCTCGTCAAAAATAAGGATGTCATTCTCACGGTAAAGCATCTTGAGAATCTCAACACGCTGCTGCATTCCGACAGAAATATCCTCGATTTTTGCATCGGGATCAACGGAAAGGCCGTATTTTTCGGAAATCTCAAGGATTCGTTTTTTTGCCTTCGCACGGTCAACGAAACCGTTCTTAATAGGCTCGCTACCCAAAATGATGTTGTCAAGAACAGTGAAAACCTCGACAAGCTTAAAATGCTGGTGAACCATACCGATTCCAAGTGCAGTTGCATCGTTCGGATTCATAATTTTTACAATTTCACCATTTTTTCGGATTTCGCCCTCGTCAGCCTGATAAAGACCGAACAAAACGCTCATCAAAGTTGATTTTCCAGCACCATTTTCACCAAGGAGGGCCATAATCTCGCCCTTTTTCAACTGGATTGTAACATCATCATTCGCGACAATACCAGGGAATCTTTTGGTTATATGGAGCATTTCGATAATATACTCGTCAGCCATCAAAAACCTCTTTTAATTAGCATCTATTATATATTACTTCTGAGATTTTTTGAATAAAAAAAAACAGGCTTCCAACAAAATTTGTCAGAAGCCCGCAATTTTATTTCAGCAGTTCATGCTAAAATTTATTTGATGTTCGGATAAACGTTGAGTTTAACAGAAACTTTCGGCAAAGCAGAAATGTCATCAGAAACAGTAACTTTTCCGTAGAACATATCAGCAACGAGAGTTTTGTAATCAGCAACTGTGAATTTCTTCATGCTCCATGTATCTGTTGGAAGACCAACGAAGTTCTCGTCAACCTCTTTGTCAGAAACAAGGCCAAGAGCAGTGATTGTGCCGCCGAACTCAGTCTTGAATGAGCCGTCGAGAGCTGAAGACAAAGTAGCGTTTACAGTAGCAGCAAGGCTCTTCATAGCAGAAGTAACGCACATGCCGTCGCCGTATTTGTTGATAAGAGCAGACTGATCGACATCAACACCGATAACTTTTCCACCAACTTTTGCAGCAGCCTCAGCAGCAGAAGTCCAGATTCCGCCACCACAAGCGAATACAACCTCAACACCACGCTGCAAATACCATGCGTCCATTGAAGAAGTGATTGTCTGGTCTCCGTAGAACTGACCGCCATAAACGAACTCTACGACAACATCCTTTGCGATTCCCATTTCAGTTGCAGCTTTGTCTGCGCCCAAAACGAAACCATAACCAAAGCGGATAACAGCAGGAACAGCCATGCCGCCCAAGAATCCGAGGTGTTTGTAACCCTCTTTTACAGCAGCATAACCAGCCATGAATCCAGGAAGCTCTTCTTTGTAAACAGCACAGAATGCGTTAGAAGGAAGTTTCCATCCGTCCGGCTTGCCGAATGCTTTTGCAGCAGTAAGAACATCGAACTCAGAGACATCAAGAGCAACGAATGTTACCTCAGGATTCTCGTCAACTGTCTTAACAAGAGCCTCAGAGAAAGCGAAACCAGGGAGAACGACTACATTGTAATCATCCTGAATGGCAGCGTTGATAGAAGAAACACGAGCTTCTGTTGAATCGTTAGCTGGCTTGTAATAGCGCAAGTCAAGACCTCTTGATTCACAGAAAGACTTACATGCTTCATAAGTTGTCTGGTTGAAAGACTGATCAGTGATATCACCGTAATCAGTTACCATTGCAACACGAAGAGTAATTTTTTCTTCCTCAACAACCTTTTTTTTGTTGCATGAGACAAAAGATGCAGCGGCAAGAACCGTGCACATCAAGCCTAAAAGAATTTTTTTCATAAAAAACCCCTATCATTTTAATTTAAGGCAAGTATAGCACTTTGAAATCAGTTAATCTACAAAAAAGGGGAAAAGTCTTTCCCCTACGCCGCACTTCGTTGCGCCGTACCCCTTTCTGCGGGCTCAGGCGCCGCCCGCAACGCCTGCTTCTTGCAAAAAACGTCAAAAAACGCGATACTTTTCTATTATGTTCAAACCACAGCTTATCAGCTCTCTTAAAGGCTACAACGGCAAAACTTTTGTTTCTGACCTCATCGCAGGTCTTATCGTCGGCATTGTCGCGCTTCCGCTGGCAATCGCATTCGCCATCGCTTCTGGCGTAAATCCGGCAGCAGGTCTTTTCACAGCAATCATCGCAGGCTTCTGTATCTCAGCTTTCGGCGGTTCGGCTGTCCAGATTGGAGGCCCTACAGGCGCATTCGCGGTTATTGTTTACGGTGTCGTCGCTCAGTTCGGATTGAGCGGGCTTGCAACGGCAACAGTCATGGCGGGCATTCTTTTGATTTTGCTCGGAGCCTTTAAAATGGGCGGTTTGGTCAAGTTTATTCCATATACTATCGTCACAGGCTTCACAGCCGGAATCGCAGTCACAATCGCAACAGGTCAGATCGGTGACTTCTTCGGTCTCGTCCCGGATTTCTCAACACCAATGCAGATTCTTGGCGAAGAATATTCTAAAATGCCGGGCGATTTCCTTCCAAAAATCATCGTTTACATCAAATCGGCAGGAACAGTCAATGTCTATTCATTCGTGATGGCAGCAATCTGCCTCGCATTCATTTTCATCTGGTCTAAGTTCATCAAAAAGATTCCGGGCAGTTTCATCGTCCTGATTCTTGCGACAGTCGCATCAATTCTTCTCGACAAATTCTGCGGTCTCAAAACAGATACAATCGGCTTCTTCGCAGACGGTCGGGAGCATTTCGTAATTCCGAACACTCTCCCGGCTCCACAATTGCCAGATTTCTCGCTCACAACAATCCGAACACTCTTCCCAACGGCAGTTTCAATCGCAGTATTGGCCGCAATCGAAAGTCTTTTGAGCGCAGTAGTCGCTGACGGTATGACAGGCGGCAAACACGACTCAAACACTGAGCTTATCGGTCAGGGAATCGCAAACATCGCGTCGCCATTATTCGGCGGAATCCCGGCAACAGGAGCCATCGCCCGTACGGCAACAAACATCAAGAACGGCGGAAAAACTCCGGTCGCAGGAATTATTCACGCGCTCACACTTCTTTTGATTCTTCTTTTCTTCGGAAAATACGCTTCTTACATTCCAATGGCAGCCCTCGCCGCAGTTCTTATCAATGTAGCATGGAACATGGCAGGATTCCCGGCAATCAGAGCACTTCTCCACGGTCAGAAGTCAGACATCACAGTCTTTGCAGTCACTTTCCTGATTACAGTTTTCGTAGATTTGACAGTCGCAATCGAATTCGGCCTGGGATTGGCAGCATTCTTCTTCATTAAAAAGATGATTGATTTGTCAGAAGTTCAGAACAAACGCGAAGCCCTCATTTCGGGAATCCACGCAGCTGACATGCCGGAAGAAAAACTCGACTTGCCGGATGGAGCAATGGTTTACGAAATCGACGGTCCGCTCTTCTTTGGTACAGTCCGCAAGTTTGAAATCGCAATGGAACGAGCAGGAATGGCCGGCGTAAGCTACAAGGTTTTGATTTTGCGCATGAGAAACACAATCTACCTCGACGCAGGCGGAATCAAAGCACTTGAACAGGCAAAAGCCCTCTGTGACAAAAAAGGAATCACAATCGTTATCTCAGGAATCCACACCCAGCCGTATGTTCTTTTGGAAAAGAGCGGTATGGCAGAAAAGCTCGGAAAAGAAAACATCCACGACCACATCAATGGCGCGCTTGAACGAGCAAGAGAGTTATTAAGTTAGGAATTAGAAATGTGCAATGAGGAATTATCAATTACTAATTTCTCATTGCTAATTTTTAAATGCTATTGGTAAGGCTCTGTGAGAAATTTATTTTTTAAATTATGGATTTTTTTTTCTTTTTCTGATATACTATCTTCATTCTTTTCGATCCCGTAGCTCAGCTGGATAGAGCATTCGCCTCCTAAGCGAAAGGTCGTGCGTTCGAATCGCATTGGGGTCATAAAGCCGCAGAAATGCGGTTTTTTTTTATGTGCTTATGAAAAAGAAAATTGTTTTGATTTCTATTCTTGTCGTTGTTTTATTGCCAGTTGTTTTTTTTGCTGTTGTATATGTTGGACGAGACAGAATAGCTAGATATTACCAAAATTCCCAAGAGTATGACCGGTCAATCACTTTTGATAAAAAAATAGATTACGAAAAATTGATAAAAAAGCAGAAACTCACCCGCAAAACAGATGATGATGGCATTGAGCGTTGGTACAATGAGGAAGGAATCATACGAAAACAAGTAGAGGTCAGGGAAGACGGATACAAAGAAACATCTTATTACGATGAAAATCAAAAGATAATATTCCACAAAAGCTCGGACGGATACAAAGCATGGTGGGCTTATGATGAAAATGGCCGTGAAATCCGTTTTAAGAATAACAGGTCAGGTTACAACAACTCCGATGAGGTCTATGAATATTTTGAGACACCAAGATATTCTTTAGTGACCAAGCAAAAAAATGCCGACGGTACAGAAGAATGGAAATACACGCAATGGCATGGTTCTATGGGCGATGTAATTAAGATTTATGAAAAATTTAGTGATGGTTCTGAAAAATGGTATGACAGGAATCCTTTTAAAGTGACCGTCGCCCGAAGCGGATTTTCAGAAAATCTTGATAAAGAAAACTGCCGTGAAGTCAGCGAGAGTGAATCAAAAGCTATTTGCAAAAATGCAGATGAAGATGGAAATCAGGCTGAAATTCTTTCGACAATTTTCAAAACTAAATGCCATTTTACGCACGCAGATGAAGAAAACCGTGATTCATATCATTTTTATAACGACGGAGAGACTTTTTCTGTCCATGACAATTCACCTGCGGAAGCCTCAGAATTGAATTTCCCGCTGGATATGCCGCCTTTTACAGCCCTTGAACTTTACTACCACTATCCGGAGGACAGCATGGACGGAAGAATTTATACTGACTATCGCATCCTCGATGGATGGAAAGTTGTTGATGATATTCGTTTTGTCGGTCAGCAGTATATTGCTACGGACAGCCTTAAAATCCGCTCAGAGCAGTCGCTTAATTCAGAGCAAATCGGGCGAGTCATCAAGGACGAGCTTGTAACAATCATTGAAATTGGTGGAAACACCGTGATTGACGATATTGAATCTGCATGGGTAAAAATTCAGACAAAAGATGGCCTCGAAGGATGGTGCTTTGCGGGCTATCTCACGGACGGAACTGAATATCACACAAAGGCATGGACATCCATGTCCTAACGAGAATTTCCTTACGGAAATTCTCGCGATCCATTTGCTTCATGCCACCTCCATGTGGCAAATTTTCTGTTAATTCTCACTTATATTGCTTATTTGCCTTTCAATTTTTTCGGATTTTTCTTTCACTTCGCTGAATTTTGCGCTGGCGTTGGAAAGATGTTTTCCTAGTGTGGTGATTTCTTCTGTTAAATCTGCAAAACTTTTTTGAATTCCGCTGATTTTTTTGATGATGCTTTCTGCCTGTTCTTCGATTTTCATTCCCTTTAAGCCGTAGACGATTGACATCAGGTAGGCGTAGAAGGTGTTCGGGGAGACCGGAATTACTCGGCTTTTCATGGCATAGTCAAAAAGTTCATAGCCTTTCTGCGTGTCATTCGTGAGGATTTCGTAATAAACGCCTTCACTCGGAATGTACATGAGCGCGAAGTCAAATGTGCCTTCCTGTGGGCGGATGTATTTTTTTGAAATCTCGTCGATCCGGCCTTTGACCGAGCGGGTGAATTCAGCCTTTGCCTTCTTTTTTGATTCTGAGTCTGATGAAGCAAGATAGCGCTCAAAGCTTTCAAGAGGAAATTTTGAATCAACCGGGATTATGTTTTTTCCAAGACGGATTATCGCATCGACGGCACTTCCGTCTGAAAACTGATGCTGAACTGCAAAATTCTTGGGCGGAAGAGTGTCCTTGAGCAAATTATATAGAAGATATTCGCCAAAATTTCCACGGAGCTTGGGGGCGTGCAAAACTGATTTGAGCGAGCCTACTTCCCTGCCGATTTCCTGCATCTGGTTTGCGGCGGCTTCGAGGGATCCGAGTTTCTGCTGGATTTCAGAAAGCGGAGAATGAGAACGATTTGAAATCAGCGCAATCAAAATGACTGCAAGCAAAATAATGATAAAAGCGGCTGCACCAAGCACGATATAAAAAATCTGTGGATTCATGGATATATGATAGCACAAAAATTGATTTCAGTGTCCGTGCTTTTTCGGGGCTTGGGGCGGAGCCCCAGGAGAAAGGGTAGCGGAAGACACCGCAGCGGAGCGAGGAGGCTGAAGCGAGGGGAAGGCTTTCCCCTTTCTTTTTAATGTTTCTATCACAGGGCATCCGCATCAAAAGCACTCTGCAATTGAATTCTTAACAAGTATTGTATTTAAAGATTAGGCGAGATGATAAAATAACTTCGGGTAGTAAAAATGACATTGAAGGAAACATTCGAAGAAATCACGGACGACAGA
>NZ_JAFRNB010000012.1 GCF_017430385.1 Treponema sp.
GAAACCCGACAATTACCTCGCATGACTAAACCTGTAGATGTGCTTGGTTTACTTTTTCGGACGGGGGTTCAATTCCCCCCACCTCCATACGTCGAGTCAAGGCACGCTCACGCTTAAAACCTTGACTTCGCCGTTTTGAGGGTTTGTAATAAATCCTCAAAAAAATGAAAAAAAAATAATTTTTTTTTGTATTTTCTATTGACACTTTTTAGCGATTTCTATATTATATGATACATCAGTTGCGGGGATGGTGGAATTGGTAGACACGCTAGCTTGAGGTGCTAGTGGCGCAAGCTGTGCCTGTTCAAGTCAGGTTCTCCGCACGAACGAAAAGAGCTTCCTTAATGGAAGCTCTTTTTTTATACCTTGAGGTGCTAGTGGCGCAAGCTGTGCCGCCTGAAGCATATCTTCAGGCGAGACTCGGCTCAAAACGCTTTCGCGTTTTGTTGAAGCAAAGCTTCAACCGCCTCCCTATGTTCAAGTCAGGTTCTCCGCACGAGTTGCAGGGGCGGTTCTTGCTGGGAGCACAACTTGCACTTCTTTCTTTGGAGTTAAAAATGATTGCCGTATTTGTTAATTGTGCCACGATTTTGTTTGGCTGTGTCGTTGGGCTTTTGTTCGCAAAGAAAATCCCGCAGAAAGTTACTGATTCAATCCAACTTGCCTGTGGTTTGGTTTCGTTCGTAATGGGCGTTCAGATGTCATTCAAATATCAGAATGTCGTTTACCTCGCGCTCGCGCTGATTCTTGGCGGAATCGTAGGAACGCTTCTCGACATCGATGGAAATATCCTGAAATTTGGGAAGTTTCTTGAACGAGTGTTTGTACAGAAACGGGGTGTTGCGGGTACTCCCGCAGAAAGGGTAGCGGAAAACGCGGATGCGGTTGGAGCGAGGGGAAGGCTTTCCCCTTCTGAGTCTGAATCTTTTTCATCAGGCAGGCCTCAAAAAAACTTCGCCTATGCTTTTTTGAACGCTTCTGTGCTTTTTTGTGTGGGTGCGATGGCCATTGTAGGCAGCTTTAAGGCCGGAATTGAGCATGATTATTCTATTATATTCCTCAAATCGATTCTTGACGGTTTTATTTCGATTGGTTTTGCGGTTGCGATGGGCGTGGGCACGGCTTTCTCGGTGATTTCGATTTTTGTTTATCAGGGCGCGCTCACTTTGCTTTCGGTTCTGATTGCGCCTTATGTCAGCGAACAGATGCTGGCGGAACTGACTGGAAGTGGCGGGGCGTTGATTATCCTGATTGGTATAAATCTCATGGGCTTAAAAAAAGTGAAGACCGCGAATTACCTTCCGGCTGTGCTTTTCAGCGTGGTTTTTGTGCTGGCTGAGCCGGTGGTAAAAGAAATCTTCCATATATAAAATTCTTGTTTGATTTCTTCGGAATTCTCCAAAAAACTACTTGATTTTTAATATAAAAAACAAAATTTCTGCTTGATTTCCTCTCTGTTGTCGTTTAGAATGGAATCATAATTATAATCCCTTTATGCCACAGGAGGAAAAAATGGCAAAAGTAGAACTTAAAGGCGTTACAAAAGTTTACGACGGCAATGTTTTGGCTGTTGAGAAGTCAAATGTAACAATCGAAGACCGCGAATTCTGTGTATTTGTAGGTCCATCTGGCTGCGGTAAGTCAACAACTCTCCGCATGGTTGCTGGTCTCGAAGATATCACTGACGGTGAGCTTCTTATCGACGGCGAGCTCATGAATGATGTTCCGCCAAAAGACCGCAATATCGCAATGGTATTCCAGAACTACGCTCTTTACCCACACATGACCGTATTTGACAACATGGCATTCGGTCTCAAAATCCGCAAAGAGCCAAAAATCGAAATTCAGCGCAAAGTCGAAGAGGCTGCAAAAATGCTCGACCTCACTCAGTACCTCGACCGCAAACCGAAGGCACTTTCTGGTGGTCAGCGACAGCGTGTTGCTGTAGGACGAGCGATCGTTCGTTCTCCAAAAGTATTCTTGTTCGACGAGCCTCTTTCTAACCTCGACGCAAAACTCCGCGTTACAATGCGTGGTGAGATTTCTTCTCTTCACCACCGCTTGCAGGCAACAATGATTTATGTAACTCATGATCAGGTTGAAGCTATGACTATGGGTACAAAAATCGTCGTTATGTCTGAAAAACGAATTCAGCAGATTGGTGAGCCATTGTACTTGTACAACCACCCAATCAACAAATTCGTCGCAGGCTTCATCGGTACACCTCCAATGAACTTCTTCAAACTCAAGATTGAGGAAAAAGACGGAAAAGTCGTTGCAAACGAAGGTTCATTCACTCTTATCCCAACAGAGGATCAGCAGAAACACCTCAAGGCTTATGTCGGAAAAGAAGTTACATTCGGTATCCGCCCAGAGGACTTGCAGTATCAGGCAGTTCCTGCCGCTGAGAACAACATGCAGGTTAAAGTTACAAACAAAGAGCCTCTTGGTGCTGAGACACATGTATTCGTTCAGGTTAAGGACGCAAACATCGTAGCAAAAGTTTCTCCAGAAGTTGTTGTTCAGCTCGGCGACACAATCAACTTCGCACCAGATATGTCTCGCGCAAAATTCTTCGACCTCGAAACAGAAATCAACATCTGTGAACCAGAGATCGAGAAAAAGTGGTAGCGAACGGCGACGCGTAGCGTCGTAAAATCGCACCTCGTGCGATTTTAGTGAGTCTCGTCCGAAGCTGTGCTTCGGACGAGTTAGGGAGCCGGTTGCGATAGCGAACAAACTCACGAGGTGAGTTTGTAGGCGAGTCTCGGAAAAATCTGTGATTTTTCCGCGGAAGCGAGCCAAAAATTTCTAATTCAATCCCCTGCAAGTTCTTTGTAGGGGATTTTTTTTGCTTGTCGCAGGCTTAATTCCGGCTAAATTGTTTTAACTTCTTATTTGAGTGAGAGCACTTGTTCCAAAGACAGGTTACAGCATTGTGCGATTTCTTCAGCGGAAAGTTTGTTCAGTGAAAGTAGTTTTTTCGCATTTGTAATGCAAGTTTTCAGAGATGCTTCCTCATAAGCTTCTTTATAGGCTTCTTTTCGCTCTTCTTTAATCGTCTGTTCCCAGGTCATATATTGCTTTCTCCAAAATGAATTCTTTTTCGCGAGTGCGACTTTTTCATTCAGTGTGCGTGTAAATTCGTCATCTGCCTCTTCCCCACGCAGATACTTGAAGAAAAGTTTCTCATCCTCGGATTTTAGTTTATCACACATAGAGGCGTTAAAAAAGAGTTTGTAAGCTCTGTCGTTTAATTTTATATCTTTGTTTTCTATACAGACATTCTCGAAAGAGTAGAGGGGAAGACCTTTCCCAAAAATGTCGTTCAGACAGATGAAGATGATGTAAGTGTCTTTCAGTTCATCGTAGTCTATTCCAACATTCAGATTGTCCATGTCAATTATGCTCTGATAGTATCTTGACCGTTTGTGAAGATTTTCTTTCCTTACAGTCTGCATTTCGAGATCGAAAATTCGGCTGGAATCCTTCGTATAGACATCGAATCGAACACTCTTGGAGTCAAGCCCTTCTTGCATGGTTCGTTCTGTTTGAGGTGGCTCCAGGTGATCAATCTCGATATGCAATAAGATTTCCAGAAGATGCTTGCAAAGTTCCGGGTTTGTCTCCATCACTTTACAAAAGATAAAATTGTTCGCCAGTGTGAGCGAATTCCACTTTTCTTCCAGTGTCATTGGTTTTTCTGTTTTCTGCATTTTGTAACTCCCATATACTAATTTATTCAGAAAACAGCCCTGCTTTCTGACACATATATATAGGCAAAAAATTTGCGGTTTTGGCAACGCAAATTAAAACTGGTCGGAAAAGTGCAAAAAATATTTTTTGGGGCTTGGGTCGTTGCGGGGCAAAACAGCAAGTAGATTTTGCCCCGCAGAGAGGGTAGGGCACAACGAAGTGGTAGCGACGCACGGTTCAGGCATAGCCTTCACCGAGACTCGCCTAGAAACTCACCTCGTGAGTTTCTTCGCCTACGGCGACCGGCTCCCTAGGGGAGACTTCCCCCTTCCTTGTGTCTTATTCTCCTTCCTTGGACTGACAATTCCCCGGTTTTGTGCTATACTCTCCTCATGAAAAAATCTTCCGTAGTAATCTATAAATCTTCCCCAGCTCTCGTCGGTGAGCGGGATGGCGATAAATATCTTGTGAACTGGTGCGTGTCTCGTGCCACAGCAACGGGCAAAAAGGCCGTGTATGCCAGCCAGAAAGTGCGTGAGAAGGATGTTGTTCTCTTGTGCGAGGGCGAGGCTTCTTCTATTGACGCCGTTCTTGATTTTGCGGAAAGTGCCTGTGCAGAGGGGAGCGAGGTTTTGGCTCAGATTGCTGAAATCCATGAGCTTTTGCTGAGCGATGATGAGACTGCCACAACCGAGCAGAGTTTTTCTTATATTGCGGAACTTTTGCGTGGTGAGCTTAAGGCGAACGAATCCTGGGGAATTTACAGTGCCCTAAAATCTTCTTTTGAATTTGAAGAAATTCTTCGTGACAATCAGGTTTTCTTTGTTCCTCGTTCCCATGAAAAAATTACTGAGCTTAAAAACAAGGCTTTTGAAAAGGAACATGCCGAAGAACTGCGTGCTGCATTTATTGAGCGGCTTAAGGCTAAAAATCTTCTCCCGGAAGATTCAAAATACATGGGCGATATCGAGGCCCTTGCTCTTGGCACTACCGATAAAAGCAAGACGATGAAGGACGCGGGCTTCAAGGAAACTCCAGAAAAAGCCCATAAGCTCCTTTTGGACACAAAAATTTGGGATATCACGCGAAATCCTTACCCTGTACGGCTTGGCTTGAGCGCAAAAAGTGCGACTGTCTCGCTTGGAGTTCCGCCTGATGAAGAGCGTGTCCGTGTTCCTGGCGTTTCTTATGCGATTGATAGCGAATGGTCAACTGATCCAGATGATGCGATTGCCTTTGACGGTGAATATCTTTGGGTTCATATCGCAGACCCGGCTTCATTCGTGACTCCTGATTCTGAAATTGACAAGGTTGCCCGTGGTCGTGGTGCTACTCTCTATCTTCCTGAAGGTGCGGCCCGAATGTTGAGCGAGGATTGCCTTGAGGATTATGCTCTGGGCTTGCGTGAGGAAAGCCGTGCCTTGAGCTTTAAGATTAAGCTTGGTGAGAACGGTGAGCTTGAGGACTGCGAGGTTTTGCGAACGATTGTCGATGTTAAGCGGCTTACTTACGAAAAGGCCGACGAGCTAAAAGAGACCTCTGAGCTTAAGCCGCTTTTTGATATTGCGCGCCGTAATTTTGCGAGACGATGCAAGGCTGGTGCTGTTAACATTTCTATTCCCGAAGTTCATATCACGGTTAATCCGGAAACAAAGGATGTTGCTTTTGAGGAAGTTCCTCGTTATGAGAGTGGCGATGTCGTGCGTGAGGCGATGGTTCTTGCGGGCGAGGGAGCCGCGAAGTTTGCGTTCAAGAATAATATTCCGTTCCCGTTCATCTCTCAGGATGTTCCGGAAATTCCAAGCGACATTCCTGAAGGACTTGCCGGGCAGTTCCGTCTCAGAAAATGTATGCGAAAACGAAATGTGAATGTCACTCCTGCAAGTCATGCAGGCTTGGGCGTGGGAATGTATTCTCAGGTGACTTCTCCGCTTCGCCGTTACGGTGATTTGCTTGGTCATGAGCAGCTCCGTGCTTTTTTAAAGGGCGAAAAACTGATTGACAAGGACACGATGCTCATGCGGATGAGTGAGGGGGACGCGGCGATGCAGGCAAGTAAAAAAGCTGAGCGAAACAGCCGCACCCACTGGACGCTCGTTTATCTTCTGCAGCACCCGGAATGGCAGGGCGAGGCAATCTGCGTTGACAAGCAGTCGGGGCGTGCCTTGTATTTCATCACCCAGCTCGGCATGGAAACCACGATTGGTGGCGAGGGTCCGGTCGATTTGAACGGAAAAGTCACGCTAAAAGTCGGAAAAATTGATCTCCCGAACCTTGAAGTCGTGTTCACGGTGGGGTAAAAACCGGCGTAAAACTTTCCATTTGTACAAAAACGCAAAATATTCTATTATATACTCGCTTTGGAAGATTGTTATAAGATTCTTGGTGTGCGGCGCGATGCCACTGCGGCAGAAATCAAGCGCGCTTATCGTCAGAAGGCCAAACTTTTACATCCCGATGCTTCTCAGAATTCGGCGACGACCGAAGAATTTCGCCAGCTCGTAAAGGCTTATGAGATTTTGTCCGATGTCAAGCAGCGTTCACTTTTTGATGAATCTTATTTCACGCGCTCACATTCAGCTCATGGCGGCCGCTCGGTTAATTCTTTTGATTATCGTGAATGGCTTTTAAAGCGCAATGACGAGGAAAGCCGTTCCAAACTGATTTTCTTCGATTTGATGCACGACCGTGAGGATGATGCTGTTGCCGAATTCAAGCGGATGAGCATGAATCACGCCGGATTTCGCCTTGCAAAATGGTTTACGCGCGAGAATTTCATGGACTACGGTTTCATTCTCTGCGAGGAGCTTGTGCTGCGGCAGGAATATTACGACGCGTTCATTCTTCTTGAGCAGATTATCCGCATGGAGTACAGCTATCAGTATTTCCGCCTGTTCTTCCCGGAGGTGATGGAGCTTGCCGCGAATGTGCTCAAAAATCATCTTGAGGGCAAAATTCCCGATGAGCTTGCGCTTGATTGCTGGGAGCGTGCGCTGGAACTGGGCTTCGGAAAAAGCAACGATGCGAATTTCTTGCGAAAAATGGCCGCGGCATACAGACGGCTTGGCGATGATGCCACGGCAAGAATCTGCGAGGAAGAAGCGTTAAGGCTTGTAAAATAGAAGAAAATGTCAAGGAGAAATATAGATGATTCGATTGAAGAATGAGAAGGAGATTGAAGGAATCAGGCAGTCTTGTCATGCTCTGGCGGATTTGTTCCGCGAAGTTGTTCCGCAGGTTCATCCTGGAATGAGCACAAAAGAAGTCGATGATTTGGTCAAAAAATTCATCAAGGGCGTTGGTGGAAAACCTGCATGGTACAAAGAGGATTTTCCTGGGGCTGCCTGCATCAGCATCAATAATGAGGTAATTCACGGAATTCCTTCACGAAAACGCATTATACACGACGGCGACATCGTTTCGCTTGATATCGGAATTGATTTGGACGGCTATATTTCTGATTCGACCCACACTGTCATGGTCGGCAATGTAAAGCCTGAAATCCGCCGGCTCGTAAAGGCGACGCGCGAAAGCCTTACTGCAGGAATCGCGGCTTGTGTCGCAGGAAACAGAATCCGCGACATCTCAAAGGCTGTCTATGATGTCGCTCATGATCGATACGGTTTCGGTGTCGTCTGGGAATATTGCGGTCACGGTGTCGGCCTTGATGTCCACGAGGATCCAAGCGTTCCGAACCTTCCGGAAGGTGGCCCGAACCCTCGCATTCAGTCAGGCATGGTTCTTGCGATTGAGCCGATGATTAACCTCGGTACAGGTGATGTTGACCTTGCGAGCGACGGCTGGACAGTTCTTACAGCAGACGGAAAATGGAGCCGCCACGAGGAGCATACGGTTGCGGTCTTCCCTGACCACACGGAAGTGCTTACAGCCTGCGATGATCTGGTGTGTTAGCGCTGGTAGCCCCGAAGTACCTGAGTGAGCGCAGCGAGCGACGGTATGAGCGTTAGCGAAGGGCGGACATAGCGACCCATGCGAAGCATGGGGAACACCGATTTATAACAACTTTTTCTGTAACTAATTTTTGTTTCCGGGATTTTATTATTAGAAATCGAAAATCATAGGATTTTACTAAAACAACAATCCTTTTCGGAGGCAAAAATATGAAAAAAATTACTAAACGACTCTTGGCAGGAACAGCGGCTTGTGCCTTTGCATTTGCCGCCGTTTCTCTTTCATGCACTCGTGTGCAGGTTCAGGGCAGCGCGGCCACGGCTTTTGCCGACACTTCAAAACCTGCCGTAACAATTCCAAGCGAATCTCTCAAGGTCATCGAGGCTTTGCAGAATTCTTTCCGTTCAATTTCATCTGGTGTCCTTCCTTCTGTAGTTGAAATTGATGTCACAGAAAAAAAAGAAGTCCAGACAATGAATCCTTTTGAGGGATGGCCGTTCGACTTCTTCTTCGGCAATCCTAACGGCGAGTGGGAGCAGGATTCACGAAACAAAAAGCGTGAGTATGAGCAGAAAGGCCTTGGTTCAGGCGTAATCGTAAAGCGTACTGGCGACACTGTTTATGTCCTCACGAACAATCATGTCGCAGGCAAGGCAACCAACATCACCGTAAAGCTCAACGACGGTCAGGAATTTGAAGGCAAATTGGTCGGTGCTGATGCAAGGCAGGATATTGCGCTTGTTTCATTCGATGCAAAAGATGCTGAGAATATCATAGTTGCTTCTCTTGGCGACAGTGACAAGGTTCAGACCGGCGACATCTGTCTGGCAATGGGTGCTCCTTTGGGCTACCGTCAGTCTGTCACACAGGGTATTGTCAGTGCGACAGGCCGAAGCGGAGATCAGATTGGTAACATGAACGACTTTATTCAGACTGATGCCGCAATCAACCAGGGTAACTCCGGTGGTCCTCTCGTAAATATCTATGGCGAGGTAATCGGAATCAATACTTGGATTGCCTCTGGTTCAGGCGGAAGCGTTGGCTTGGGATTCGCACTTCCAATCAATTCTGTCAAAAAAGCAATCGATGATTTCATTTCAAAGGGAAAAATCACTTACGGTTGGCTCGGCATTTCTCTTGTCGATGTCACTGATGAATATAAGAAAGAACTTGGCGTAAAAGGTCAGAAAGGTGCATTCGCTTCTCAGGTCTTCATGAATTCTCCTGCCGCAAAAGGCGGAATGCAGGCCGGCGACTACATCATCCAGATTAACGGAAAAAATGTGAACAGCCAGAGCGAGCTTATCCGTGAGGTCGCATATCTTCCTGCTGACAAAAAAGCTGAGTTCGTTGTGATTCGCGGCGGAAATAAAATTACCCTCAGCGTTATGATTGAGGAACGAACAGAAACCGTTTCAAATGACAATTCAAAACTTTGGCCAGGATTCATCGCATCACCTCTTAACAAAAAACTTCGTGAGAGCCTTAAGGTTGACGACAAGGTTAAGGGTGTTGCCGTAACAAACGTTCTTGAAAAGTCTCCGGCTGCGGCCCTCCGTATCCAGAACGGCGACATCATCACTGCTGTAAACGACAAGAAAGTTACTAACCTCAAGGAATTCTACGAGGCTCTTGATTTGAGCCGCAACAAGGAAATCTGGTTCGATGTCTACAACGACGGACACACGATTTCCACAGGAAAATACAAATTGAACTAAATGAAGCTGGCTGAGGTTTTGTCCCCTGCGGACGCTCCTTTCCTCCTTTTTCCCTCAGCCTCTTCTATTGCACTTGTATGCCAGCGGGCTTCGGCCTGCTGGCTTTTTTGCTTTGGCGGGTGTTGAGGACATGGAGGCAGGCTTGCTTCCTTCAATTCCTGTTAAAAAATGCTATTTCTTTATATTGACCATATTTCCTAAAATTTGATATAATCTTGTACTTATATTTTAATTTTTAGTCGTTAGAGTTCCGTTACACTTTGCGGCGATTAAGAGGTTTTACATGTACGCACTTTTTGAATACAAAGGCAAACAGTACAAGGCTGAGAAAGATGCTCTCATTCAGGTCGATAAAATCGATGCTGAAGACGGTGCAAAAATTGACATCGACTCAGTTCTTTTGGTTAGCGACGGCGACAAAATTTCTGTCGGAACACCGTTCGTTAAAGGCGCAAAAGTCAGCGCAGTTGTTGAGAACAGCTTCCGCGACAAGAAAGTTCTTGTTTTCAAATACAAGAGCAAGAAAGACTATCACCGCTTGATCGGTCACAGACAGGAATACACAAACATTCGTGTTAAGGACATCACTCTCTAATAAAGAATGACTGTCGTAGCACTTTCTTATGGCAAAAACGGCGCGATAAAAAAATGTCAAGCTAACGGGCACGCTGATTTTTCTAAGAAGGGAACGGACATAGTTTGTGCGGCAATAACAATACTTATCCGCACGGCAATGCAGGTTCTTTCACATACAGAAAATGTTTTATTGATTGCTGATGCTTCTGCGCGCGGGACTCTTTCCTTTAGCGTTGAGGCGAAAACTGAGAGTCCGGAAACGGAAGCCCAGCTTAAATGTATCGGAGATTTTTTAAGAACTGGAATCAAGGCTCTTACAAAAGAATTTCCTGAGAATGTAATTCTTATGGAGGAATAAAATGGGACGAAGTAAAGGTGGTAGCGGCGCAAAAAACGGCCGTCAGTCAAATCCTAAATACTTGGGTGTTAAAGCTTACGGCGGAGAATTCGTAACCGCAGGCTCAATCATCGTTAAACAGCGTGGAACAAAAATCTGGCCAGGTGACAATGTTAAATTGGCTGGAGACGACAGTTTGTTTGCAACAGCAGACGGAAACGTCAAATTCCACGAGCGCATGAACAGAAAATACGCATCTGTAGTTCCTGTTCAGGCATAAGTTTTGACCTAATTGATGAAAGCCCGGATTCAGTTTTCTGTCTCCGGGTTTTTTTATAATTTCTCACTGAGGACACAGAGGGCACGGAGAAATGTCAGAGTGGGAAGTTTTTAATGCTCTCTGTGTGCTTTTAAAACCTGCGCAACACAGTTGCTTCGGAGAATCGCTAAAATTGCAATGCAATTTTTTAACGCTCTCTATCTGTGAGGAATTTAAAATGAAACAATTTGCTGATGAAGCAATAATCGAAGTGACATCCGGCAAGGGCGGAAACGGATGCGTGTCTTTCCGTCGCGAAAAGTATGTTCCGATGGGCGGCCCGAACGGTGGTGACGGCGGCAAGGGCGGCGATGTCATTTTCTGTGTAAAGCGAAATGTAAAGACTCTCGCAAATATCCGTTTCAAACGCTTCTTTAAAGCCAAGAACGGCGGCGACGGCATGGGCTGGAACAAATACGGCAAGGACGGCGAGGATATCGTAATCGCAGTTCCGCCTGGAACAGCAATCCGTGATGCCGAGACAAAAGAACTTATCAAGGAATTCACTACTGAAAGCGAGGACGAGCAGTTCGTTTTCCTCAAAGGCGGTAACGGCGGCTGGGGAAACGTTCACTTTAAGTCTTCGACAAATCAGGCTCCGCGAACGGCGAACAAAGGTCAGCCTGGTGAATACCGAAAATTACTCCTTGAGATGAGCATTATGGCTGATGTCGGCTTGGTCGGTTTCCCGAACGCAGGTAAATCTTCTTTGCTTGACGCTTTCACTAACGCGAGGCCAAAAATCGCACCTTATCCGTTCACTACAAAAATCCCGAACCTCGGCGTTTTGCGCGCGGACAGCGAGCAGGATGTTATCATTGCTGATATTCCGGGAATCATTGAGGGTGCGAGCGAAGGTGCGGGATTGGGAATCCGCTTCTTAAAGCATATTTCGCGCACAGCAGGCCTTTTGTTTATGATTGACTGCTCTGACGAAACCTGTCTTACGGCGTATAAAACCCTCTGTGATGAGCTTGAGGGCTTCTCAAAAGATTTGCTTGCTAAGCCTCATATCGTTCTTTGTAACAAAATCGATATTGAGGGGGTCAGCGAGAATGCTGCCAAAATCGCTGAGGAAATCAAAAAGACGGAGCCTGAGACAAAAGTTATTCCTGTTTCGGTTGCTAGCCACAAGGGCTTGAATGATGTCCGAATCGCAATTCTTGGCCTTGTCGGTGAACTTTCATCATGGAAAGAAAAAAAGACCGAGGCAAAGGCAAAGGCTTCTTCATTCATGGAGTCTCGCTCTGTAGATGAATTTATGGAAGAGCAGTTGCCTGGTTCAGAAAAGTCGGAGTATGATTCGTGAAAATCGCGATGCTCGGAGGCAGTTTCAATCCGATTCATGTCGGGCATTTAATTCTCGCTGATTCGGTTTGCAAAAATCTTGGTTACGATAAAATTCTCTTCGTTCCCACGGCAAATCCGCCTCACAAGGAGCTTTCTTGTGAAGTTGCGGCAAGCGACCGCCTTGAAATGACTCGTCTTGCCGTTCTTGGCGACGATCGTTTTGTGGCTGAGCCGTGCGAGATAGAGCGGGGCGGGGTTTCGTACACTTTCGACACAGTCTGCTTCCTTGAGCAAAAATATGCGTCGGTTCTCACTGGAAAAATCGGGCTTGTCATGGGCGAGGATTTAATCGCTGATTACGACAAATGGTATAAGGCTGAAGAACTTGCCCAAAAATCCGATTTAATTCTTGCTGTTCGGCCAAAAGATTCAGATTTAAAGGCTGAATTTCAGAATTCTCCTACTGCAAAATACGGAAAGAATCCAATGACAGGCGTAAACCGAGAGAATTTTCCTTTTCCGCATAAAATTGTCGAAAATCCGCGGATTGAGCTTTCTTCATCAGAAATCCGGCAGAAAATCGCTGAGGGCGGCGCATGGCGTTATCTTGTAAGCGAGCGAGTTTTTGAATATATTATAGAAAGGAATCTTTATGCAAAGTGAATTGTACGAAAAAATTTCTGAATATACAAAAAGCGTCGTAAAGGAAAGCCGTTTTGAGCATTCCGAGCGCACTGCCAAAATGCTTGCTGATTTGTGCAAAAATTACGGTCTTAGCGAAGAAAAAGGCTGGCTTGCAGGAATCGCCCATGATATGTGCAAGGATGTCAGCGATGAGGAGCTTTTTGAGCTTGCCGGAAAAGACGGCCGGGAAATCACAAAAATGGAGCGTGAAATGCCTTTCTTGCTTCATGGACGAGCCGCGGCAGTACGGATTCAAGAGATGTTCGGCGTGACTGACCCTGAGATTATCGATGCGATTGCGAATCACACTTTCGGTTCAGTTGATTCTTGTGATTTTGCACTTTTGCTTTTTGTTGCGGACAAAATTGAGCCTGGCCGACCTCAGTCAACAGACGAATATCGCGCGAATCTCATGTCTCTTTCTTGCCACGGAATTGTTCTTGCGGTTCTTGAAGAGAATATTGAATATCTTGAAAAGCGAGGCAAAACTGTAGCCCCAGAATCTCTCGCATTACGGGAAAAACTTTTGAAGGAGGCAGGAGCAAATTACTCAAATTAGCATAAATAA
>NZ_JAFRNB010000083.1 GCF_017430385.1 Treponema sp.
TCACATGCGAAGACCGTCTCACCGAGCCTGACATTGTAAAAAATCACGCGCCGGTAGACATTGAAGTTTCCTTCTTCCATCTCCAGCTTGTTCACGGTCGTCGCATAAGTTGACTTGTACTTCGCATCATACGCTTCCAGTTGGAACTGTGACTGGGCATCACACGAAAACAAAACAACCATGAAAGCCATGGCTGTGACAAAAATTAAAAAAGATCTTTTTTTCATTTGTTTTACCTCTGCGGAGATTGTGCAACACGGAGCATAAAACACGGCAATTCTGGGAGAGAGGAAATTTTAAAAAACGGGAAATTCAGGGGGGATTGGGGATAAAGTGACAAGTTATCCGTTTTTTTAGGCGGAATCGGTGAATAATCGGTGAATTTTTGAGATGAGGGGATTTTTTACAGCTTCTTGAGCCTCGTTTTTCTATGAAAATCAGAACTTTTTAATATTCGACAAGAATTATTGGTGGTTCCCCGGCATTCGGCGCAGAAACTATCTTGTAAATAGTTTCTTCACGAATCTTATATGCTTTTGAGATTTGCCCAACAGAATATCCATCAGCATTGTCTTTCTTGATTATCTTTTTTTCTTCATCACGAACTTTTGTTCGATAGAGATAATCTTTTGTGTAATTTTCTTTTTCTTCTGGAAAAAGTTTACACAATTCAGACTCAACTAAAAAAGCTTTCCAGTGATTCACTTTCCAGATTTTCAGAAAATGTTTGCCTTTAGCGTTTTTTGAAACGATGCACGGTTTCTTGCTTCGAGATATTGCACATACATCACCAAAGTTTGAAATTTCTACATCAGCATATAGACTCACTTTTTCCAAAGTTTTGTAGATTTCTTCTTTCATTTTTTATGTAACCTCTAAAGAAAAAGCCCCGCAATTTACGGGGCTGTGGATTGTTATTTTGTTTTTCTTTTACGGTGAATCCGCATTATGTTCAGCATATCAGCTGTTGATATAACCCTTGCTAAGATTCCGTCTTTTTCTTTTACAAAAAATGGCCAGCCGAGACAAAGATTCTTAGCTTTGTCCGATGTGACTAAATGAACCTTGTAGCCATTCCAGTTTTCGAGGAACAATTCATCGTGAGTATATTTAAAATTTTTGCTTTGTGCGTTCGCATATTTCAATACTTCACTCATTTGCAACCTCCAATATTGATTTTACTATATTTTCGTCAAATTGCAAGTTGTCAATACGCAAAATTTTAGGAGTTTTTACAGAGTCTGTGTATAACATATCCTGCAAAAGTTCAAAAACATCTTTGTTCGTATAAATCTCACCATTCTGAGGGTCATAAAATGTTAAGATTCCTTTTTTATTTTTGAAGACAGAGATTATGTGACCACCACCAGTTTCTGCCCAATGATATTGGAGTACATACCTCTCATTCTCTTTTACCGTTGATTTTACAAATCTGAATTCGTCTTTCCAATTTTTCACAGAATTATTTTCAATCCAATTTGGATGATGTCTTGTCTTTGGGTCAATAAAAGCCCTGAGAGGATTTTTTGCTAATCTTTTAAAAACAATATTGTTTTCATCATAGGCTTTTGCACGGACATTGAATCCACGAAGTCTAGCTTCAAAAGCAACTACAGCGGTTTGACAATTTTCTAAATATCCACCGCCCAAACTAAAGAATGGGTTTACATTTCCGCCGTCAGCTTCTTCAAAAGTCATTGGCTCTCCTTGTGTGATTTTTCCGTCTGAAACTGAGTTTATCACATTCTCACGCTTGTTGAAAATAGCACTCTTCGCCCCAAGAATCTCCCCCTGCACACCGTACTCTTTCGCCCTCGCTACCTGGCTTGAAAGCTCTTCCCACCAGCTGTCGTTGCTCAATGGGTATACGCCGAAGCCGTTGTTTGCGTCCTCGATGTCCTTCGGGTTACTCCAGTTCTCAGGAAGCTCGCTCTCGTCGTAAATCGCACGGATAGTCGTTCGGCAGTTGAAGTGAAAGGGCGGCCAGTGAGTCTGCCAGAACGGATGATCATACGGAAGGATGAAACGCTTTCCCGCATACTGACGGCAGATGTCGCTTGTGCGCGAGTCGTCGATAATCACAAGCTCAAGCGCAAGCGGCTTGTCCTCGGCGAATCCCATCGCACGGCCAACATTGTAGGCTGTCTGAACATTCGTGCGGTAGACGGTCTCGTAGTACCAGCCCGACCCTGCGCCCATGCCGATTTTATCCAGAATGTCAGTCTTCGTGAGCGAAAGGAAGTCGCTCAGCCCCTTGCCGTCGTTCACGCTGGCAATCATCTCTGCGTTCAGTTTCTTCAAAAGGTCGCCGTCTGCAATCCTGGAAGCGGTAAAGGCACGGAAACGCATCTTGTCAGATAGCGAGTCATAGTCAACTTTTTTTATAACATCACGCTTTCTGAGGTATTCCACAGCCTCATGGTAGGGCATGTTCTCGATGTCCTCTGCGCTCGGCTCATCGAACTCTGCCTTGCGAACGGCGGAATCCAGACCCATCATCAGCGAGCGGGTGAAGAGTTTCGCCGCCTCTCCCATAGCCTGCCAGTCAGGCGGAAGCACTTTCTGAGTATTCAGCAAATCCGGATTCTTCGCACATTCCTTTATGTATGCCTTGATTCGCTCGGCGTAGCTGTCAGAGATTGAAAGCCATGCGGCAGTAGAAATCCGGTCAAGCCGACGCGCACGGCTCTTTTCCTCAAAAA
>NZ_JAFRNB010000084.1 GCF_017430385.1 Treponema sp.
GAATCTTCTGAAGCAAGCAGATTTTTCGGATGTCATAAAATCCAAAAACATTACAATTTCTCAAAAGCAGCACATTTGCGATAAATGCGAAGATTATCTGGATAGAGTCATTAAGTTATTTTAATGCGGATGCCCTGGCTTTGTATTTTTCAGAACAGAGTTTTGCTTGCATTTTTAAGATTTCAGACTTATCATTAAATAATGGAGTTGTATGAGAATATCGCTGAATATTATGATGAGTTGTATCCCACCAGCGATGAATTGAAAAAGTTCTATGCAGAAGAAGCAAAAAACTTCGTTTCTCCCGTAAAATATCTGTCCATCGGTGCAGGAACAGGTACATTTGAGCATTATCTTGCGAAAGGCGAAGCTGATGTAACCGGCCTTGAGACAGTCACATCTCTCATTGAATCAGCAAACCGCAAAAGACGCACCCAGCTCATGTCGCTAAGGTTTTTCCAGATGTCGAGCCTTGAAATGTGCCGGTTTTTAGGAAAAGCGTTCTACGACATCATCCTCATTCCGAACAACCGCATCATTTTCACGCACGATCTCACGCTCATGTCAAAACTTTTCTACGATTGCAAGCAGCTTTTGGCAAAAGGCGGCAAGCTCATCCTCACCCTGCCAAATTTTGACAAATTCAACGGAGAGCCGAGCGTAAAGCTTCCTGTCCGCGAAAGCATAAGGGTCAGGCTTTTCACAAAAATCACAACGAATGCAGAAGGCAAAAAAATCATGCATCAGGAGATTGAAACAGGCAACGGCAAAAGGCTTGTTGTCACCGAAGATGCGCCAATTCTGCCGCTCACAAAAAACAAAATCGAGCAATACGCAAAAGAAGTCGGATTCACAAAACTGTCGTTCTATGGCGGTTTTGACAGGAGCGAATTCACCCAAAAATCCGATGAATTGCTTGTAGTCATTTCTTAAAAAAAATCGGAGCAAATCAAAACTTGCCCCGATTTCATTCCAAATCTTTTATTTTTGCCCGCTGGCTATTTTATGCTCCACTTGCCATTGTCCTTAACAAAACGGCTCGCAGGAATTTCAAGAAGTCTTCCGTCCTCACTCAACATTCTTATAATCTGCTTGATTGGATTTACATCTGTGATTCGGAAATTCGTTCCGTCGTAATAGATGTGCAACCCCTCTGTCGGAAGTTTTTTGCGCGCTTCGGCATACCAATTGTATTCATAGCTGAGACAGCAAAGCAATCGCCCGCACTGACCAGAAATTTTCGTTGAATTGAGCGAAAGATTCTGCTCTTTTGCCATTTTAATTGAAACTGGCGGAAGTTTATCGCGGATTGAATGGCAGCAATATGGCCGTCCGCAAACTCCCAGGCCGCCTGTAATTCGGCTTTCATCCCGCACGCCAATCTGACGAAGCTCGATACGCATTTTGAATACGCTGACCAAATCTTTTACAAGCTCACGGAAGTCAACGCGGTTTTCACTAGAGAAGAAGAAAAGAGCCTTTGATTCCTCAAGCAAGAAATGAACAGCGACAAGTTTCATGTCCAAGCCGTGCTCAGCGACCTTTTCCTTGAAAGTTTTGAACGCATCATTTTCTTTTGCGGCAAGCTCGTTGAATTTTTCCAAATCCTCATCAGTTGCCTTGCGCTCAACTTTTACGATGTCGCTTGATTTTAGCCCGACCGGATGCTTTGTGCGGCCGAGAACAAGAGCCATGTCCTTTCCGTAGCGGGTTGGAACAATGATTCTGTCACCGCCCTTAAGTTCTTCAAATTTTTCGGGAACAGTGACATAAACACCTTCGCTCGAATATTCTAGCCTTGCAAGATAAAGAATCTTCGGGTAAACGAAATGCTCCTCGTCCTCGGATTCTTCGTAAGGCTTATATTCCGCATCTTCAAGTTTTGAGATGTCCTCTTCGCTTTCGCTTATATCTTGTTCAAAAATGTCGCTCATTTTTGCAATTCTCCTTATTACTCCGCCATCAGGTCGATTATCAAGCCCTGAATTTCTTCGACTTTAGCAAGAAGATTTAAGTTCGCTCCATGAAGAATCAGCATTTCCGATGCAAGTTGATTCAGTTTTTGGTCTATAATCTGAATCTGATACATCGGTTTGATAACACGCCCTGACCTAAGTTTTTTCTGCTCACGAGTCGTTATGAAATTATAATTGATTTTCACAATATATTTCATAAATTGACTGACTTTTTTGCGATATTTTTCCATTGCTTCAAGATTCTGGCGGAGTTTTAGCTCGTCTCCGGCCATGTCCATCTCGTCTTTAAGAAAAACAATCGCCTCTTCTTCACTCATTCCGGCCAGCTCAACAGGAAGCCCTGCTGACATCAGCTGAGCTTTTTCCTGATGCGCGCTCAAAGAACTTGCAAAGGAAGATTTTTGTTTTTTTTCAGTTTTTTTTGCCTGCTGAGCCAGTTGCTGGGAAGCCGCCTGTGTTGCCGCGAAATAAAGCGATTGAGCACCGGGTTGTGTTACAGATGAAACTTCCGCCATTAAATTGCCTTACTGCGGATTGTACGCTCGTTTGAATATCTTTCCGCCGCCTGATTGAATTCTTCTTCATTTTTTAGGGCAATACAGTGTCCGTGGAAAATGACATTCTCTTCGATTTCAAGTTTTTTTGTAGAGATGTCGCCGATTACCGCTGATGAAGAAAGCAATTTGATTCCGTTCGGAGCATAAATGTCGCCCAAAACGATTCCGCCGACGACAGTAGAAAGAGCCGTGATGCTTCCGTTGATGCGTGCCTTGTCGCCGATGATAATATTTCCTGTAGACTCCAAATTTCCGTCAATGTCACCGTCAACCCGGATAAAACCGTTTGCATGAACATCACCAGAGACAGCAGAGCCAAGACCGATTATCGTGTTGATTGAAATATCATCTGTTAAAAATGCCATATTTATTTTGCGACTTTAATGTTTACATATTTTGCAGGATCAACTACATCAGAACCGATGTGAACTTCATAATGAAGGTGTGGACCTGTTGAAATGCCAGTGCTGCCGATATAGCCGATTACATCACGCTGAGAGACGAACTGACCTTTTTTGACTCTGGTTGAAGCCATGTGACAATAGCGGGTGTAAATTCCGTGCTTGTGTTTGATGATGACATAGTTACCGAAACCAGAATCATAAGCCACTGTTACGACCTGACCGTTTGCAGTAGCAAGGATTGGGTCGCCGCTTCGCCATGTTGAAATGTCCAAGCCTTTATGAATGTACCAGTTGCCTGTGATTGGGTGAGTTGTCTGACCGAAAGGCTGTGAAACATGACCGATACCGCCACGAACAGGCCAAATATTCGGGATGTCAGCAAAAAGCGTTTCCTGACTTTCGAGCATTTTACCGATTTGCTCAATTGGCTGAATCGCGCTTTCTAAATAAGAAGAAAGTTGTCGCATATCAGAAGCTTCTTTTGTAGAGCCGGAAACTGAATCTTTTGTATCAAAAAGGGAATTCAAATCGCTGTCAGAAACAGATGCTTTTGCGACTGTGCTTGACTGATTGATTCCAAGAAGGGAAAGTGTCTGAGAAAGTGATGAGCGGAAGCGTTTTGCTGTCTGGAGAACATTGTTGTTTTCATCACGAAGCTCGTCAAAACTTGCAAGAAGCTCGCGGTTTTCCTTCATTGAGCGGGCAAGTTCCTCACGGATGCCTGAATCCTGTTTTTTGAAGTAGATGAATGATGATACGATTCCGACTACAAGAATGATGCCGAATGCGAGTGCGAAAACATTTGTGCGGAAGTTAATAACTTTGCTCTGCGAATGCGGAACAATCATGATTGTAAGCTTGCTGTCACAGACACGGAAAGCCCTGACAAAAAAACGACCGATACAATTAATAAAACTCTGCAAGCCGTGCAAAAGTGACGAGACAACATTCTTTTCAATTTTTTTATAATGTCTTGTTCTTGCCAATGTCTTCTCCAGATTTTGGTAGGAAATTTATCTTCCGATAATTCCTAAAAATATACCACAACACGGGAAACAATGTCAAACAGCATAGTCTCTCTATTATAACATCGGCATTAAAAAAATGCACTATTATTCACTTTTTTTGATTTTTTATAAAAATTTTGAAAAAATCGTCTTGTAATCAGCAACACTTTCGGCGGCGACAATTTCTTTGCGGAGCGCAGCTCCACCTTCCAGCCCTTTTGAATATGCGCAGAACCTTTTGCGGGCATCACGGCAAGCGGAAAGCTCGCCCATGTCTTCAACCAGAAGAGCAAGTTCCCGGAAACCAGCCTGAATCCGCTTTTCAACAGGAACTTCCGAAATCGTTCCTTTCGTGAGGAATTCTCGTGTTTTTGTGAAAAGGAAAGGATTTCCCATTGCTCCGCGGGCGAACATCACGGCATCAACCCCAGTCTGCTCCAACATTCGCTTTGCATCTTCCGGCGTAAATGCGTCTCCGCTTCCAAACACAGGGATTTTTGAGTCTGTTTTTTCGTGTACGAATTTTACAAGCTCGGCAAGGGCATTCCAATCAGATTTGCCTTCATAGCCCTGAGCGCGAGTGCGGCCGTGCATAGTGATTGCAGCAGCCCCAGCCTTTAACGCGGATTCGGCACATTCCTTCCATGTAATATGCTCTGCATCCCAGCCAAGCCGGAATTTTACGGTGACAGGAACTTTTCCCTCAACCGCCTCGACAACGGAACTTACGATTTTGTAAAGATGCTCCGGGTCACGAGTAAGTGCGCTTCCTGCGTTTGACTTGATGATTTTTGGAACAGGGCAGCCACCGTTGATGTCAATGCACTCAGCAGTTGTACGCTCCAAGACAATTCGTGCAGCATTTGCCATTGTTTCTGGATTGCCGCCAAAAATCTGCACGGCATAAGCCTTTTCGTTTGGCGCGCGAGCCATGAGATTTTCAGTTTTTTCGTTGTTTCGCGTGAGAGCCTCAGAACTTACCATCTCGGTGTAGGCAAAATCCGCCCCGCACTCCGCACAAATTGAGCGAAAAGCACGGTCAGAATATCCCGCCACAGGAGCAAGGAACAAATTCCCCGGAAGAGAAAGTTTACCGATTTTTACAGGGTGATATAATTCCATTATTCTATGTTTTTATGCCGATTACGATTGACAGACTGAAAATTCTCATTATCCGATAAATGCAAAAAACGGTTGGAGTCGGGGTTCTGGCACGAATTCGCCTGAGCTTTGCTCACTGCGATGTTCGGGACAGGTTCCCGACGGGAAACCGTTTTTTGTTGTAGCAAATAAAATTAATTTTCTATTCTGGCAGCCGGAATATCTTGCAGCTGTTCGTCCACAAAATCTTGCTGAGTTCTTCCAAATCAATTTCAAGCATTTCTGACAAGAATCGTGCTGTTGAAGGAAGATATGCTGGCATAGCTCGTTTGCGCTCACGGAATTCTGCAGGAACCATGAACGGACTTTCTGTTTCAATCAACATGCGGTCTGTCGGGATGTTGAGGACTGTCTCATGCAAATTTCTTGCGTTTCGGTAAGTGAGATTGCCCGCGAATGAGAAGTAAACATTGAGACCTGCTTCAAGGCATTTTTTTGCATAAGCGGCATCTTCGCCATAGCAATGAAGAATTGCTCCTGCCGGCGGAATACGCTCTTTGAGGATGTCGAACACATCTTTTCCTGCCTCGCGGCTGTGAATGATTACAGGCTTGTCGTATTTCTTTGCGATTTCAAGCTGTGTAATGAAAAGCTCTGTCTGCATTCGTTTGTCACCAAACTGCTTGTAGTAATCAAGGCCACATTCACCGACAGCAATTACATTTGGCAGCTTGAGGCCGTCTTCGATCGTCTGAATCCAATCTTTGCCAGGATTCATAACTTCGACAGGCGCAACACCAACCGCATGGTAAACTCCAGGCATAGACTTGATATTAGGATAGACTTTTTTAAAGTCGTGGAGACTGTTATTAATGCTTACAATACGCGTAACCCCAGCCTGTTTTGCTTGCTGAATAACGCGTAACTGTTCAATCGGGTCCTCATAAATGAGCCCGATATGGGCGTGAGTATCAAAAAACTGCATGGCTTTCTTCCAAATTAGATGTGATGATTAAGAGTCTTCATAGATGTAGATGAAGATTCACAATTATTAAACAATATTTTTGTCTAACACATAGGATAGCAGAGAAAATGCTAACTGTCAAATTTTAATCGGGGCAAAATCAATTTAATGCCCCGAAAAAACTTATGCTTTGCTAAAACGATTGTCCTGAACGCACTTGATTTTTGAAACAACTTTGTAACCAGAATATTCGCTTTCCAGAATTGTCTCGGCACGCTCCACTGTCGCATGGAAACTTGTGAGTCCGCTCAAAGAAATTTCTTTATCCCGAACGACAACCCACAGTTCATCGATATGAAGTCCGTGCTCAAAAATCAGTTTATTCGCCATCTGCTGTGCAAGAATCAGTTCCAGAACTCGCCTTTCACCTGCTTCTTCGATTTCTGGAGTAATATTATTTTTGATTCCGGCAACAACCATTTCAGCAACCATATCCGGATTTACCATTTCCGTGTTGATTGTCGCATGAATCAAATTATTGCTCCCCAAATCATATTTGAAGCAGCTTTTGTAAAACGCAACCTTTCGCTTGTCAGATTTTTCGAGTAGAATTTGTGCAGTTTTTTCGTTCTCGATGTTTTTTATTTCCATTATATGCTTTATTCTTGCTTCCAAAGGAGAAACAAGCCTGAGCGCAATATGATTAGGAACATCGTGCAAAAAAAGGAATGCCCCCCGGCCAATGATGACACTGTTGCCCTCTTTGGCCATATCAAGGACGACCGCGCTCAAATAATTGAGATATTTGTCACGGTTTTTTGCAAAGCGATCAAGAAAACGCGGTTTCCGCTCATCGTATTTCAAGAATTCTTCTTTTGGCAAACCTTTTGCGATAATACGCCGTTCAATTTCGTGCTTGTCGTAAAAGGTATAGCCAAGTCTGCGCGCAATAAGCATTCCAATCTCGTCACCGTAGGAGCCAGACTGCCTTGTAAGTGTGACTATTGCCATAAGCTACACCTCCGTTGATTCACTAACGAAGCAGGCAATTCCCTCGCCCATGTACTTTTCACGCAAATTTTCAACGATTGCAATTATTTTGGCACAATCTTCCTCGCTGCAATAAATTATGTACATCATGTTGAGCTGAGGCCAGATTGCATCGCCCAGGCGCGGGTTTGAGAATCCTGCGCCCATTACATTCGCCAGTTTTGTGTATTTAAGTCCGACCTGCTGTTCCTTGAACTCAGCCACAAAGTCTTCCTCAACGGCCTGAGAAAAGATAATCTCAATTCTTTTTTGTACGCCGGCATGAATTTTTATATTCTCAAGATAACCCATTGTTAAAGTCCTCCAAATCTTTTGCGGCTTTTGCGGCCTTTGCTTCGAGTTTTGCACGCTTCTTTTCAGAACGCTTTTTCTGCATTTCAGCTTCCAGATTAATCTTGCCCTCTTTTACAAGTTTCTTCATTCTTTTCTTTTCTGCTTTCTTTAATCTTCGGTTGTTAAAGATGAAGTAAATAGTCGGCATTATGAAAAGCGTCATCATAGAACCAAAAGTCATACCGCCAAAGACCGTAAGAGAAATCGGCTGCATTGACTGAGAGCCTTCGCCAGGGAAGAATGCCATCGGAGCAAGAGAAATTACAGTTGTCAAAGTTGACATAAGAATTGGACGGAGGCGGTTTCGGGCGGCCTCAACACAGGCTTCCTCAAGTTCCATACCACGCTTACGGAGCAGGTTTGTGTAGTCTACAAGAACGATACCGTTGTTTACGATTGTACCGACCAGAACCAGCATACCCATAATCGTAATAAGATTGAGCTGTGTCCCTGTAAGTCCATAAATCATGATAACACCGATAAATGACAGCGGAATCGTAAGAATGACGATAAACGGATCCAGAAGCGATTCAAACTGTGAAGCCATAACAACAAAGACCAAAAGAGCTGCCATCAATGTTATGATAAGGAAGTTAAGGCCTATCTCAACCAATTCTTCCATTGAGCCACCTAGCTGAACCGTAACGCCGTCTTCTTTCGGAATATTATCAGCGAGCAATTTTCTTACACCTTCCTGACAAACACCGAGAGACATTCCGTCAAGACGATTTGCCGTAACATGAACGATTCGGGCCTGATTCTCACGATAAATAGTAACAGGAGCCGTCGTTTCCTCATATTTTGCGAAACTTGAAAGCGGGATTCTCTGCCCCTGAGAATTCATCACGGAAATTGAGTCCAAATCATCAAGACGTTTTTTATCTGCTTCAGCGAGACGAACTACAACATCAACATCCTTACCGCGGTCAGTGTAACGGCTTGCCGTAGTTCCATTGATTGCACCCTGAATTTCCGAACCTACAGAATGGATGTTTAAGCCAAATTCGTACATTTTTTCACGATTCACTGTAATCGTAGCTTCCGGCAAACCTTCTTCCTGATCAGATGAAACTTCCTGGACATAATCACCGCCCTTTTCCTTCAGCATTTTTTCAACAATCGCCGCATATTCACGAACGAGTTTCAAATCATCGCTCTTAACCGTAATATTGATGTCGCTTGAAGATGATGCCTGATTTGCACCGGCTGAAAATGCCATATCAACACCCGGGAAATCATTAAAATGCTTGCGGAGCTTAGCTTTTGCTGTCTTCTCGTTGTCATAACCAGGAAGACGCTCGCTTGGAGGATAAAGTGAAAAAGTGATTGAACCTTTGTTAGTCTCAGAACCTGCAGAGAAAACGCTGGTTCCACCAACCGTCATCGTAACATATTTTACGCCGGTAAGTTCCTGGGTCGCTATATTTTCGAATTCATGCATTGTGTCGTCAGTAATTTCGAGCTTTGTTCCCTGAGGAAGCGTGAATTCAACAGCGACAGAGTTTGCCGCAGAAGTCGGCATAAAGATGAATCCGATAAACTTAATTGAAACAAAGGAAAGAATCAGGGCCGCAAAAAGAATGAAAAGACTTGCTTTTCTGTGATGAAGAACAAAAGATACGCCTTTTGCATATTTCTCATCAAGTTTGGCAAAGAATGTATTGAATGCGCCGTTAATCGCATACATAATTTCACCGAATTTTCCCTCGCCTTTTTTCGTCGTGTCAATTTTATCGATTTTGAGGTACTTAGAAGTCAAAACCGGAACCAGACACATAGCAACGAGAAGAGAACAAGTGAGGGAAAAGATGATTGTCCATGCCAAATCATTAAACATCTGTCCCATGATACCCAAAGTTTTTTTGAACATAAGCATCGGTGCGAAAATACAGATTGAAGTAAGCGTGGAACCTGTAATAGACATGACCATTTCCTGAGAACCAAGAATTGATGCCACGCGTGGTTTTGCATCCCGCTGCCGGTAAGCATAAATGTTTTCAAGAACGACAATTGAGTTATCGACCAACATACCAATACCCAGCAAAAGTCCTGCAAGGGAAACCATGTTCAAGGTTAATCCCTGGAAGTACATAAGCATGAGCGTGATGAATACTGAAATAGGGATAGAAAGGCCGACAATAATAGTAGATTTCAATGAACGAAGGAAAATAATCAGTACGGCAATTGCGAGCAAAGCACCCTGGATAACTGATTTTACAACTTCATTGATTGTCTGCTCAATAATATCCGTGGTATTTGAAGTCTCTACAAGCTCAACATCGCTGGGGAGTTCCTTTTTAATGGAAGGAATCGTCTTTCGGACATTTTTTGCCGCCGTTACGGAGTTTTTTCCAGACTGCTTCTGCACCATGATGACAACACAAGGTTCGCCATCAATATATGCAAGCGTTGACTCGCGTTTGTAGCCGTCATATACATCGGCAACATCACGCAATCGGATTGTTCGAATCTGACCTTCAGAAGACGGCTTGTAGGAAATAACGGTATTTTTTAAGTCGTCGATTGACTGATACTTACCGCTTGTTTTAATGGTATAGTTTGTATCGCCGGAAGTGATTGTACCACCTGATGACTGAATGTTCTGGGCACCGATGAGCTGTGCCACAGTTGAGATTGAAAGTCCGTAAGCTTCCAGACGGTCTCGCGGAATATCAACATTGATTGAGCGTTCTCGTCCACCAGAAACATTTGCCGAAGCAACGCCGTCAAGCTGTTCCAGTCGCGGCTGAACGACATCTTCTGCATAAGTACGAAGTTCCTCCGGCGTTCGGCTTCCACGCAATGAAAGCATCATAATCGGCATCATTGCGGGATCCATTTTGATTGTAATCGGTGAACTTGCATCGTCAGGAAGATAACTTCGCACCATATCAATTTTATCACGGATTTCATTCGCCGTAGCATCAAGGTTTACGCCATAGTTTAATTCAAGAATAATCAAACTGACGCCAGACATTGAGCGAGACTGCAGCTTTTTAAGGCCAGAAAGACCTGAAAGAGAGCTTTCCATGGTTCGCGTAAGGCTCTGTTCAACTTCCTCAGGACCTGCCCCGGAATACTGAGTGTAGACAATCATATACGGCAAATCCATGTCCGGATACATATCTACGGGTAATTTAAAAACACAATAAATACCGAGCAAAACTGACATCAGAAAGACCAGGAATGTCGTTGTCGGCTTATTTACACATCTTTCAGAAATAGTCATTTAACACCTCTTATTTTGTCGAAACGACGTTGACTTTTGCGCCATCATTAAGCAAGGTCTGTCCTTTGATGACGACTTCTTCGCCCGCTTCAAGACCTTTTGTGATTTCAACCTGATTGTCCACCAGAATGCCCCTTATAACAGGTTTGAGGCCTACGACGGCCGCATTTTTGCCAGATTTTGGAGTTGTGACAACGAAAACATAATCCTTGCCGTCACGGGTAACTAGTGCAGAAATCGGGAGAACGATTGCATTCTTTACGCTTTCTGTGACAAGCTTGACACGTCCGTACATTCCGACTTTTACACGGCTGTCAGGCGGATTGAGACGCAATTTTACGCCCATAGTTCGTGTTGCTGTGTCCAGAACAGGGCTAACCTCAAAAATCTTTGCACCGAATTCAACGCTTGGATAAGCATCAAATGTAACAGTTGCTTTCTGACCGTTTGAAATTCGGCTGATGAAGCGTTCGGCAATCGCAATTCTGATTTCAAGGTCATCAGTGCGCGCAACTTTTGCCACAGAAGATGACTGAGAGACAGTTGAGCCTACAGTGACCGGAAGAGAAGTGATTCTTCCGCTGATTGGAGCTTTTACAGGGCTGTCGTTATAGACAACTCCAACACGAAGCGGGTTTACATAGGCAATTGTCTGATCTTTTTTGACCATATCGCCGACTTTAACAAGCACATTTGTTATTTTTCCGGCCTGATCCGGCAAAACCATTACTTCGTTGACAGATGCAACATCTCCACCGAATTCAAGGTAGTCATCAAGATTTCCTGCAACAGTTTTATATGTTGAGACGGCATAAAGAGTTTCAACTTCTTTTGACTCTTCTTTTGCGGCCTTTTTAGGACCACAGCTCATAAATGTGAGAACAGCTGCCATTGAGGCAATCGTGACCGCAGATTTCATCGATTTTTTCATATATTTCCTCCAGTTTATTTACTTCGTAAGGTTTGTGTTCAATGTGTTTTCCAAGTCCATCAGAGCCGAGATGTACTGGAATTTCTGATTGACAAGACCAAGTTTTGCCTGATCGAGCGAAGATTCCGTATCGCGCAAATCAAGTCGTTCCGTAGTTCCGTTTCGGTAAGAGCGAACTGTCATGTCATAGGCTCTCTGCGCAAGAGTGACATTTCGTGCCATCGATTCAATCTGCTCCCGTGCCTGATTGAGAGTATCTACAGCCTTGCGGACCTGAACTTTCTGATTTTCCCTGAGCGTCTGCAAAGAAAGGTCGAGCTGTGCAAGCTGCTGTTTGTAATCTTTTACTTTCTGGCGGTTGCTAGACCACGGAAGCATATTCGTGATGTTCCAGGCGAGCGTGAGTGAAAGGCTTCCTGAGTTGTACCATTTTTCATCCTTGCCAATGTCGCCCGTAAAGCCAAAAGCCTTCGCGTTTCCTTTTGCAAGCCCCATTGAAGCACCGTCCACATACATCGGCTGCCATCCATAGCTGACAGAAAGTGCCGGAACCCATGTCGAAAGATCGAGGGCTGTAATTCCAAGTTTTGCGGCGAGTTTGTTCTTTTCAAGAGCCTTAATCTGAAGGTCATTGTCCGAATATTTTTCAAGAAGCTCATCAGCCGTAACATCAATATAAAGCGGCTCAATTGTGCTCGTAAGCTCGATTTTGGTTCCAACAGGCATTCCAATCAAAAATTCAAACAAATCCATCTGCTGATTCAAAGCCTGTTCCGCTGTATCAACTTCCGGCTTGGCATTCTCATAGTCAACCTGAGCCTTCAAATACTGGAGTTCAGGAATCGAACCGTTCTTGAAGTTTGCCTGAGCCTGAATTCTTCGCTGGCGGGTATTTTCAAGGGAAGCTTTTTTGATTTTAAGGCTTTCTTTTTGCAAAAGAAGACCATAATAAGCCTTTTTGATATTTGTCGTTGTCTCTCGGAGATTTTGCTCCCAGCTGATTTTTCCGGCCTCATACTGCGCTTTTGAGATTTTAATCTGCGCGATGTAGGCTGGAGTGAAATTCCAGCTTGCAGAAACAGAACCGATTACATCCCAGCGAGATTCTTCATCAGGGAAATCTGTCATTCCTGCACTTGCATATTGAGGACTTATTTCAGATTCTCTTTTCATCGTTCCGCTTGCCGTGACATTTGGCAAAAATACATTCCATGAATTGCTTGATGCCCTCTTTTTTATCTCAAGGTCAATGTCGTTGCTTTTGAGGGTGCGGCTGTTTTTGAGCGCGTAATCAACGGCCTCTTCTATAGAGAGTTTTACGACCTCCGAGTTTTTGGAATTTTCTTTATTCTGAGCAAATGCGCTGAATGAAAATCCAATCAAAATCAGACTTGCAAACTTTTTTACTGATTTTCTCATTTATTTCCTCCAATACCGTACAAAATAAAATCTATAGTGTGCATGAAGCTTTCCATGCGTTTTTCCATGCTTAAATTTTTGCCTTTTGCCTCAACAAGAAGCGCGACAGGAAGACATTTTATCCAGCCAGTAATAATTTCCGGCGAATAAGAAAAGCCAAGTTCTGGCGAATCAATCCGTTTTGGAAGCCGTTTTTCCCAGGGGGCAACATCACTTTCTTCCTCACAGTTCTGCCGCTCCATCTCAGAAATGCTTTCACCGCCCATCAGAAGCCAGCCTGAAATCGGAATAACAGAAGGCCTGTGGGTGAAATATTCCATTTCGGAAGCCATGACGATATAAACATATTCAGTGAAATTCTTTGCTTCCACGGAATTTTCGATAGTTATCGTCTGAAGAAGCTGAAGCTCCTTGTTTATAAGGCACTTAATCATCTGATTTTTGTTATCGAAATATTCATAAAGCGAGCTTTTTGCCATGTTTAGCTCGGCTGCAATCCGCTCAACGGTCACACCAGGAATCTTGTACTTTTCGATGACGGAAGCGAGAGCTGAAAAAATTCTGTCTTCCTTTGGAAAAGTTTCGTCTGGAATTTTACAGAGATTAAAAAGCTCTTTTTTGCGAGCCTCAGAAATTGACTCAGGATGAAGCTGAGACTGTGAATCAGTTGTTCCACAAAGGCCACCCATCATCAGGGCTACGATTTTTTCACCGAAATTCTCAGAAGGTTTGGAAATCTGCTCTGTTTGAAGAAGCCGCTCATGAAGCTTAACGAAGAAGAAAATTGACATTCCGCAAAAAACATGCTTTGAGAATTTTTCCATATTATTGCGAAACTCAGATAAATAATCTTCTTTTTTGCCCTCTTCATAAAAGGAAACCTGGCGCGCGTAAAATTTTTTGAAAAGATGCTCCTCGTAGTTCGGGGAAGACGACATTTGCGCGATGAAATAATTGATGTGATGTGGATTTGCAGAAAAAAAATCGATAAGCCCCGCAAGGGAACTTCTTGCAATCATCATATCTTTTGAGCCGATTTTTCGGAGGAAAACCGCCATGTTGTCAACGATTCTGTCTTCCATTGCCTCAAGAACGGCGTCTTTGCTTTTAAAATGACGATAAATCGCTGGCTTTGTGACTCCGACCTTTGCAGCCAGTTCGTTCATTGAGAATGACGAAAAGCCCGGCTTTTCAAGGAAAGAGAAAGCGGCATCGAGAATAAGTTCTTTTGTTGGCTTAGAATTTTCAGTTTTATTCATACAGTTACCGAACAGACGGTAACTTAAATATACCGAACATTCGGTAACAAGTCAACAGTAAATCACAATTCTAAGGTCTTCCGTCTTATACAAAAAAAATGGCTTCCCGTCGTGAACCTGCCTGCAAAGTCGCGGTGAACAAGTTCAAGCGACTTTGAGTCAGAACCACGACTCCAGCCATTTTTTTTGAATTTTCCAGCTATCTTAATCGTGCTTCACTGTTTTTGCATAAAGTTCAAGTGGATTTGTGTCGCAACCTCGCTTCCGCCCGTTTTTTGCATCTTCTAGCTGCCCCAAAGCATGGTTCACTGTTTTTGCATAGATTTTGCGCGGTCACAGAAATCTTCCAAATTTTCGCACTTTAATTCTTCGGCTATTTTGAATTCGGCTTCGGAGTCGGCGGATTTTCCGGTTGCGGCGTAGGCTACGGCTAGATTCGCATGAATTACGGCAATTTTTGGCTCAAGATCGGCGGCTTTTTTTAGGTTCAGTACGGCATCATCTGCCCTTCCCTGTCCAAGATACAACGCACCGAGACTTGCATAAGCCTCGCCTTTTTCGGGAATCAAATCAATCGCCTTACGGTACGCTCCTTCGGCCTCTGAATCACGGTTAAGAAGATGCAGGCTCATTCCGAGCGAAACTAAGCCCCTGTAATCCGGGTGAAGCTCGTTGCTTTTCATCTGATAAACGACGGCGTTCTCCAAATCTTCCATTTGAAGGTAAATGCTTGCGATAAAATTATAAATCAGTTCTGGAGAATAATTTGATTCTTCATTAAGGGCTTCATTAAAAAGTTTGAGCGATTCTTCATAATCTTTAGTCTGATAAGATTTCATTGCCCTCTGAACAGTTAAATCACCGGGCTTTGAGCAGGAAAAAAGCAAAAATGAAACGAAAATTGCAAAAACAAAAAAAATCTTCTTCATAATCAAAGCATAGCAAAAAATCATTGTAATTCCAATGATTTGAATTTAGGTCATCTCTAAAAATTGCAATTTTTAGAGATTCCCATTATAATATAATCTTAACATCACTTTAAAAGAATTAAATTCTTCGGGGAACAAAACTATGAATGTCACTACGGCACTTTCTCAAATCACTTCAATCAACACAAAGTTTGACTCAATTTTCGCTCAGCTTGAATCACTTTTCCCTCAGCTGGCTTACCAAAAACATAAGACAAGTTTTCAGGAATTAAAGGAAACAATCGATTCAATCGGAAGCAGCATTTCGTCAAATTCCTCGGCCATAATGACGGATTTCAGCGCAAAATACACCCCGATTTTTGACAAACTCAACGAAAAAATCAAAGATTTAAAAGAACTCGACAAAATGATTGCCGAAGTCAAAGAAGATTCGGAGCAGATGGAGCTTATCGCGCTCAACGCAATGGTCATTTCCGTAAAATCTGGCGAAAAGGGCTTGGCATTCAGTAAAATCACCGAGAATTTGCAGCGTCTTTCAAAGGACATGTTCATTTATTCGGACAAACTCAGCGGCGAAGAAGCCCAGCTCCTCGAAGAAATCAATCAGCTCAAAACGATTTTTTCAGGCATCATCGACTCCCAGCGGTCAATTTCCTCAAAAGACTCGGAATGTAATGATGACATCCAGAGAATGGTTTCAAATGTAGGCCCGTCAATCTCAGAAATGTCTGCAAAAGTTGATTCAATCTACCCGGCTATTGAAAATACAAAATCTGTCCTCGGCGAAAAAACAAAGCTCTCAACAGGCTTCAACTCGCTCACAAAGGCTTTCAACGAGCTTAACAAATACAATCCGGTTCGCACATGCAACGAGGACGAGCTTGATTACATCACTTTCGCAATTTCAGTCTACGAAAAGGCACTGGATTTTCTCTCTCAGGTTTCAACGGCGATTACGACGGTCTGCTCAAGTTTTGCGGGCAACTGGCAGGAAGTCGTTGAAATCATGGAAAATGCTGATACGATGCGAATGGATTTTGAGTCACGATTCCTCAACAATCACGCTTTCGGCAATAACAACATAGCACGACAGGTTTCCAATATTCTCGAAAAATACAAGGCAATGATCAGCGAATTCGGCAATTATCAGCTGGTTCAAAAAGATTTGCAGGGAACTTGCCAGAATATCACCAGCCGGGCAAAAACAATTTACACCGTTTTCGAAAATTTACGCCCGGTAATGAGCCGTCTGCACCATGTCAGAATCCTTCAGCAGATTGAAGTCTCAAAGAACGATGCAATCACTTCCGTTCAGGACTCAGTAACCGACATGGACAATCTCATCAACTCAGCGAACGCTTCCCTCGACGGCATTCAGGCAATTCTTGAAAGTTTCATCCAGGAAACAGGCAACATGCTTGCAAATTTCGTAGTCTCAATCAACAAGGACAACGAGAATATGGTCACTCTGCGCAACGACAAGGAACTTACTTTCGGCGATTTGAACAACGGCCAGGGCATAATTGCAGGCGCATTCAACAATTTCGCGGTTTTCCCGGACGATTTCCAGAAAAAATGCGTGGCGGTTCAGCAGAATCTTCAGGACTTCATGCGGCTCAACACAGAATTCATGTCATTCTCGAACGAGCTTGAAAATGAAAAAATTGCTTTGTCAGGGCGTAAATCTTCAATTATGAACGAGAAAGGCCTGGAGAGCTGGTCAATCCGTAACTCAAAATACATCGAGTCGCTAAGCCAGATAAGATAGTTCTGAAATAGTGCGTAATTTGTAAAAAACCTAACAGTTTTTCTCATTGATTTTATCAGTTTTGTCCAATATCCTTAAAATAACTTTGGAGGATTTCACATGGCAGAATTCAAAATGAAAGATTTTGACCTTACTGGTAAAATTGCTTGGATTACTGGTGCTTCTTATGGCATCGGTTTTGCTATCGCTAAGGCTTATGCAGCCGCTGGTGCAAAAATTGTTTTCAACGACCGCGGACAGGAACAGCTCGACAACGGTCTCAAAAACTACAAAGAAGCTGGAATCACTGACGTTCACGGATATATCTGTGATGTCACAAACGAAGAGCAGGTTCAGGAAACAGTCAAAAAGATTGAGAAAGATGTCGGTGTAGTTGACATCCTCGTAAACAATGCAGGAATCATCAAACGAATCCCAATGCTTGAGATGAAAGCAGAGGAATTCCGTCAGGTTATCGATGTTGACTTGAACGCTCCATTCATCGTTTCAAAGGCAGTTTTGCCAGGCATGATTAAAAAAGGCCACGGAAAAATCATCAACATCTGTTCTATGATGTCTGAGCTTGGACGCGAGACAGTTTCTGCTTACGCAGCAGCTAAGGGCGGTCTCAAAATGCTCACACGCAACATCTGTTCTGAGTACGGCGGACAGAACATCCAGTGTAACGGTATCGGACCTGGATACATCGCAACTCCACAGACAGCTCCACTCCGCGAGCGACAGGCAGACGGAAGCCGACACCCGTTCGACTCATTCATCTGTGCAAAAACTCCGGCTGGACGATGGCTCGACCCAGAGGAACTCGCAGGTCCTGCAGTATTCTTGGCATCTGACGCATCAAACGCAGTCAACGGTCACATCTTGTATGTAGACGGCGGAATTTTGGCTTACATTGGCAAGCAGCCTGCATAACAAAAAATACATCCTTGTATTTTTTGTTATGTACGAGAAAATTCTGTTCACCTAACGGCAAACAGAATTTTCTCTGCCTTTGTTCCCGCATCCATGCGGGAAATACAACACAATGCCTCGCGTAAGTGCGGGGCTTTTTTTTAAAAAAGGAGCAAAATCATGAACGGAAATGTAATTGTCGGGCAGTCTGGAGGCCCAACAGCGGTAATCAATTCCAGCCTTGCGGGAGTTTTCAAAACAGCCCTTGACCGCGGAGCCGCCAAAATCTACGGAATGTGCAACGGAATCAAAGGTCTTCTTGATGAAAAATATGTTGACTTGACCGACAAGCTCAACTCAACAATGGCAATCGACCTGCTCAAACGCACCCCTTCTTCAGCACTCGGCTCATGCCGCTTCAAGCTCCCCGAAATCGAAAAAGACAAAGCAACCTACGAAAAAATCTTTGAGATCCTGAAAAAGCTGGACATCAAATTCTTCTTTTACATCGGCGGAAACGACTCAATGGACACGATTAAAAAGCTGTCTGACTACGCAAAAACC
>NZ_JAFRNB010000085.1 GCF_017430385.1 Treponema sp.
AATACAACTTCCTTCTCCGAAATCGAAGTACAAGGGAAGATGTTCGGGCTGTATCGTCCGCTGGTTCCATTGTTGTCGTTCAGTTTTGAAGCGCATCCCGGTCCCGAATGAAGAACAGGAATTGCCCCCGTAATAGACTGAACAGTCTGCATAGCCGCCAACGCACACTTGTATCGCGGCTGATCAAGAATTTTCGCCATACTCAATACCCCTTTTAAATTCCTCACAGAGAGCACAGAGTACACGGAGAGATTTTCTTAAATCAAATCTTTAACCTCAATATTGTTGCAGAAAAATACGATCATGGTTAAAGATTTCACAGACAAGCATCTCTCTGTGCCCTCCTAAACTCTGTGAGGGATTCATTCTTATTTCCTATTTTTTCTTTCTTTTATTTTTATTCTGTATTCGTTGATTTTTGATATTGCTTCTTCAATCGGAAGAACTATGTCGTAGGCAGTCACATTGTATTTTGCCAATGCACGAATTGCATGCGGACCGATGCGCGCAACCAGAACATAGTCCACATTGCTCAGACTTTTCGCAATCTCGTCCATCTGACTGTGCCCCTCGCCTGCCCCATTGTGGCCGCCACAGCCAGAATCGCTCCCAGACTGCACTCCTCCACAAGAGCCTCCTGAGCAGGCAGCCGTAACATCTCTCTCCCCGATGTCCTCTGCCTTGCCGCTTTCTTCATCAACTTCGAAAATCAAAAAAGACTGAACATGTCCGAAATGAGAATCGACTGTTTTTCCATCGCTGGTGGCAACCGCAACCTTATATTTTTCTGACATAGTACCCCTGTAAAGCGAAAGATTGTTTCTGGCAATACGGATAACCTATCGCTTTACTAGGTTTATTCTATAGGTTTTAACCTACTTATGCAATAGCTAAAACCTTTTTTTTTATATTTCTGAAAATTTACCTTGACAATTTGAGACAGAGGCATTATTATAATTTTAGATTGTATACAATCTAATTTAGTTAAATATTTATTCAAACGGAGGTTATATGAAATTCGCTGTAAGATATTACACTAAAACCGGTAACACAAAGCGTCTTGCAGAAGCAGTTGCAAATGAACTTGGCGTTGAAGCCCTTCCAATCAGCGAAGGCCTTAACGAGCAAACCGACATTTTGTTTCTGGGAAATTCTTACTATGCTTTTACAATCGACCCGGAAGTCCGCACTTTTATCGCTGGTCTTTCAAAGGACAAAGTTGGCAAGATTGTAAACTTCGGTTCGGCCGCCCTTCTTAATTCAACTTACAAAAAAGTAAAGGCCGAAGCCGCTAAAGTCGGAATTCCAGTTGACGAAAAAGAATTCCATTGCAAAGGCGAGTTCAAAGCCCTCCACAAAGGAAGACCAAATGAAGATGACTTAAAGGCTGCAAGAGAATTTGCACGCCAGTATAAATAATCAACACAAACACAAGGAGATTAAACTATGATTTATGATTACGAAGTAACAACAGGCAAAGGCGAAACACTTAAACTTTCTGAGTACAAGGGAAAGGTAATTCTTATCGTAAACACTGCAACAGGCTGCGGATTCACCCCACAGTACGCACCAATCGAGCAGCTTTACAAGGACTACCACGAAAAAGGCCTTGAGATTCTTGACATTCCTTGCAATCAGTTTGGCGGACAGGCTCCTGGAAGCGACGACGAGATTCACGAGTTCTGCTCACTTCACTACAACACAACTTTCCCGCAGATGAAAAAATCTGACGTAAACGGCCCGAACGAGCTTCCTCTTTACACATACCTCAAATCACAGAAAGGATTCGAAGGTTTTGATGAGCATGAGTTGAAGGGAGTTCTCGAAAACATGTTCAATGCCGCAGATCCTGACTGGGCAAAAAAACCAGACATCAAATGGAACTTCACAAAATTCCTTGTTGACCGAAGCGGAAACGTAGTAGCCCGCTTTGAACCTACTGCCGACATGGCCAAAGTTGAGGAATGTGTCAAAGCATTGCTTGGCTAAGTTTTTGCCCTAAAGGCAGCTCGATTTAGAATTACACTTTCGTCATTTTCTGGCAAAGCTCCAGTTGATATTTTATCTTCTGGGGCTTCTTCTTTTCTCTTGACCTTGCCTTTGGGGCCATTTTTTAGAAGTTCATTTACCGTGTGAATTCCAAAGAATCAATCCCGAAAAATTCCTTGCTTTTCAGATATTCCCAACTTACAATTATAAAATCATCTGGCACATGCCACATCACGGAGGAAAAATGTTCGGCTTCAATTATTATACACCTACAAAAGTCGTGTTCGGAAAGAACACCGAAGAAAAAGTTGCGGATTTGATTAAGGAATTCGGCGGAAAGAAAGTTTTGATTCATTATGGCGGCGGAAGCGTGGTTCGCTCAGGTCTTTTGCCTCGTGTCAAAGGCTTTTTGGACAAAGCCGGAATCAGCTATCTGGAACTTGGCGGTGCTGTTCCCAACCCTCACCTTGGGCTTGTACGCGAAGGAATTGAACTTTGCAAAAAAGAAGGGATTGATTTTCTTCTCGCTGTTGGTGGCGGAAGTGCGATTGACTCAGCAAAGGCGATTGGTTACGGTGTGGCTAACGACGGCGATGTGTGGGATTTTTACGACTACAAACGAAAAGTAACAGGCTGTCTTCCGATTGGCGTTATTCTCACGATTGCGGCAACAGGAAGTGAAATGAGCGATTCTTCGGTTATCACAAAGGAAGAAGGGCTTGTCAAACGCGGATATTCAAGCGATTTTGGCCGTCCGCGCTTTGCAATCATGAACCCGGAACTTACGATGACTTTGCCGGATTATCAGACTGCCTGCGGCTGCACGGACATCATGATGCACACAATGGAACGTTATTTCACAAACGGCGGCAACATGGAAATCACCGACTCAATGGCAGAAGCCCTTCTCCGCACAGTCAAAGAAAACGCAAAGATTCTTGCAAAAGACCCCAAGAATTATGACGCACGTGCCGAAGTCATGTGGGCAGGAAGCCTCGCGCACAACGGACTCACAGGTTGCGGAAACGATGGCGGCGACTGGATGACTCACAAACTGGAGCACGAGCTTGGAGGTCTTTACGACGTGGCACATGGAGCAGGGCTTGCGGCAATCTGGGGAAGCTGGGCACGATACGTTTACAAAGACTGCCTCCCCCGCTTCAAAAAATTCGCAATCAATGTAATGGGCGTGTCAGCAAGCGGCTCGGATGAAGAAATCGCGCTCAAAGGCATCGAAGCCATGGAAGATTTCTACCGCGAAATCAAAATGCCAACGAATCTCCGGGAACTTGGCGTAAAAGCCTGCGACGAAGACTTAAAACTCATGGCACACAAATGCTACGTGGGCACCGGCGGCCCCAAAGGCTCGGCCAAACTTCTGAATGAGGAAGATATGCTGGAGATTTTTAAGATGAGCCGATAAAAAAATAAAAGGTCGTTAAAATAACGTCGATAATGCCGGGCGTTACCGCCTGCTTTCGGCAGGCGGTCGGGTGTTCCGCACTTCCGCTAACGCTCCATTCCTCCATTCAGTCGCAATGCTCCTTCATTTCGGAATGCCTTCGGCAGTGCTACACCCCCTAACGCAACCCATCAAGATAAGCGTTCAAAAAGCTGGAAGCCAGGCTGTCTGGGAGAATACTCTTTCGGGCTTCATCTGAATCAAACCACTTGTAAGAATCAATTTCCTTGTTCGGATTCAGTTCGCTAGCATCTTTTACGAAAGCCGTGAAATTGCACATAAGCGTGTTTGACTTTTCAAAGAAACTCGTTCTGTTGAAATGAACTCGGCTTGCAGTCATGCCGGTCTCTTCCTTGATTTCACGAACGGCGGCATCCTCAAGCTTCTCACCACGGTTCACATAGCCCGCAACAAGAATATAAACAGGCCGCCCATACTGCTGAATCAGAAGAATCTTTCCAGTTGATTCGTCAATCACAATCATGCTGACAGCCACATTATAAAGCGGAAACCGATACTGACCGCATTTTTCACAATAAGGAACAAGCCCCTCACCTTCAAGCTCCTTTTCGACAAGAAGCGTACCACATTCTGTGCAATATGAACTCATGGAAATATTGTAGCAGGAAAAATTGAGATTGGTAAGATAGAGGAGAAGAAAGCCAACAAAAGAATTTATTGGAAATTACTTGAAACAAACATGGATGAAATTGAACAAGTCACAGTACAGAATATAAGGAATAAATCATGAGCATTCTTCGCGTATTATTATGCATCATCTTTCCCCCACTCGCAGTTTTGGACAAAGGCTGTGGCTCAATCATCATCGTTACTCTTCTTACACTTGTCGGTTGGGTTCCCGGCGTAATCGGGGCTCTGGTGATTAACAACAAGTAACCCCGCTTCCCCTTCACCATCATCCGTGGGAGAAAGTTTCCTTCGTGTTCACCCGGCCCATGTAGATTTCA
>NZ_JAFRNB010000086.1 GCF_017430385.1 Treponema sp.
AAAGCGAGTGAGTGAGCGGCTGTAGCGATAGCGGAACTGCGGATAGCCCGACCGCCGCTTATCGGCGGTTGCGACCCAATCCCTTTTATTTCTTTTAATACCATATTTTTCATTCCTAATTTCCCATTTTCATGCTACACTACGCTTATGGAATTACCAGAAATCATGCAGCAGCAGGTTTTTGCCGTTGCGGGCGACACGCTTAATCCTGAGAAATATGCTTACAAAATCAAGCAGGGGCTTTTGGAGCATGGGTATACGGTTCATGCGGTTGGGAAGGAGCTTGCCAGTTTTAACGACATTCCTGGCGACATTGACATCATCGATCTTTGTATTAATCCTGTGAAGGGGCTGGCTCTTATCAGGGAATGTACAAAGCCTTTCAAGTGCATCGTAATTCAGCCGGGCGCAGAGAGCGAGGAATTGCTTTCTTATCTCAACGAGAAAAATCTTCCGTATATCGAGGGCTGTGTGCTTGTGGGGCTGAGTGTGTACGCGAAGGACAAAAATTCTTAGCTTTTAGCTAATTTTTTTCTCTCCAGATGCTTGGGGAGCTTCCGCAGAAATTTTTGAAGGCCCTTGAGAAGTTGAGCTGGTTGTTGTACCCCACTGCCCTTCCTATGTCGGCGACCGAAAGCTCTGTGTTCCGCAGGAGGGTCTGGGCTTTGGACATGCGGTAAATTATCAGGAATTCTTTTGGCGATTTTCCTGTGCTTTGCTTGAAGATTTTCGTGAGGTAGCTTCGGTTGAGGTGACAGAGTTCGGCTATGTCATCGACGCTGATATCCTGCATATATTTCTGCTCGATGAAGTTTATCGATTCTTTTATATAGAAATCGCTCATTTTTGTGGTACGCATTACATTTTCACGCCAGTATGAAGTTGTCAGGTAGTGCAGGAATAAGTAAACGTGACCGATTATATTGAAAACTCCTTCCTGCGGATTGTGGGAAATGTATGTCATTTCATGAAGGAGGCCCTCGGCTAGTTTTGAGTCCTTGGGCTTGTAAACAGGGTTTTCTATAGTGAGTTTTGTCAAATCAATGACTTCTTTTACCTTGAGTCCGTCGAATTCGAGCCATGTGTATTCCCAGGGATTGTCTTTGTCAGCAAAGTAGGTAGTGATCTGACCGGGAAAAATCAGAAATCCCTGACCACCGCTTATATGAAATTCGGTGTCTTTTCCTTTCCCGTCATTTGAGATTAAGGTTCCTTTTCCTCGTACTACATAATGAAATAGAAAGTGATTTCGCGTAGTAGGACCGAATGAATGACCACTAGCACATTTTTCCCATCCGCACTGGTAAAGATTTAAATCAACAAAATTCTCGCTAGAAAATATATAAAAATTGTCTTCTTCCATTTTTACTTGCCGAAAACTTTTTTTATGTCCTAAAACCATGCAATACTGCTGTTTAAGGATATATCATTTTATCTCATTATATATCACTTTATCTTATAAAGCAACAAAATGATATAAAATTCAAACTTTTATTTCATTTACATCTGAAAATTCAGTGTTACACTTGAATCAGTAATTTAATAAGTTTTTTGGAGGAAAAATGAAAAAAATTAAATTATTGTCTGCTGCTGCTCTTGCTGCAATGGCTCTTGCATCTTTTGTCGGATGTAACGAGAAAAAGGCTGCTGCTTCAAAAGAAGTTAAAATTGGCGAGGGATTCACAACAAATCTTATCAAGGTCAACATTTGGGATAACAACCAGAGGGAAGGCTTGCAGAAGATTGCTGATGAATGGACTGCAAAATCTGGCGTAAAGGTCAGCATTGAGGTTGTTGACTGGGACAACTACTGGACTTTGCTTGAGGCTGGTGCTTCTGGCGGACAGATGCCGGATGTATTCTGGATGCACTCTAACACTGTTCAGATGTACATGGAGAATGATTTGCTGCTCAATCTCGATCCGTACATCGCTGCTGACAAGAGCATCGACATGAGCCGCTACTATGACGGAATTAAAAATCTTTACACACGCAAAGACGGAAAAGTTTTCGCTGTTCCGAAAGATCACGATACAATCGCCCTTCTTTATAACAAGGCAATTTTTGACAAATACGGTGTAGCATATCCAAATGATAACTGGACTTACGAGGATATGTATGAGGCTGCAAAGAAAATCACCGAGGCTTCAAACGGCACTGTTTACGGATATGCTGTAGACACATCAAACAACCAGGACGGCTGGTATAACATGGTTTATGCTTATGGCGGAAAAGTCATCACTGACGACCACAAAAGCACAACTATCGGCTCGGATGCTGGAAAAGCTGGTATGGAAATGGTTCGCAAAATCCTCACAGTTTCTGCTCCACAGACTGTAGTTTCTGAGACTTCAAACGATGTCCTCTTCAAGTCTGGCAAAGTCGCTATGATTACTCAGGGTTCTTGGATGATCAACAGCTTCTACACATCAGAGAATGCAAAGGACTATGCTTGGGCTATGCTTCCTTACGCTGACTTGAACAAAAACGGCAAATGTGAGAAGAACGAACGCTGGTCTGCTTACAACGGCTTGGGCTGGGCTGCTTCTTACAACACAAAAGACCCGAACGCTGCATGGGGACTCATCGCTTACTTCTGTTCACAGGTTGGACAGAAAGAGCAGTCTGAGCTTGGCGTAACAATGGCTGGTATGTACGGTGAATCAGCAGCTTTCGCAAACGCATTCAAGGGAATGGATGTAAGCGCATTCACAAAAATCGAAGAGAACGGCTCACTCTACTTCCGACCATACACAAGAAACACACCTGTTTGGGAAGACGGACTCAAAAAGAAAGGCGCATTCCTTGACGCATGGCAGAATCCTAATGATCCAGCAGTTATGGCAAAGGCTTGTGAAAATGCACAGGCTTTGATTACAAAGGCTATTTCTGAGGAATAATTCTAACAAAATTATCAGTTGTCCGGATGAGGCGCATTTTTTTCGCTTCATTTCGGGCAGCTTTACTGGAGGAAAAATGTTAGGTAAAACAAAGATGACTAAAGCGGCAAGAAATGAGGCAATCTGGGGGTTGGCATTTGTCGCACCTACAATCATAGGTCTTGTGATTCTTAACTTCATTCCGGCTTTAAATACGGTCTATCAGTCATTTTGCAAGACAGGTGACTTCGGAAAAGGAAACAAATTTGTCGGGTTTGCGAATTATATCTCTGTAATGAGCGATAGTGAGACCTGGCAGTCATTATTGAACACAATAAAATACGCATTGATTGAGGTTCCTTTTGGAATCGCAATTGCTTTGGCTCTGGCAGTATTTCTTAACAAAAAGATAATCGGAAAATCAGTTTTCAGGACAATATTCTTCCTTCCAATGGTATGTGCCCCTGCCGCTGTTGCAATGGTATGGAAGTGGCTCTATAACATGGAATTTGGTCTTTTGAATAATATTTTTGGAACTCATATTGCATGGATTTCAAATCCGCACATCGCATGGATTTCTGTTGGCGCAATCGGCGTCTGGTCAATCATCGGTTACAATATGGTTCTTTTCCTTGCTGCTCTTCAGGAAATTCCAAGTGACTATTACGAGGCCGCCACAATTGACGGTGCATCTGGTATAAGTCAGTTTTTTCATATAACGGTTCCGCTGCTAAGCAACACCACATTCTTTATCGTTCAGACTCGTGTAATCGCGACTCTCACGGTTTTCGACCTCATGTTCATGGTAATGGATGTAACGAATGTTGCGCTGCCTAATGTTCAGTCAACGGTCTTCCTGTTCTACACTTACGCATTTAGGAACGGAAACAAGGGCTATGGCTCGGCATTGGTAATGCTTCTGGTTGTTTTCATCATGATTGTTACGGTCATCATGCAGAAGTGCGAGAAGAAATTTGTTAGTCGCTAGAGGTAGAATATGAAAAACAAAAAATATTTGGAAAGCAAGTCTACGGAAATAATGTATGCAATCCTTATCATAATGGCTTTTATAATGCTTGTTCCGTTCGCATGGATGATTCTTACGGCGGTAAAGACAAATCAGGAAGCCATTTCCGTTGATCCGTTCTATATCTTCCCGCAGATTACCTGGCATTGGGAGAATTTCGTGACGGTCTGGAAATCATACAATTTCTTGATTCTGTACAAGAACACTTTGCTGATGATTTTCTTCCGCATCCTTTGGGCATGTCTTACGGCGACACTTGCAGGCTATGCTTTTGCCCGCTTGCGTTTCCCAGGAAAAAATTTCCTCTTCGCGCTCGTTTTGATTCAGATGATGATTCCTTCACAGATTTTCATCATCCCGCAGTACCTCATGGTTTCAAAGCTTGGCTGGCTCAACACAACTAGTGGTCTTGTATTTCCAGGAATGGTTTCGGCTTTCGGAACTTACCTGCTCAAAACGGCTTTCGAAGGTTTGCCGAGGGATTTGGAGGAAGCTGCGAACATGGACGGTTGCAATGTCGGACAGCGATTCCTTTTCGTAATGATGCCGCTCACTAAGTCTGCGATGGTATCTTTGGGAATCTTCACAGCACTTTTTGCCTTCAAGGATTTGATGTGGCCGATGATTGTCTGCACAAATTCGATGACGACTACCCTTTCGGCTGGCCTGGCAAAGATGCAGGGACAGTACGGAACAGAGTACCCGACGATGATGGCCGCAGCTGTCATTGCCGTCATTCCGATGATTGTAATTTATGTGATTTTCCAGAAACAGTTTGTTAAGGGAATCGCAACATCAGGCTTAAAGTTGTAGCAAAAAATTGATGTCGTTGCCGGGCTAGGCTCGGCAATCCAAAAATCTACTTCTAAAAAGGAAAAAATTATGGCTGACTCAAACAAAAATGGAATATTTTTCCATGACGGGATTTTTACGCTCCAAACGGAAAACTCTACTTATCAAATGAAAGCTGACAAATTCGGCTTTTTGCTCCATCTTTACTACGGAAAGAAAATGTGCGGCGTTGCGGATTATCTTCCGACTCAGGCAGACCGTGGATTTTCACCGAATCCTTACGATGCTGGTGCCGACAGAACTTATTCTCTTGACTTTTTGCCGCTTGAATTCCCTGTCCGTGGTGTAGGAGACTTTAGAAGCCCTGCTTTCGATGTGAAATACGCCGACTCTTCTTGGGGCTTGGACTTGCGTTACAAGTCTTACAAAATTTCTGACGGAAAATATTCTCTTCCTGGCCTTCCAGCCGTTTATTCAGAAAATGCAAGCGACGAAGCTCAGACACTCGAAATCATTCTTGAGGACGAGGTTTCTAAGATTCAGGTGAAACTTTTTTACGGAATCTTGCCGAAGCTCGACATCATCACCCGAAGCGTTGCTGTCACAAATTTTGGAAGCGAGACTTTCACAGTCGAAAAATTGCAGGCAGCATCACTTGATTTTGTAAGCGGAAACTATGATTTCATAAAATTCTACGGCCGTCACGCAATGGAACGCAACGCAGAGAGGACTCCAATCACTCACTGCTCTCAGGTAATCGCCAGCCGCCGCGGAACTTCAAGCCATCAGTACAGCCCGGTCATGATTGTCTGCAAAAAAGACGCCACAGAAAATTCCGGCAGCGTCTGGGGATTGAATTTCGCTTACTCAGGCGGATTCAAGGGCGAGGCCGAGAAAGACCAGTTCAACTCAACTCGCGTTCAGCTCGGCTTGCAGGAGGAAATGCTTTCTTACCCGGTCGCAAAGGGCGAAACTTTCTGGTCTCCAGAGGTTATAATGACTTACTCGGACAAAGGAATCGGTCAGGTTTCACGCAATTTCCACAAGTGCATCGCAAAAAATGTCTGCCGCGGAAAATATCGTGATGAAGTCCGACCTGTTTTGCTCAACAGCTGGGAAGCAAACTATTTCAACATCTCAAAAGATTCAATCTTAAAGCTCGCAAAAGATGCGGCGGAGCTTGGAATCGAAATGCTCGTAATGGACGACGGTTGGTTTGGAAAACGCGACGACGACAATTCCGGCTTGGGCGACTGGATTATCAACGAAAAGAAAATCGGCTGCTCTCTCAAAGAACTTGTCGAAAAAGTCAACGAGACTGGCCTTAAATTTGGAATCTGGTTTGAGCCTGAAATGATCAACGAGGACTCAGACCTTTACCGCGCACACCCGGATTGGGCTTTGAATTTCAAGGGAAGAAAACCTGTTCGCGGACGAAATCAGCTTGTTCTGGATTATTCACGAGCGGAAGTCGTCGAGGCGATTTTCGAGCAGATGTGCAAAGTCTTGGATTCAGCAAACATCGAGTATGTAAAATGGGATTTCAACCGAAGCATAAACGATGTGTATTCGTATGCAGAAAATGTAAAAAATCAGGGCGCGGTTCTCTACGATTTCATAAAAGGCACTTACTCGCTCGCAGAAAAACTCACTTCACGCTACCCGAACATTCTTTTTGAAGGCTGCTCAGGCGGTGGCGGTCGTTTTGATGCCGGCATGATGTTCTACACGCCGCAAATCTGGTGCTCCGACAATACCGATGCAATTGACCGAACCCGCATTCAGTACGGAACTTCATTCGCTTTCCCTGCAAGCACTGTCGGCTCTCATGTTTCAATCGTTCCGAATCATCAGACTGGCCGAGTCTGCCCGATGAATACTCGTGGCGTTGTCGCAATGGCAGGCACTTTTGGCTACGAACTTGACTTGGCAAAAATCAGTGCCGAGGAAAAAGCAGAGATTCGCGAGCAGGTAAAATCTTACAAAAAATACGCCAAGCTGATTAAAAACGGCGACTATTACAGGCTCACGAACCCGTTTACCGACGAGACAGCTTCTTGGGCATTCGTTGCCGAGAACAAGAGCGAGGCATTAGTCAGCTCAGTTCAGCTTGAAATGCACGGAAACATGACTCCGCTTTATGTGCCGATTTCTGGCCTTGAAAGCGGCTGCACTTACCGAGACGAAGCAACTGGCAAATTGTATCCTTCCGATGCACTTGAAGAAATGGGGCTTCCAATTAAGGAAAACATGCTCCACTTCAAGGCTTACCAGTGGCATTTGGTGAGAATGTAAACTCTCCCTGCGGATGATTGCAAGAGAAGCCCTCCTCTCTCTTGTAATTATTCCGCAAAACCTACAGAATGTATCCCGCATGATAGAGGATAACCTGATTTCCGCAAAGGAAATGATAATGACGGCGTTCACGAACATTGAGCGTGCGGAAGTCGAAAAAAATAACAAGCTTCTCAAAACATGGAGGCTCACGCTGGAATCAATCCGCTCAAACGCAAAGAACGGCGAAAACCTGGGCGCGAACCTCTATGCACATTCCCGCGTAATCGATTTGAAGAACGGCATCCTTCTTGTTGAAGCCGACCACCCGGCCTGGATTCAGACACTCCGCATTTATCAGAAATATATTTTGACAGGCTTAAAACGCGGCGTTCCAGATGTAAAAATTTCGTCGCTGGCATTCCGTCTCCGGGGCACAAACGCCGAGCTTCACAGCCAAATAACCGAAGAAAAAATCCGAAATAATATAGAAGAAAGAATCGAAAAAGAAGAAAAAGTGATTCAGGAATTTGATGAAAAAATTCGCCCGGCTTCAGTAGATTCCGCGCAAAATGGAGATAATTCCCCACAAAACAAAGAAATTCCCGAAAATTTAAGACAAATTCTTGACAGACTCAAGGCGGATATATTGACCTCTCCCCGATAAATTTGTTAAACTATTTGCCACTACCAAATTTTTGCGAGGATAGAGGAAGTTCTTGCAAAATTGCTCAAATTTTTTATCAAAATTTAGGGTGATCCCCAACAAAATAAGGAGAATGTTCTATGAAACGAACATACCAGCCAAGTAAAGTTAAAAGAAACAGAAAATTTGGATTCCGCGCTCGCATGGCAACTCGCGGTGGTCGCATGGTTCTCGCTCGCCGAAGAGCAAAGGGCCGCAAGAAGCTTTCAGTTTGTGACGAGCACAAAAAATACTAATTCTTTTTAACAAGAGGCAGGTTCTATGAAGTCAGCTGGTTTTACGCGCGAAGAGCATATTAAAAAGCCCGGTGATTTCAAGAATCTGTTTAAAAACGGGAAAAGGGCTAGCACGGCGGGGGCAAAACTTTTCTTTCTCCCAAACGGCTTGGATTTCAACCGGATTGGCTTTCCCCTTCCCCGCGGTTTTGGCAATGCAGTTCAGCGCAATCGTGCCAAACGATTCAGTCGCGAAACCTATCGTAATTTAAAAGCACACCTGAACACCGGATATGATATGCTTTTTCTGGTATATCCCCCTTCCGAGAAAGACTCGTTCAGCACGCGGTGTGTTCAATTTCGTACATTGTGTGAAAAAGCAGGTTTAGTCAAAGAATGAAGAACGCACTTGTGTTCATTTTAGGCTTACCAATTCGCTTCTACCGAAAGTTCATCTCTCCGCTCAAAGTGCCTTGCTGCAGGTTTTATCCTACTTGCTCGGCTTATGCTTTGGAAGCTTTGCAGAAGCATGGCCCAATCAAGGGAATGTATCTTTCGACAAAACGAATTTTAAAATGCAATCCTTTTCATTCAGGCGGTTACGATCCGGTTCCGTGAAAATCATTAACAGAGAAAATTACTGCCATTAATTGGCATTAGGATGTTTTATAATGGAAAAAAATACCATTTGGGCTATTTCGCTCTCAACTGTCGTTCTTGTCGGATTCTTTGCGGCACAGACAATTTTGTTCCCGCCAAATCCTCAGGAGCAGCAGGCTCAGACCGAGCAGACAACTGAGGTCGTAGAGAATCAGGCTACCGGCGAGTCAGAAAAACAGGATTCTTCTATTGAAGAAAATCTTTCAATCGTTTCAGAAGATTCAGAGTCAGAGAATCTTACTGAAGAAAAATTCACTATCACAACAAACAAAGTTGCTGTAACTTTCACGAACCGTGGTGGTGACATCGTGAGCTACGAGCTTATCGAGAAAGATGCCCGTGGCAACCTTAAAAACCGTGATGCAGACACAGGCAAAGGCGTTGAGCTTATCGAAAACCTTTCAGACAAGAACCGCGCTTTTGGTCTTTCTCTCGGTGGTGCAACCCGTCCTCTCATCAACGACATTTTTACAGCAAAAAGACTTGATGATTATTCAATCGGCTTCTTCAAAAAATTCACTTCAAAAAATGCAGACGGCACAGAAAGCGAATTTACTCTCGTAAAAAAATACACTTTCAAACCGAATGACTACACTTTCAAGC
>NZ_JAFRNB010000087.1 GCF_017430385.1 Treponema sp.
AGAAATCCAGAACATCCGTATACAAAAAAATTGCTTGAAGCCGCAGATTTATGCTCTGATTTTAATAATTCTTCAAATTGACATATTTTTTTATTTAATATAGTCTTAACTTCATGGAAAATGTTTCTTTTGGTACTCTGGAAGAAATCCTTGTTGTTGATGATTCCAGTATGATTCTTTCTTTGATGCGCCGGATTCTTGATAAAAATTACAGCGTGCATACTGTTGCTTCTGGCGAAGAATGTCTTCAATTCGTACAGTCTCACACGCCCGACCTTATTCTCCTTGATTTTCACATGAAAGGAATCGATGGCATGGAGACACTTCACCGCTTAAAAACTGACCCAAATACCAATTTAATTCCTGTGATTTTTCTTACCGGGGATGAGCATAACGAAACAGAAATCCTAAGTCTCCAAGAGGGCGCAATCGACTTCATTTCAAAAAATCCTCTTGTTCCGGGCGTTCTTCTTCAAAGGGTAAAAAACACGATTGCCCTCACTTCCCTTCAACGAAATCTCCAGGAAGAAGTAAACCGCCAGACACTCCAAATCAAAGTCCTTACGCGCGAGATTACAGAGGCACTTTCAAAAACAGTTGATGCAAAAGACCATTACACGAAAGGCCATTCAGCCCGCGTTGCAAAATATTCGGCAGAAATTGCCCGCCGTATGGGAAAATCACCAAAAGAACAGGAAGAAATTTATTACATGGGTTTGCTTCACGACATCGGTAAAATTGCAGTCGCAGGAAGCATTATCCGAAAAAATGCCCGCCTCACCGAAGATGAATTTGAAGAAGTCAAAGAACATCCAATGGCCGGCTACGAAATCCTAAAGACAATCACGGTTTTGCCGAACCTGCCTCTCGGAGCAAAATATCATCACGAACATTTTGACGGCTCAGGCTATCCAGACGGGCTCAAAGGCTATCAAATTCCAGAAGTAGCCCGAATTATTGCCGTGGCCGATGTCTACGATGCCATGACGAGCAAGCGTGCTTATTCCGAAATACGCCCGCAGGCTGAGGTGCGGGCAGAAATTGAACGATGCCGTGGCACTTATTTTGACCCGGACATCGCCAACATTATGCTTCGAATGATTGATGAAGATAAAAATTATTCAATGCGCGAGCAGATTTAGCGTCCTGGTCCCTGAGGTCTTCCGCCTTCCTGTGGTCCCATGTTCTGCCCTGCATTTGAAGCAGTGTACACATAGTTTGAAGTCGATGTGCTGAATGAAGTGCTGCTTGTTCCGCCTGAGATTTCAGGCAAAGTTGTGTACAAATTGTGGAATGCAGTACCGCCGCTTACAGTCACTCCGCTTTTGACAGTGTAAGTCGTGCCAGTTTTGATTTCTGGCGAAGAAAGAACCATAATCGAGCCGACGCTTGAAGGCAATTTATAGGCGAAAACTACATTTCCGCTCGAATCGGTAATTGCCATAGTTGTGTTTGCACTTCCATAATAGCCGTTTGAAAGAACTACGGTACTTTGAGAGCAATTTTTCGGGGAGGTGTAATTGTTCGTTCCTAATCCTACGAGAAGGCCACCAGTAATTGAGAAAGGATAGTTGTCGCAGTCAAAAGCACATTCCGGGGTTGTCACGCCGATTGCGACGATTGTTCCGCCAGTGATTTTTATTCCGTTCGAGCCGTTCGCATCAATAGCGTCATTCTGAGAGCTGCAAGCATAGATTGCGCCACCGTTGATGTAAATTGAGCCACCTGCGTTTATCGCATCGTCCGTGCATTTCAAAGTGATTGTTCCGCCATTTATTGTGAGGTCGCCCTTTGCCTCAATTCCTTCTGGAGAACATTTTTCGCCGGTGCTTGTGTTTTCGTAAGGTGTTCCAGTTGTAGTGATGTCGATTGTGCCGCCGTTTATTTCGATGTATGGATTCGGTCTTGTCGCGCTGGTCTCGCTCAGGAATGTGCTTAATAGCAGAGAAGTGTTAGAATCCTCGTCATCGGCATAATTTCCGATGTAAGTTTCGCTTGATTTCCAATGCGCTGTGATTCCTTTTGCAACAGTGTTAATCGTGATTTTACCGTCGTTTATGATTACAAAGCCACAGCCTCGGTTCCACTGGACGGTCTGAGTGTCCTCATCTTCGTCCTCACCCTCAACTTTGATGCCAACGCTTTCGTCGTCGGTGATTGTCCCCTTGCCTGTGAGGTTAATTGTTCCTCCGTCGATGACAACTCCGTTCAGACTTCGCAAGCAGTCTCGTCCTGTAGTTCCAGCAACAGTTGAATTCAAGGTAATATTTGCGATTCTTATATAATCTTTTGAATAAATCGCGTGCTTGTAGCCTGTGTTCACGACTGACAAAGTTCCGCCCACGCTCGTGGAAGTTTCGCCTGTAAAGATGAGCGCGCCTTTTGCGTAAACCGAGCCTTTTTTGTCATCGTACATTGTTCCGCTCTGATTCAAAACGCGCGTGTCAGTAATTGTGCTTTCTGTTCCAGCCGGAATTACGATAAATGTTCTGTTTTGTGAAGAGAATCTGAGGGCAGGACCATAGCCAGAATCGCTGGTGAGATTTGCATTGTTCAAAACGACGGCCGCATCAGCCTTTTTGTTTTTGATGAAGACCGTGCCTGTGTAAGAGCCGCTCAGGACATATTTGACTTTGCCGCTTCCTTTGTACTGAAGAATCACACCGTTTGAAGCCTCATCAATTTCGTTCGCCTCATCTTCGAGAGTGTTTGACGAAAGAATCATCGTCACCTTTGTGTCGGAAATTTTTCCAAGCGACTGTTCTTCGCTAGTTGCCGTCACAGCATTTGAGGAATTCTCGCCGATGCAAGCCGTAACAGTCGTTCCATCAAAATTGACATAAACAGTGCCGTCAGCCACGAAATTTTCGTACAAATCAGCCTGAATTACAGCACTGGCTTCGGCATAATCCTCGCAGATATAAGTTTCTGCCGATGAAGTTGCATCCTGAACAGTCGTTCCTCCAGTTGTTGTTACAGTCTGGGTAGTCGAGTTTGATGAAGAAGTTGAGTTTTCTTCATAAGACTCTGCGCATCCAATCAAAAAAGCGACAGCCACTTCCATAAGAATCCTTAAAAAGAGTTTTGCCTTTTTCATAACCTGCCTCCTCGTTCGTGATTATGAGTCTATTGCGTTTTCCCGTTAATATCTTGAATATGCACTAAGACGAATCTAAGAAAAGGCTTATTTTATCCTCACTGATTTTTTATTTTATTTTTGAACTTTCTGGCATATAATTTTAATTAATTATGAAATTATTGAAGACTGTTTTTTCCGTAGTCTTAATTTCTCTTTTTATGATGCCAGCTTTTGCTGCTCCTGGAGGCTCCCCCGGTGGCGGTTCTGGCGGGGGTGGTGGAAGTCGCTCTTCTTCCGGCGGTTCACCTGGGGGACCTGGCGGAGGAACAGGAGGTCGTTCTTCTCCGGGTGGTTTTGGCGGCGGACATGGCTCTGGCTCTTCAACAAGTCCTGCAGCTCCGGGAAAATCTAGGGGATCAGGCACTCCTCCCCCAGGCTCACCTGCTCCAGACGCTCCGGCTCCTGGCGGAAAATATTCTCCTTCAGACAGTTTTGGCGGACAATCTCACTCAGCATCAGAATCTTCTTCACCATCCATAATGAATTACCGTGGCACCAGAAAAATCGCTAACAACGGGGAATTTACCATGCAGAGCATAAAAAGCAAGCTTGAAAGCGGTGATAGTCTCACTCTGGAAATTCATTTCAATCAGGGCGTGAATCCGTTGAGTATTACAGGCGAGTCTATTTTTGTTGGCGGTAAATCAGTGCCATCGGAACGCATGACATTCAATAAAAAAGGCGACACCGTAAAGTTTACAGTTTCGTCTGAGAATAAATATTTCTCGCTTCTCGTTCAGCATATAGAAGCTTTTGACGGAACAAAAATCACTCCTGTCGAAATAAAAGATATTAAGGCAGGCTCTACGATAAAAAATCTTGCGAAATAACGGAGGGAAAGATGAATAACATTGACAGTAAAAATGTTAAAATTCTGGTCGTAGAAGATGACAAAGGAATTTCAGATTTTGTAATTCCAGAACTGGAACATGAAGGTTTTAAGGTTTGCCTTGCTGAGACCGGGCGTGCGGCTCTTGAAAAATTTGAGCAGGAAAATCCTGATTTGATTTTGCTCGACATCATGCTTCCAGAATTAAGCGGGCTTGAAGTTCTTCGCCGAATCCGCGCAGTTTCAAATGTTCCTGTTATTCTGGAAACTGCCCGTGGTGAGACAATTGACAAAATCACCGGGCTAAATTCTGGAGCGGATGATTATATCCCCAAACCTTTTGAAATCGAAGAATTACTGGCCCGAATAAACGCTCTTCTAAGGCGCGTAAATTCAATGAGATCAAATGAAGACAAACTTTCAGTGCGCGCTCTTACCCTTAATGTTGGCAGAATGAGTTGTTCTATTGAAGGAAATGAGCTTGTTCTTTCAAAAACTGAGTTTCTAATGCTCAAATGCTTTGTAGAAAACCAAGGTAAAGTTCTTTCTCGTTCAAATATCATCGATGAAATCTGGGGCAAGGGGCATTTTATTGATGAGAATACCGTTGATGTTTATGTTGGCTACCTCAGGTCAAAAATCGCCGAGCATACAAAGGAAGAATACATAAAGACCGTGCGCGGAACTGGCTACATAATGGGATAACGGAGTTTTTGATGCGGATAAAATTCTTCAAGTCATTTTCAGCAAGACTTTCTCTCAGATACATGTTCGTGCTGACCATTGCCGTTGTCCTTCTTTCGGTATTTTTTCTGCTTTTTACGCGGTCACTGGTTAATAAAAATCAGCGGATAGAGCTGGAAATCTCCGAAAAAACTGTTTTCAGGAGTTTTGAGGAATATCGTGCCTCAGCCGAAGACAAGGCAGACTTTATGAGAACTCTCGATTCAATTCCCGGAATGCCTTATTACATAACATATACTGTCTATGATGTGAAAAATTCGATTTTTCTTGCAACAAATGACCCTTTCCTGCCTTATCTGGAAGATTCAAATGGGAAAGTAATGCACTATTTTAAGAAGAACTATTTTTTCGATGGAGATTTGAACATCATTTATTATGCAAAGCGACATTCTGATTCAGAAAATGACATTGTGATTGCGACGGCGATGAATATGGACAACAACGCAATGGCAGAAATGTTCCAGAACCTGCCGTTCGCCCTGCTTTTCACAGTGATTCCGATTCTTGCATTTTCGTTTTTAACTTCACTTTTTATCACTAAAAAAACGATTAATCCTGTTGTAAGAATCACGAAGGCGGCTCAGTCTGTTACTATCGAAAATCTTTCTGATTTGCTGCCGCTTTCTGGCACTGATGACGAGATTGACGAGCTTTCAAAAACCTTCAACTCGCTTTTTTTACGGCTCAAGCTGGATTTTGAGCGCGAAAGACAGTTTTCAAGCGATGTTTCGCATGAACTGAACACTCCGCTCACGGTAATTTCAGGACAGACGAACCTTCTTCTGCGCTGGGGCAAGGACAATCCGGAGCAGCTGGAAAAATCCCTGAATGCAATCAAAACAGAATCCAAGACAATGCAGGCAATCATCGCAAATCTCCTGCAAATTTCCCGGCTCGAAACCGGAAGAATCATGCCCCAGATTTCCCAAGTTCAACTTTCAGAAATGTTCAGGTGGCTCTCAGAAGAATTTGCCGAAATCGCACCACAAGTGCAAATCATTTCCGAAGCAAACGATGTCCAGCTCAACACAGACCCGGAAATGCTTCACCAGATTTTAACGGTACTGATTTCAAACAGCGTAAAATTCGCCGGCTCTGACTGCCAGATTAATCTTCGGGCAGTACAAAACGAAGGCCGCATACTCATCGAAGAATCCGACAACGGCCCCGGCTTTTCCGAAGCAGCCCTTCCCCACATTTTCGAGCGATTCTACCGTGCCGATGAATCCCGCACAAGAAAAATTGCCGGGTCAGGACTCGGACTTTCCATCGCGCAAGCCCTTTGCACCGCTTTAAACGCAAAAATCTCCGCCTGGAATCAACTTCCAAGCGGAGCCTGTTTTTCTATCGAGTTTCAGCCTTAAGCAATGCTAATCTGAATCTTGCGTGGTGCAACTTCTGCTTTGCGTGGGATTCGGACAGTCAAAACACCGTTTTTGAATCCGGCTGTTACGCCCTCAGCATCGATGTCTTTCGGCAATGTGAAGCTTCGGCGGAATGAAGTGCGGCGGCGCTCACGAAGAAGGTACTGTGGTTTTTCTTCTTTTTCCTCGTGTTTATCATGCTTGTCGCTCTTGTCCTCAATCTGTTTGGCCTCAGTTTTTTCAGAAGAGATTGTGAGTACGCCTTCGTTAAGCTCAAGGCTTACATCATTTTCAGTTCTGCCAGGCAAATCCATGTCGAGAACGTAAGAATCTTTGTTCTCAGTTACGTCAACATCCGGAACATTAGAGCTGTTGCAAAGTCCCTCTGCTCCATAAAAATCGTTGTTGAGCCAGTCGTTAAAAAGTGAAAGTGCGTTCATAAAAATCTCCTTCCTGGCTAAGCCAGGTATTGTATGTAATTTAAGTTGAGGATTTTTGTATTCCCCATCAGATTTTGTTCTGACACTAAAGATTTAGCAAGAACCGTGCCAAGAATCAAAATTACATCCTGAAATTTTGATTCTAACTGCTCTTACACCACATCCATGTGGCAAATATCATATTATTCTGGGAGGTCCCGCTTCGCGGTCGGGCTTTCCGCCGTTCCGCGCTCCCGCGCTCCATTCCTACGCTCACTTCGTTCGCTTCGGAACAGCTAACGCTACGGCTACAATCCCTACCTCGTAAACAAATTACCCAATGTGTCAAATTTTCTTTCAAAACTGTGTCAAATTTACCCAGTAATTAAATTTTTCTTATTTTCACTGTTTCACTTTGCTTTTTCTGCGATTTTTTAGTATCTTTATATAGTGAGCGTTTCAATCGAAAACTTTTTGACCAATTTTCTCAGGACTTATCCAATGCCTTTTACCGCAAAGGAATTGCTTGCCATGCTTTGCGGACTTGGGCATAAACTCACATTGAGCGAACTCAAAGATTTCCTTGATAATGATGCCAGAGTTTTTGCCCTCCAAAGAAACATGTACATCACTCGTACAGGCGCATTCACAAACCAGCTTTTCAGTTTCATTCCGACACAGCGCGAAGTCGAGCAGAAGGTTTTTGTTCCTGGCGACCGATGTATACCGTTCGTTGATTTGGATATGCTTTCATTCTCCCTAACATTTGAATTCCTTGGTCAGGAACTTCCAAAAAAAGAATTCGCAACGGACTGCAACACGGCAAGGGATATGTTCTGTCTGTATGGCGACGAATTTTCCGCACAGTACATAAGTTCTGATCCTGCATGTCAGAACCTTCACATCGCCGAGAACAATTTCGAGCTTCCTCTAAAAATGAATCTCACCGGCATATCAATGGAGCCGATTTTTGAAAAAGTTGATTTCAAATATGGCGACAGGATTTTGTGCCGTGTTTACGACTGGGACAAAGGCATCATCGAACTTATCCCGATTCTTACGCACAAGCTCAATCCATTCCAGATAAGCCGCGAGGACATGGAACGCCAGAAATGGTACGAAACTCTTGAAAACGCCCTGCTCGAAAGTTTTGACAGCATGGGGCCGTGCTCCGGCATCGAGGAACAGCTGGCAAATGTTTTCTACGAGCATCGAAAAGATTTGTGCATTCCAGACTGCGGCTCAATTCACGAATTCCTCGACCTTTCCAAAAAAATCGGGCTTGAGCTTTTCGGTGTTGAGACAAGGCTCTGGTTCAAGGGCAAGGATGTTCCAGCTGTCGGCAAATGGAACGAAGGAATGTATGTTGATGACGGCAGGGCAATTCCATTCTTCATGCTCCCGGATTTCGTGATTGACTGCTACATCAAAGACCAGATGTACGAAAAAAAGGACGACATCAACGAAATCATCGAAAAAGCAATTCCAAAAGACATTCCTATCTCAAAAGACGAAAAGAAATTACTCACATTGCAAATCGAGAATAGAAATGCTATACTTCGCAAAAATTATAATTGGTTCGCAGATTTTCCCAATGGTTCGCTTCGGCACAGAGCATTAAAACTTTTCACTGAAGTCGGTTCTCTCGTTTGTGAACTGGATTGCGACAACAAGGAGCTTGATCAGCTTCCTCAGCAGGAACTTGTCACGCTCTCCCAGCTGTATACACATGTCTCGCGTATTTTGGAAATTTTGTCTGATGATTCCGAATGTGCTGAAGACGAGACATGCGCAATGGAGCTTTCCCTTGAAGGCATGGAAATGAACTTCGAGGACATAAAACCGCTATTAATTTCGGCCTTGGATAAGGTCAAAAAGAATAGATTTAATGTTATCTAGCAGGTTTCGTTCAATCGAACTAACTCTGGGCAAGAACATTAAATGAAATCACTTAAAAGGTAGGGTTTTCTATGAACAGTGTGGGAATTGCTGCTGTTGCAAAGTCGATTCGCAGTCTTTCTATGGATGCGATTCAAAAAGCTAATTCTGGACATCCAGGTTTGCCTATGGGAGCTGCCGAAGCTGCAGCTGTGCTTTACGGTGAAGTCCTAAAACACAATCCGGCTAATTCAAAATGGGCAGACCGCGACCGTTTCGTTCTTTCTGCTGGTCACGGCTCAATGCTTCTTTATGCTGCATTGCACCTTGCAGGCTACAAAGTATCAATGGACGACATCAAGAGCTTCCGTCAGGTTGGCTCAAAATGTCCTGGCCACCCGGAATACGGTGATACAGACGGCGTTGAATGTACTGCAGGTCCGCTCGGACAGGGTGTTTCAATGGCTGTCGGTATGGCAATCGCAGAGTCAATGCTTGCCGCCCGCTTCAACACAGCAAATCACAATATCGTAGACCATTACACATATTCTTTGGTTGGCGAAGGCTGCTTGCAGGAAGGTGTTGCTTCTGAAGCTTCTTCTCTCGCTGGTCATCTCAAACTCGGAAAGCTCATCGTTCTTTATGATGAGAACAAAATTTCAATCGACGGATGCACCGACATCACTTTCACAGACGACATCGCAAAACGCTACGAAGCTTACGGCTGGCAGGTTCTCCGCGGAGACATGTACGATGTTGAGGGCATGGTTAAGCTCATCAACGAGGCAAAAGCTTGCTCAGACAAGCCATCTTTGATTATGCTCAAGTCTGTAATCGGTAAAGGCGCACCAAAAGAAAACACAGCTGATGTTCACGGTGCTCCTCTCGGAGTTGACGGCGTTAAGGCTGCCAAAAAGACTTTGGGCTTGCCAGAGGACAAAGATTTCTATGTCGTTCCAGAGGCTTACGAGTTCTTCAAAGAGAAGGCAAAAGATTTCGCAAAAGCAGAAGCCGACTGGAACGCAGAGTTCGCTGCCTGGGCAAAAGAAAATCCGGAGCTCAAAAAACAGTGGGATGCTTTCCACTCAGACGCTGCTACCGCAGAAGTTCCTGATTTTGAATACAAAGTCGGTGATTCATGCGCAACTCGAGACGCATCTGGAAAAGGCCTCAACATGATTGCTGCCCGCTACGGCAACTTGGTCGGCGGTTCAGCAGACTTGATGGGCCCGAACAAAACAGCATTCAAATCTTACGACGAAGGAACATATTCTCCAGAAAACCGCAAAGGCCGCTACATCGAGTACGGAATCCGCGAGTTCGCAATGAGCGCAGTTTGTGCTGGTATCTCATTGCACGGCGGTTTGCGCCCATTCTGCGCTACATTCCTTGTATTCGCTGATTACCTCAGACCAAGCTTGCGCGTTGTTTCTTTGATGAAGCAGCCAGTAATCTATGTATTCACACACGATTCAATCTATGTTGGCGAAGACGGCCCGACACACCAGCCAATCGAGACAATGACAAGCTTGCGAGCAATTCCAGGCGTTCAGGCAATCCGCCCAGGCGACCCGGAAGAATCAGTCGAGGCTTGGAAAATCGCTTACTCTTCAAAAGATCATCCGGTTTGTATGGCTTTCACTCGCCAGGCTCTCCCTGTTTACGAAAAAGCAGACAAAAACTGGAAGAAAAACATGGCTGAAAAAGGCGCATACATCGTTCAGGAAGGAAGCGCAAATCCTGACATCACAATCCTTGCAAGCGGTTCAGAAGTCAGCATGGCTTTGGATGCAGCAAAAATCGTCAGCGGCAAAACAATCCGCGTAGTTTCTGTTCCAGATTTGAAGAAATTCGAAAATCTTTCAAAAGCAGATCAGGATGCAATCATCGGAAACACAAAACGCATCGTTTGTACAGAGGCTGGAATCAGTATGGAGTGGCTTCAGTTCACTTCAAAAGAGAACTGCTTCTGCATCGACCGCTTCGGTGAGTCTGGTCCTGCAAAGAAAGTTGCTGAAGACATGGGCTTCACAGCAGAAAAACTTGCAGAACTTTTGAAATAGGTCAAATAAGTAATTAGCCCCGGAAAAACTTTTCGGGGTTTCATAATCAAACAAAAAAGGGTCTGTCCGTAAATGAAGTTTTAATTACTTCCCGGACAGCCCCGATTTTTTCTAATCAGGCTTAGTTTTTAGACTCTTCCTGAAGCTTCTTTTTATAAGCTTCCAGCTCCCGTTCACGCTTTGCAAGCTGCTTCTGATATGCAAATTTGTATTCTTCCTTTTTGCCTTCAGCTTCGTAGCGGTGAGCACGATAAACACCGTTCAAAGCAAGTGGTGCTCCAATCGGAAGAAGGACGATGCTGTAGCACATTACGCAGCCAACGGCAGTCTCCGTTTGGCTTCCGCTGTAAGAAGAAGCCCACTTGTCCGGCAGATAGCCGCCTGAGCCAATTGGCTGATAATTTGTGTTTTCCCAATCGATATCATCTCTGTTCATTGAGGCACAGCTGGAAAAAATCAATGATGCTGACAAAATTGCGAAAAGCAATGACTTGATTTTCATTTTAAACTCCTTAAGTTTTATTGGGGAAATATACTATACCCCCCCTAAATAAATGTCAAGTATTTTTTCAAGATTTTATTTCAGCAGTTTGTTAAGCGTTGCATCTCGCTGGCGCCAGTTTTTATCAACTTTTACCTGCAAATCCAAGTCAATTTTATAATCAAAGATTTTTCGCAGGGCTTTGATGCTTTCTACGCGGATTGTTTTAATCATCTGCGCGCCTTTTCCGATTACGATTCCTTTCTGGCTTTCCTTTTCAACGCAGAGGAACGCACGGCACCACATTTTTGTTGGCGAACGCATTTCCATGTCGGCAATCTGGACATAAACGGCGTGCGGAACTTCCTGATCGAGGCGATTGATTGCCTGCTCACGGATAACTTCGGCAATTCGGAAATCAACTTCCTGATCAGTGTAAAATTCCTCGCTATAAAGATGCGGGCCTTCTTTTGCCATGTCAAAAAGAGCCTTCAAAACCTCGTTGATTCCGACATCATTTTTTGCAGACATTTCAAGAATCCGATTTTCAGGAACATTCGGCAGATGCGCCTTGATGAATTTGCGGACATGCTCACGAAGCGTATAAGGGCCATCGATTTTATTGATTGCGATGACAAGTTTATCCTGATGTGACTCCAAAAGTTCAGTAATCAGTCGCTCTTCTTCGGCGCAATTTCGGCTCGAATCGATGATATAAAGCACAAGATCGCTCGAATCAAGCTGGTCGGCGACGATATTTCTCATTTTGAGATTCATTTTCTTTTCGGAATCGTGGTAGCCCGGAGTATCGACAAAAACAAGCTGTCCGAGCGAAGTGTTTACGATTCCACGGATTGCGTTTCGGGTAGTCTGAGGCATTGCGCTGACGATTGATACAGGCTCGCCAGCCGCAGTGTTCAAAAAGGTGGATTTTCCGGCAGAAGGCCGGCCAATGATTGTGACAAGCGCGGTTTTCGGGCCTACAGGAGGCTGTGCGTTTTCAGATTCATTTTCAGTGATATTTTCTTCCATATTTGTGATTTTAATGGAAATAATTTTATTTTTAAAGAGTCCGGGGCGTTGCGGGGTGCGGTTCTGGCATAGCCCTTACCGAGACTCGTCTACAAACTCGTCTTACGAGTTTGTTCGCCTAATGGCGACCGACTCCCTACCCCGCAGAGGGGGTAGCGGAAAAGCGAAGCTTTGCAGCGAGGGGGAGACCAGGGCATCCGCATCAAAAGCACTCTGCAATTGAATTCTTAACAAGTATTGTATTTAAAGATTAGGCGAGATGATAAAATAACTTCGGGTAGTAAAAATGACATTGAAGGAAACATTCGAAGAAATCACGGACGACAGA
>NZ_JAFRNB010000088.1 GCF_017430385.1 Treponema sp.
AAAGAAGGAAAAGATTTCGCCAAAACCTACGCAGAATTGCTTTCAAACACAGGCAACATGAGCTGCGAAGATTTGTGCAAAAAAGCAGGTTTCGACATCACGCAAAAAGATTTCTGGAAACACGGAATCGAAATGTATGCGAAGGAAGTGGGGATGATGAAAGGGCTGGCGAAATAATAGGGCTTGGGGCAAAGCCCCAGGAGAATGGGGTGCGACACAACAACGTGTGGCGCAGGGGAAAGGCTTTTCCCCTTCCTATTCCATCACCGCCCGAGTCTGTGGTCGGCATCTACCCCGCCAGTGCCTCAACCGGGTCAAGTTTGCTGGCCTTAACCGCGGGGCTGAGACCAAAGAAAATGCCTACGAACACACTGAATACGAATGCCGTCACGCAGGCCGAAATTTTTATCGCGTAAGGCAAATCTTTCACAACATACTCAATCGCAAGGCTCAGGGCAGTTCCCAGCGCAATTCCGAGGATGCCGCCAAAAAGCGTGATGCTTGCGCTTTCCACCAGAAACTGGCGGCAAATTGCCAGCGGACTTGCTCCCAAAGCCTTTCTGATGCCGATTTCCTGCTTGCGCTCCGTTACCGTTACAATCATGATGTTCATGATTCCGATTCCACCGACCAGAAGCGAGATTGCCGCGATTCCTGAGAGCATGAGACTCAAAGTTCCCATCACGCTCTGAACCTGCTCAATCATCGTCTGCATCGACATGATGTTTACGCTTCCTTCTGTGCCGGATTTTTCGGTCATGTATGAGGTTAAATCGGTTACGAGCTGGGAACAATGGCTTGTGTCCGTTGCCTGAACCATCATCGTGTCAGCCGTGGGATTCGGTTTGATTTTTTTGGCATAAAATCCGCGCGGGATGTAAATTCCTGTGGTGGTGTCTTCCATGCCCGCCGACTGTTTTTTGAGAACTCCCGCAATCGTAAAGGCAAAAGGCACTTTTGAAGCAACCACTACAACGCCCTTCCCAACTGCATCGCCATCCGGGAAAAGCGAAGAAGCCACCTCGCTGCCGATAATCATCTTCTGGCTGCCCGCAACCTCGTCAGTCACAGTAAAATATTCGCCAGTATCAAGTTCCAGCTGATACATCTCAAGATAACCAGGCTCGATCGCCGTAGCATTTGAAGTCACAGTCGTGTCGCCGTAAGAAATTGCAAAACTCGTGGAATTTTTGAACCAGATTTTCTTGATATTAGGAACGCTGCCGAACAAATCCGTGCGGAGAGCCTCGTCAAACTTAATGGTCACGGCATCACGGTTACGCCGCATCCAGCCGCCCCCGCTCACGCTCACCAAATCCAGCCCAGAAGAGCCAAACTGCGCCTGAATATTCCTTGTAGAACTGGCTCCCAGACTGGTAATGATAATAACGCTGGCCACACCAATAATCACGCCCAGCAAAGAAAGCACAGTGCGAGTCTTAGAGCGAGAAAAATTTCTAAGCGAGTCAATAAAATCTTCTAACATATCAACCTCATGTGCCGCATGGAGGCGGCATAAAGCAAGTTAATCCGAAAGAATTTTGCGAAGTAAAATTCTTGTCACGACATGGATGTCGCAAAAATCTTCAAACATATCAATCTCATTTGCCGCATGGAGGCGGCATAAAGCAAATCAGCAATGGGGGAAGTCTCCCCCTCGCTACAACCGCTTCGCGTTTTCCGCTACCCCCTCTGCGGGAGTACCCGCAACGCCCCGAATTACGGACGAAGCATGCAATCAACAAGCTTCTAATTTCTGACTTCATCTCCCTGTATCTGCCCGTCCAGGATTCGAATGCAGCGTTTTGTGCTTGCTCCGATTCCTGGATCATGGGTGACGATTACGATTGTCGTGCCAGTGCTGTTGATTTCACCGAAAAGTTCAAGGACCGCACGGCCTGTCGAGCTGTCGAGCGCACCTGTCGGCTCATCGGCCAAGATTATCGCTGGCTTTGTGACTGTTGCCCGCGCGATTGCTACACGCTGCTTTTGTCCGCCGGAAAGCTCATTGGGAAGATGGTTGATTCTCTCGCTTAAGCCCACTTTTTCCAGGGCTGCCAGTGCCATATCCCGGCGGAGCGCGCGCTCAATTCCCTGATAACGGAGCGGAACCATCACATTTTCAAGAACTGTCATCGTGGGCAGCAAATGATACTGCTGAAAAACGAATCCGACCGTCTTATTACGAAGCTCGGCAAGCTCCTTTTCGCTCATCTTCGCCGTTTCTTTGCCACCGATTTTTACAATTCCGCTGGTTGGCCTGTCAAGGCAGCCAATCATGTTCATGCAGGTGGACTTGCCGGAGCCTGAAGGCCCCATAATGGATAAAAATTCTCCCTGCTCCACCGAGAACGAAATTCCCCGCAAAGCATGGACTTCCTGCTCGCCCATAGAGTAAATCTTACGCACATCTTCCATGTAAATGACCGGTTGCATCGCTATTCCCCCAAATGCCCCGCATGGAAGCGGGGTTTTAGCAAAGAGAGAAAATTCTGTTTGCCTTTAGGTGAACAGAATTTTCTCGTTGAAAACAAAAATACACGGATGTATTTTTGTTTTCTAGAAGGGTGGTGGGCCGCCCTGTGGTCTGGAGTTGTTCTTTGGCTGGGCTTTCTGGCCTTTTTTGCTCACACGCATTCGGCCGCTTTCGCCTGCGCTACTCTGCGCTTTGAGCATTTCGCCGCCACTAAGCCCCGAAAGCACGTTCACATATTCCAGCCCGTACGGCTCCACGGTGACTTCAACTCGCTTTGTATTTCCGTCACGCTCCAAAATTTCTGCGAAAGCCGTGCCCTTGTCGTGACCGATTGCGTAACGCTCGACCACAAGTTTTTGCTCCGGCTCAGTAATCTGGATTTTGCCGGTAAAGCTGAAATTCGGCAGAACTTCGGCCGGAACATCGTCTATCCGCACCTTTGCCTTTACGACTGTAGCACCACGGCTGGTCACTTCGCCAATCGCAGGGTAAGAATACAAATAGCCTGCGACTTTGCCACTGTAGGCCGGGAATGTGAAATCAACTCTCTGCCCCACTTTGAGTTTCTGCACATCGGTTTCGGCAATCTCGACATCTGCTGTGAGATAATCCGTGTTTACGAGCGTGCCGATTTTGTCTTTTGCTTCAAGATAGTCGCCCTGATTCACATCAAGAGCCGCAATCACGCCATCAAAAGTGGCCACGATTTTGCGGTTTTCGATTTTTCGGAGCAAAGAAATCCGCTGAGTCTCCATGAGTTTTAATTTGCCCGCAGTCTGATTCTGTCGGGCAACCGAAATTTCATAATCAAGGTTCGCAAGGTTGTACTGCTGCTCGCTGTCATCAAGCTGGACAATCAAATCGCCTTCCTTAACGCGGTCGCCTTCTTTTTTGTAAACGCCGACAACATCGCCGTCGTTCAAAGCCTGCAAATTCTGTGACTTGGCCGCCGCCACAGTTCCCGCAATCTGAATCGCATTTTCATAAGTTTCGGTGCGGACCCGATAAGTTTCCTGCCCCTTTGCCGCCGACTTTTCAACAGCCCGCCGCGAAACCTTAAGAATCACGGCAAGCAACACAAGCCCCAGAACCACGCCGAGAATTATTTTATGCTTTTTAGAAAGTTTCAGTTTTTTCAAACAAATCTCCTTAATTACACGCTAGGGTATGGAGCACCTTTAGTTGCCGCTTGCGGCAATGAGCGTTAGCGAAGTGCGGAACACCCGACCTGCGAAGCAGGGAGCGCCCAAGTCCTAACTTTTAACGAACATCATCTTCACATTGTTATTATAAATAATCTTCTCAACCGCGTTAATCAGAATGTTCATCTGCGCGCGATTCCGGTTGTTTTCGGCATCAAGGTAGTCGCTTTTGGTCACGCTGCCCTGTTTGAGCCAGTTGTCCATGTCATATTCGAGCTGAGAATACATGTCGTACTCTTCGGCGTAAGATTTTTCGCTCCATGCAAGGTCGCCGCGCTGGGTAAGCTTGTCCAGAACCGCCGTGTCATAATCGTCAGCCGCACTTTTCACCGTGATTTCATCGATTTTTGAATTCAGCTCGTCCTGCTTTTTATCGATTTTTGCGAGCCGCCAGATGTTGGGCTTTAAAGTGATTGCAAAAGTGTAGACCGGGGATTTTGAAGTCTGCCCCACGCTCGTGCCGTTCAGCGGAAAAAGATTCTGCCCAGTTGGGAGAGAAACGCCCGCGCTCGCTGTGATTCCCTTCCAGTCAAAGGTGATTCCGCCGTCCGCCGTGTCGTATTTTGAAGAACTTTCGTTGAAAGTGTAGCCGGCGTAAGCTCCAAGCTCCAGAGAGTAGTCCGTTTTTCGCTTCAAATCGCTGATGTATTTTGACCATTCCGCACTTTCGCTCTTTGTGTAAGCCGAAGCATCGTAAGAAAGAACATCTTCCATTTTAACGCCTGGAATTTCCATCGGAAGAAAAGCCATAACGCTCTCAAAAGCCTGATTTCCAAGCTCCTCAGCCTTTGCCAGCTCGAATTTTTCTGGGGTAAAAACCCGCTCGTATTCAGCACCGCATTTTATTGCAAAAACAGCCGTTTCTCGTTCCAGTTTCCGCAAATTTTCCGCCACATTCCGCCGGTCGCTCTGAACTTCAAGATATTTCCGTCGGTAAGAAGCACTTGTTTTGCTGTAGCCCTGAACTTCAAGAACCCGAAGCCTCAATTCATCGTCATACAAATCATCTTTTGCCGTCAAAACCTTCTGGACATAGCCGTAAAGATTTTTGAGATTGGTGTAAAATTCATTTTCAACCGTCAAAGCCTGATTTTGAACCGCCCGCTCAGCCTCAATGTATGCGCGCTCAGCCTCCAAGAGTGAAACCTTTCTTTTTAAAGGAGCCGAAGTCACAATCCCAGTGCTAACCTTGACATTTCCGTTGTCCAGAAAAGTGCCGTTCTCGTTTCCAGACTCGTAGCCGGATTTTTTTGTCATTGGAAGAGAAGCCGTAAGTTTTGTGTCGTTAAGCTGAGGAAGCCCCAGTGAAGCCGAAGGAGTGAAAGTGTATTTTGAGCCGTCCGAAGAAGACTGAATCTTGACAGTGCCAGTTGAAAGAGTCAGCTCGATTCCATTTGAAATTTTTGTGGCATCGTAAGAAAGTGCCTTGCTCTGTGCCGTAAGCGTGCATTTTTGCAGCGAAAGGTCGTTTTTGAGATAACCGAAAAGCAATGTGTGAAGATTTGACTCCGAAAACGCAAACCCCGAAAGGAACAAAAATCCGAAAGCCAAACAGCGGACTTTTTTCATGCCTCAATTTTAACAAAAACTATCGAATAATTCATTAACGGAGGAATAATTTATTGTTAGATAATAAAATTTTAATAAGAAGACAGGCCTTGCAATCCGCAGAAAGATTCCAGGAATCCTTTTTCCCGCCCGAAGAAAATTTTTTTCTCGTTTTCCTTTTCATTTTCTGCTATAATTACTGACCTAATGAAAAAGTTCCCCCTTCTCTCGATATATTTTGTCATTCTCGCATCCTTTTGCCTCCCACTCTCCGCCCAGCTTCCACCGCACGCACAATTCGCGAACAAATCATTCGTTCCAGCCGAAATCAAAGAATTCATGAATTTTTACCCCGACATCGAATACAGCGCGATTTTTGACAAAGAGCAGAACGACTGGAAAATCGACATGACCGCCGACCTGTATTTTGAGCGCACAAAAAAGCCAAAGACAAAAAAAACAGCCACATTTTATTGGGCAGATGGCCGTCTTTTACCAAAAGAAGAACTTCCGAACAAAGAAAATTACTGGGTGCTTCAATACGAATACGAAAACAAACTCCGCGACCCAAAAACTTACACCGCCGAAGAAATCGAACAGATAAAAGAATTCGGCTCGGCAGAAAATCGCAAGAGCGAGGGCGGCACACCCATGTTCTTTTTCGACTTTTTATACTCGGCACAATCCCAGAAAATCATCGAAGACCATATCATCAAGACGAAATTTTTAGGCAAAGCCACCCGAATCCACGAAAGAATCTGGACTCCGCTCAAAAATGTAGAAAAGAAAATCCTCGCGCAAAAAGACACGCCCGAAATCAAGGCATTCCTCGCAAACCTGAAATCCTGCGATGCCTACCACTGGCGCGAAATCGTGCAGACATCCCGAAAATCCTTCCATTCCTACGGAATCGCCGTGGACATCCTGCCAAAACGCCTGAACCGCAAGGCAATTTACTGGAGCTGGGAAAAAGACCGACTCGGCGACAAATGGATGCTGGTTCCGCTAGAAAAACGCTGGATGCCACCCGCCGAAGTCCGAAAAATCTTCGAAGAAGAAGGCTTCATCTGGGGCGGCTACTGGGTCATCTTCGACAACATGCACTTCGAGTACCACCCGGAACTTATAAAAATGAGCAATTAGAAATGAAAAATTAGAAATTGGACGCTCCCGCCACTTCGTGTCGGTCGGGCTATTCGTAAGTCATAAAAAGCCCTGCACGGATGCAGGAAAAAAGCAGAGAGAGAAAATTCTGTTTGCCGTTAGGTGAACAGAATTTTCTCGTAGAAACAAAAAATACAAGGAGGTATTTTTTGTTTCAGCTATCCCTAGCGTGTGAAAGCGAAGCAAGATGTGAAATTATCTGACTGTGTAGCGATAGCCTAACGATAACAAAAATACTGAACGGCGCGCAACTTCGTCACCATCAATCTTGAGCTTGTTGAAATCAGCCATATAGCGGGTATTAAAGATGAGGGCAGAAGTTTTTGTGAAATTTAGCGCAAAATCAGCACCAATCGCCAGTCCGATAAAAGCAAAGTTGTTTATTTTATTTTTTTCTTCGCAATCGGTTTTGAAAGTTTTTCCAGCTGCTTTTATTGTCACATCATACTCTTCTTTGCATTTTCCTAATGGGAAAGAAAGATAAAGGCCGCCGTGCGGAATGAACTCAAAAAAGCCGCCTTTGTTCACGGTATATGTTACAAGCACTGGAAGTTCCATTGTCGTGTATGAAATTTTGTCTTTGGCTTCCAGCGATACGCTTCCAACTCCGAAAATAGAAGTCTTTGACTCGGCGTTAATTTCTGTTCCGTTATTGAACAAAAATCCTATTTCGCCCTGAATTCCGAGCGCGGGAACCTGCGGAAAACTGTAATTTCCCCAGAATGCGAATCCGCCCATGCCCGTGGTGTCATTGTCAACCGAATATGATGCATTTTGAGTTCCCAAAGAATCGCTCAATATTGCCGCAAGTTCATTTCCCAATTCATGCTTTTGGCTGTCTGTAATATCCAGCATACTCGCACCAAACGAGGCACGAACACCAAAAGACATCTGTTTTAAAACATCCTGTGAGACTTGAGCTACCGCCGCAGAAGCAAGCAAGATTCCAAACGCAACCAAAGATACAATTTTTTTCATAATAAGCAACTCCTTGTGGTGTAAAGATTCGCGTATTAAAATCTTAAAATACGCTAATTTAACAATTAAAATTAGAATAGCACAGTTCCGACAATCGAGCAACTAGGATTACGCAGTTTCGCGTATTATCATTTTCATGAGTTTTAGAGAAAATCTGAAATCAGAGTTGTCTTTCCGTGGTATTTTGGTAAAAGAACTTTCTTTAAAAACAGGAATCAATAAACGAACTCTCGACAATTATCTCCGAGAAAAAGGCAATATTCCTCCGGCCGACATCGCCGTAAAAATCGCTGATGCCCTAAATGTTTCCGTAGAATTCTTAGTTACAGGAACAGAAAAACGCCCGAATCTTGAAACTTCCGAAATTTTCCCCGCTGACATCCGGCAAATAGCCAAAAAACTTTCAGGGATGACAGAAAATGAGAAAAGTCTTGTGCGAGCACTTGTGGATGAAATCGTTCGCCAAACTTCCCCTATCGCAAATTCCGCACAATCCTGAATCCAAAACTGAAATACGAATAGCATGGCTGAGAGCGCGAGCCGTAGTGATGACCGGTGAATTTGATTTCGCACAGTTCTTTGCCGCTTGCCGCTGAACCGCCTTTGTGAACCCGGTAATAATTTGAGTCTTCTTTGAAGCGATCCCAGCACCATTCCCAGAGATTTCCGCTCATGTCATAAAGGCCGTAGCCGTTCGGTGCTTTGGTGGCAGCTTCGTGGGATTTGTATTCACTGTTGTCCTTGAACCATGCAACTTCGTCCGGATTGTCGCTGCCTGAATATTTAAAATCTTGCCCACCTTTTGCCGCATATTCCCATTCTTCTACAGTCGGGAGCCTGAATCCGTCTGCCCTTGTGTGCTGAATCACTTCCCCGCTGATTGCGCTTCCTCCATGCGGAGAATAATCCCAGTCGTCAGGATTTGCGCTTCCGTTCACGCTGTAAACCGGAGTTTTGCCGAGAAGCAGGCTGAGTTTGTTGCAGAAAACAATGCAGTCGTACCAGCTCACCGTGTTCACCGGGAAATTTCCTTCCGCATAAGAGCTTGGATTTTCGCCCATTACGATTTCATAGACTTCGCAGGTGACTTCCGTTTTACCCATCGCGTATTTTTTGCCAGGGATTTCAATCATCTCAAAAGATGCGGAGAGTTTCTCCTCTTCGGTGGCAGCCTCAACGATAAATCTTTCAGATTTGCCCTCCGAAAAAGCAAAACCAGCGAGGAAAAAACTCAATACAATAGAAAGAAGTTCAGTTTTTTTCATCGATTCCCGCGATACAATTATTCTCCATATTCCGCATAAGCATACGCGTTGTGATAGTGTATGCTTTCTTCTGTCTCAGCTTCGACCGTGAACCATTTGAAGTCCATTTTCTTTAAGCCAAGATAAACTTCGCGAACGACATCCTCAACAAAGCGCGGATTGTCATAAGCATGTTCCGTAACAAATTTCTCGTCCTGTCTTTTCAAAACCGAATAAAGCGGAGTCGATGCACATTCCTCAATCATAGAAATCACATCTTCAATCCAGAAAAATTTGCTGTAAAGCACCTTCACTTTCACAAACCCGCGCTGATTGTGCGCTCCATACTCAGAAATAGCCTTAGAACAAGGGCAAAGGGTCGCAATCGGCACCTTGATTGAAATGAAGAAGCGGGCGTTGCGGGCGGCGTTTGAGCCCGCAGAGGGGGTAGCGGAAATACCCGAACGGAGCGGAGAAGGCAGAGCTTGCTCGGACTTCTCCGGCGTAGTGAGTGGTATTGGAGCGAGGGGGAGACTTCCCCCTTCCCCTTTGCTAACTGCTAATTGCTCACTCCTAACCGTAACCTCCCCCTCGTACGAGCAGGTGTATTCCATGAGGCCGGCAGATTTTGAAACCGGGGCAGATTTTTCGATAAAGTAAGGAAATGTGATTCGCCCGAAAGCCCGCTCCGCATCCAGCTTGGCACGGATTTCTTCGAGCATTTCAAGAAAATTGTTCATCGAAATGTCGTTGTGGTGCTTGTGGAATACTTCGATAAAGCGGCTCATGTGAGTGCCCTTGAAATTATGCGGCAAATTAACAAAAAGATTTACCGTGCCAGTGGTGGTCTGAGTCTTGCGGCTCTTATCCAGAACCTGAATCGGGTAGCGGACATTTTTAACGCCGACTTTCTGCAGAGGAACTTCGCGTGTATCTTGGGTTGCCTGAATATCTATCATAAATGCCTATTTTATTGATTAAGTCGTTTTAAAATATTGTCATAATATATTGGATTTATCTCAAATCCAATATAATCTCTGTTAAGATTTTTTGCTGCAACCAATGTTGTTCCACAACCACAGAATGGGTCTAAAACAGTTTGACCTTCTAAAGTCACCATTTTTATCAATATCTCCATTAAGTTTACAGCTTTTTGTGTTGGATGCAAGCCTCTGTCAGATTTTTGAGTTTTGACTTTCAGTATATTTGAACAAACTTCCAACCCTTCATTCAGTGTTTCGGAAGTTTTTAGTGCATATTCATTATATCCGCCCAAATTGTAATTGAGAATATTATCTGTCAATGTTGTTCCGATTGGATAAGGTTTCATAAACCACAAGATGGGCTCGAAAAGGGGGCGAAGATTACCAACTTTCCAACCTGACCATTTTTGGGAATTCTCAAAATCATTTCTTCTGTCAAAGACACAACTAACCCTCTGTGCACGATATGCAGCGGCATCTTTTTCCCAAGAAATCATATCCTTAAAAATGAAACCAGAATCTTCAAGAGCACAAATACAACGATGTGCCATTCTTCTTCCAGCAAATATAAAACAACTTGCCCCGGGCTTCAAAACCCTGTACCAATCACCAGCCCAAGACTTACACCAATCATAATACTCTTGCGGTATATTCTTGTCAGCCTCTGACCAACCATTCAGAGGTTTTCCACGTTTCTTGAAAATTCCATGTGCTTGTTTTTCAATAGGATTTTCTTTAAGTAAAGCTGAATTTGTATTAGAGTGAAGAACATCCCAATCATCATAGTTAATTCCATAAGGAATATCAGAGAGAATTAAATGAATTGTTTCGTCTCCAATCGTCTTTATAAGCTGGATTGAATCTCCAAGCTCCACTCTATTCATCTTTTTCCCCTAAAGAAGAAATATAATCTGTGATGACTGAAATTTTCTCTTCAAGTTTCGTTTCTTTTATAAGCTCGTTAATTGCCTGATCTTTTGTATAATTCCTGATATTGTCAAGTTTTTCCACACAACATTTTATTTCATCATGAGCTCGATTTATTATCACATATTTATACGAATCAAGAATCTTATAAAACTCTGGCAAGTCAATATTAAGTTTTGCTGCAATAAATTCATTTACTTTTGGCAAAAAACAATTTTTTGCATTTTTATATGCAAAAGTCGAATCACGAGAAATTCTTGTCGAACTTTGCCAGATTGATTCTAAAGAGAAATTCTCATTTTCCTTTTTATTTTGCTCAAGCAAAATCGAAATATGCTCCCAAGATAAAAGACACACATCTTTATCAAGTGCTGTCTTATAAATCTGACTTTCTTCTTTTGGATATTGAAAATAAGGCGAAACTAAAACAGCATGTTCATGGTCTGCACCTCTCCAATCGCTCAACGCTGCAACTTTGAAATCTTTTTGATTTTTTGCAGTTCTGCTTAAACGAAAGCATTTTGCATCAGCAACAAGGCTATATCCATGATAAAAACTTTTCGCAACAACATCCGCACTGTCACCACGCTCAGAAATTGCACGAGAATCCATACCCAAAAGTCTAAAACACTTTGCAAGAATTATATCGGACGCTTTTGAGAATAATTTTTCTTCTGAGGAACTTGCTTTTACATTTTCAGGAATCGTACCAATATTTTTTACGATATTTTTTATAGCAGTGTTATCCAAAGAATCTACATACTCGGAAAGTTTCTGAGTTTGGTCTAAGAATTTACCTGTTTTAGAAATTTCGAATAATTTATCTAAAAAAGCATTAAACATTTATTTTACCGTATTCTCCGCAGCTTCCAATGTGTTATACATAAGCATCGCGATTGTCATTGGTCCTACTCCGCCCGGAACCGGCGTGATGTAGCTGGCTTTTTCCTTAATCTCATCGAAGTCACAGTCACCAATCAGGCGGAAGCCGCTTTTTTTGCTTGCGTCCGGGATTCGGTTTACGCCAACGTCGATTACAACGGCTCCTTCTTTTACCATGTCGCTTGTCACTGTGTGCGGGTGGCCGCTTGCAACGATTAAAATGTCTGCCTGACGGGTGATTTCTGCCATATTTTTGGTTCCTGTGTGGCAGATTGTAACAGTGCAGTTTGTTTCTTTACGGGCAAGAAGAAGTGATACCGGCTTTCCGACGATGTTGCTTCGGCCAATTACAACGGCGTGCTTTCCGCTTGTTTCGATTCCCATGCGCTCAAGCAAAACGATGATTCCGTGCGGTGTGCAAGGAAGGAATGCTTTTTTTCCGATTACGAGATTGCCGACATTAACCGGATGGAAGCCGTCAACATCTTTTTCCGGTGAAATTGCCATGATGATTTTGTCTTCGTTGATATGTTTTGGAAGAGGGAGCTGAACGAGGATTCCGTGAACAGTGTCGTCCCGGTTGAGCTTTTCGATAAGCGCGAGCAAATCAGCCTCGGTTGTATTCTCCGGCAAAACTTCGCTTCGGTCGGCCATTCCTGCCTCAGCGAGTGCCTTTCGCTTTCCTGTGACATAGCTCACGCTCGCAGGATTTTCACCGACAAGCACTACCGCAAGACAAGGCGTAATTCCTTTTGCCTTCAATGCCGCAACCTTTTCGGCGACTCCAGCCCGAACATCCAAAGCAATCTGCTTTCCATCGATAATCTGCGCGCTCATTTGTAACCTCTTCTGAACTTTTTTCTTTATTCTATATAATTGAAAATATACCGTATTTTCATTAGAATTACTATCTATTTTATAATACACGAGGATTTATGAAACGCTTTCTTGCGCTTTTCTGTGCGCTTTTTATGATTTCAGGTTTCGCTTTTGCGGACGACGATGCAGAAATTAACACAAATGAAGACATCGATCAGGAGCAGCCAATGCCTGATGAAGTCCCTCAAGATGAAGATGGCGAAGAAAATGATGTCGCAATCAAAACTTCTCTCAATCTCAACGAGGCTGGCGACCAGTTCATCAAAATCGGTCTTATGGTAACTTTCCCGCTCAACTTCGGCGGAAATTTCCCAGGCTACCGTGACGGCAAACTTTCCACAGGTGGTGCCGGTATGCTCGGTTATCATCGTTTCCTCACAAGTTGGTGGGCAGTCGGTCTTGATGTTCATTTCGGCTATCACCCAACGATTGGCGAAAACATCTTCACATACATTCCGTTCGTCATCAACACAACGATTCAGCCGACTTTCAAGCGATTTGAATTCCCTATCACGCTTGGCGTTGGTGCGGCAATGGAAAACTATCTCAGCCGTACATATTTCCCAGGCCTCATCCTCAAAGGACAGGCTGGCGCGTTCTTCAGGGCAACTCCTAGCTGGTCATTCGGTCTTGAAGGCGATTACATGTACATGCCGCAGTGGTATGACGATTCTCAATACAATGATTACGGACTTTTCGGCTCTGTGGTTATTTCCGCAAGGTATCACTTCTAATTTTAGGAAATTACAATGAAAAGATATAATTCAAGAATCAAGATTTTATTCTCGGCTTTGCTGGCAGTTACCGCCGCTTCAATTTTTTCTGCATGTGATGGAGTTGTTTTCCACGACATTCGCAAGGAAGTAAAGCTCGAAAAAGCTAAAATTTCCGGCGACATTCATAATATCGTCAGGCTCAAATACAACGGAGTCGAGCATGTCTTCGCATCAAACGGCACAATCTACTACCGAAGCGTAAATGCCGACACCAATCTCGGAACAGTCACTATCGACAGCAAAATCGACTGGAATGACGATTTGCCAAATCCTGACGACCATGTTTTCTCTCTTGCAGCCGACACAAAATATCTTTACGCCGCAACAATCGAAATCGTAAAAGACGATGACGGCTACAATGTTCCAAAATCACGCTCACTCTGGTGCTTTGACCCAGATTCAAAAGCATGGAAGATTATCTATACCTCAAACTATTCCTCTGTCACGACTTTTATTCTTTTCTGCACAAACACGCCAAAACCAGAAAACAGAAAAGCATATTTCAGATACGGAACCACAGTTTGGGAACTTTCTGGAACTACAGTGCTTACAGCCGACAACAAAATGGATGCAAAAGAAAAGCTTGCATCAGGTGAAACACTCGCTTCTTTTGACAACACGACTACGCCAACCTACGCTACAAAATCATGTGCATTTTTCAAGGATGCCGTCTATTTCAGTTCTTCAGATGCAATGACAACAAACGAAACTTCTAATAAAGATGCAACTTATATTTACAGGTCCCTTGCAGACAACATCATTTATTCAACAGATGCAACATCATGGACTATGGTCAACTTGAATCACAAATCAATTCTCTCAATCGCCTTGACAGCAAACTATCTTCTTGCCGGAACCACTGGCGGCATTATCCACACACCGTTAAAAGCTGATTCAAACAAAATCGTCGCAATTCCAGCTGCCGGTCATGTAGATTTCTCAACAAATGCCGATGCAGCCCTTTCATCTTACTACGATGTTCAGGCCATTCTTGTTGTCAATCCATCAAACGACGAAACAGCAGCCACAATTTTTGCAACAGCCGAAACATCAAGCACCTCAGCCTCTCTCAACAATGTAGGCTTGTGGTCATACTTCTCAAGCAGAAACGAGTGGAACCGAGAGTAGTTAGAAGTTAGCAGGTAGCAGTGAGCACTTGGGGCACCACCTGCTTCGCAGGTCGGGTGTTCCGCCCTTCGCTCACGCTCATAGCCTACGGCTACTTCGGGGCTACATACCCTGGTGCATGAAAGCAAAACAGTAAGCCGCTCGCCTCACTTCGTTGCATTTTTTCGTTTTTCGTTTTCCACTCTCCACTTTCCATTTTCCACTTTCCACTTTCTATGCTATAATCTCCTCATGGCGGATTTATTTGATTCCTCAAAAGCAGAAAAACAACCTCTTGCGGCTCGGATGCCTTCAAAGAAAAGGCCTCCTGCCTTTTCTTTTTCGCGAGTTTTTTCCTTCGTAAAAAACTCGGGCAATTTCCTGGCTTTTTGGGGCAGCGCCATCCGTGGCGCAATTTACGACAAGCGTTTTTCTGGCTTTGCAAATTTCGCGGCCGTTGCCTAAAGGAGATTTAGATGCCTGATTTATTCGACACAAGCAAACAGGAAAAACAGCCTCTCGCAGCCAGAATGAGACCACGAAATTTGGATGAATACATCGGCCAGGATCATATCGTTGGCAAGGGGCGGCTTTTGCGGCGCGCGATTGCGGCTGACCAGCTCACTTCCGTCATTTTTTATGGTCCGCCGGGAACAGGAAAGACAACCCTCGCCCGCGTTATCGCAAATCACACAAAATCAAATTTTATCACACTGAACGCCGTTCTCACTGGAGTGGCCGACATACGAAACGCAATCAAAACTGCGGACGATTTTTATAAGCTATATAATAGAAGAACAATTCTTTTTGTTGACGAAGTTCACCGATGGAACAAAGCTCAGCAGGACGCGCTTTTGCCCTGGGTCGAAAACGGCACGATTATTCTGATTGGAGCCACCACAGAAAATCCATTTTTTGAAGTAAACAAAGCACTTGTAAGCCGAAGCCGGGTTTTTCAGCTCAAAGCTCTCACAAAAGAAGATTTGACAAAAGCGGCTCAAATGGCACTCACTGATGTTGAGCGCGGCTACGGTCACTGGAAAGTCGAATTTGAAAAAGGCGCGTTGGAGCATCTTGTTGATACAGCCAACGGAGACGCACGAAGTTTGCTCAACGCACTGGAACTTGCCGTTGAAACCACGCCCGAAAAATGGAATCCCGAAGCAAGAATCCCGGAGCCTGCCTGGGGAAGTACGATTTACATCTCAAAAGAAACTGCCGAAGAGTCGATTCAGAAAAAAGTCGTGCTTTATGACCGAGACGGAGACTATCACTACGACATAATTTCGGCTTTCATAAAATCTTTGCGCGGGCGCGACCCGGATGCGGCAATGTACTGGCTTGCCCGCATGATTCGTGCTGGCGAAGATCCGCATTTTATTTTCCGCCGAATGTTGATTTCTGCCTGCGAGGACACAGGCCTGGCAGATCCTTACGCGCTCGGAGTCGTAACGAGCTGTGCCGATGCTTTTGACCGCGTTGGCTTGCCCGAAGGCCGCTATCATTTGGCACACGCCGCTCTTTATCTTGCCACAGCTCCAAAATCAAATTCTTCAATGGCATTTTTTGACGCTCTCGCCTCAGTCGAAAAAGAAGATGTCGAAGTTCCAAACCACTTACGCGATTCAAGCCGCGATGCAGAAGGTTTCGGGCACGGAGACGGATATTTGTACCCGCACGCCTACCGCGATCACTGGGTTGCTCAGCAATATTTGCCCACGGAGCTTGTCGGCCGGGTTTTCTACACGCCGAGCACACAGGGCTACGAAGCAAAAATCCGCGACGATGTTCTGAGCCGCCGGGAAATGCAAATTTCTTCTATATTAGAGCACATTGAACCAGAAAAGCCGGACACTGGGGCAAGCTGCGGAATGCACCCGCTCCCCCATTTTTCAAGCGATTACGAAAATCCGATTGGCGAATGGTGGATTAACAAAAATTTCAATCAGAACAATACGGTCAAATCCGAAAATCTCACTTTTACGCCCAAAGATGAACGCAAGGAAAACGCGCTTGACCGCGCCGATAAATCATGGCGGAGCCGCCTGGACTCAAACCGAGCCGAAGTTTTGCTTTCAATCCGCGATGCAATGACAAACCTTGCAAAGCTCACCCGCCACACACGAAGTCTTGTCTGGAACGCCGATGACGGGCTTTTACTTTGGGATGTAAGCCGAAAAACACCCGAAGGTGTTACCGCGGGAATCTGCCGCAGCGAAAAAGGCAAGGAAATTATGGAGCAGTACGGCCGCACCTTGGACGACCTTGACCGCCCGATTCTTTCAGTACGACCACAAACGAGCGAAAATTATCTTTCAAACGATAATTTCAAAGCAATTCTCGAAGATTTTTCAAAAAAGGACATTATCTTCGACAGAATTTTCTTCCGCGACCCGTTCACAAGCCAGGACTCGGCGGATGTTCTGGCATATTCTTTGAATGAGGTTCTGAATCAGGCTCAGAATGCCGAAATCCACAGATTTGCACAGATTTCCACAGATTCAAACGGCTTGTCTTCCAATGCACAAAATGACGGTACAAACTCTCTTTTGTCCAAAGACTTTTCAGTCATCATCTCCCAGCGAATTCCCTGCCACGGACAGAGAATCAGCGATTTGGTGCGAAATCAGATTCTAAGTGGCAACATGAGCGAGTTTCCGCAAAAGTTTGAATATATATTGAAGAAAATGGAACTTGCTGAAAATGAATTCTTTGGCGACAAGGAAAATCCGCTTTTCAACTGGAACGCAGACACAATTGCCGAAAGCTTTAAAAAATATGGATTTGAGGTAAAATCAGCATCAAAAATCGTGACCGAAAAACGCCGCATATCCGAATCTGAAATCAGCAAATGGTTCGATTCAGAAAATTCTGCATACGGCACGGCTCTTTCTTCCGCAGTCGGCAACGAAGACATGGAGCGAATCAAAAATCTTCTCGTTACCGCAAGCCAGAAAACGCTCTTCAATTGGAACACGGAAATTGAATTCTTGAAAGTGGAAAACGGACCAAAGATTTCATAAAACTTTTAATTCCACACTTCAATTTTCAAATCTTTGATTCTTCCTAAATGCTGTTCATTGTTTGTAATAAGTACAGCCTCACTTTCAAGAGCAGTTGCACCGATGAAAATATCATCATCTTCAATCATGTCGCCAGAGTTTTTTAAGTCGGCATAAATCTGAGATGCTAAATCAAGCGTTGAACTTTTTAGTTCTACAATACCTATCTGTTTTACGAAATTCAAAAATCTTGTAAGTTTCGTAGTTGCTCCGCTTGCAAGAAGACCTCTTTTTATTTCATAGTAGGCAACACTCGGAATTCCAAATTGATTATCTTCTTCTACAAGTTCTTCAAGTTTTTTAAGTACAGTTGCATTTCCTTTGAGAAGATAACTTATAATGTTCGTGTCCAAGAAGTATGTCATATCTCAACATCCTTGAATTTTATGCCAGATTTTATGGAGTCGTTTACGGCTGTCGCTTCTTCTTCTGAAAGCATGCCGAATACAGAATGAAAAGCCTCTAGTTTGCTTTCAATCCGTTCTCTTTTAGCATCTGAAAAATCACTGTTAGGAATATGAATAAAAACTTTCTGTTGTGGTTTTAAATGCACTGGCTCAAGTGGACGTACTGCAGTTCCATCAAAATACCCTTCAATCGTCATATTTTGCCCCCTTCTCGAGAATCTGATTATATTATAACACAATTTTGGGGAATTGGATTAAGTTTTTAACTTATTGACAGAGAAATAAAAATGAAAAACCGCTGTTCTGGATATGCCAGCGACAGCGGTAATTTTTTTAGCGTGCACAAAGATTTGGATTGTATGGTAGTTGAATTTCTTTTCCACCTCGCACAATTCCGTATATCGGATGACCTAAATTATCCGTCCCTGTCGGGTCTACCCAGTACATTGTGCCGTCTGTAGCCTGTACCCAGAGCCATGCATGACGTGTTGCACCATCGTGTGCGTGAATGTGATTATGGCTAAATATGACAACTGGAGTTTGATTGATGGTCATATCCGCCTTTTCGCCTTTTGATGCGATTCGATATGTAATAATGTCATGTGCATCCTCGAATGTTCCTACCATATAGAAATTTGAAATTCGTGGTGAATACTCATTTTTATGGTCTCTTAACTCACGGTAGGCAAAATCAGCGTAATCAAAACAAATTCCCTCGAATAATTCCGTACCTTTTGATGCCATTCCATCATTGCTTGCAAGATAGTGCTTTATAAAGCTGGTTTTATAGTAATCAACCGGATTTTCTGCACGGAAATCACCTGCATACGCCATATCATAGATTCCTTTGCATGCAATTTTTACGGCAAGCCACTGGATTTGTGCTGTCAAAGTTTCATCATAATAATATTCTTCATTGCCAATCGGAGCAACAGGATTCAAATCACGGTCAGAATCTGGAATTGAACTTGGATTATACGGCGTAATTTTTGCAGGTTTTAATTTTGGAGGAATGATTTTCGGGTACATTTCGCGCGGAATAAATACAACCTCATAACCTATTTCTCCAACATGCCTTTTCTGTTCCTCTTTTTTACCGCGAAGAGCGACCAAATCCTCTGGCGTAGAAAATCTCAGCCAATACACACCATTTGCATCTTCATAACATGCAGATGCATAGCCATTTACTGAAATGCAGGCACCCAAATCTCCTAATTCTTCCACTTTATAGTAGGAAACTGTAAAAAGTTCTTTTTCATAAATTGCAATAACAACTTGAAACAACAAATTTGTTAAGCTGTTTTTCTATAAATTTTATCTAACTCAGCTTCAAATAGTTGAGCTGGAGTTTTATAACCCAATATTTTTCTAGGAAGATTGTTCATCCAGTCT